>CAYTTC010000049.1:0-24585 GCA_964440525.1 uncultured Propylenella sp. | reverse complement strand
CTCGATCGCCGCACGGTCCGGCCGTGTGCCGGGGGCATGCTGGTCCAGCGCAGCGCGCATTGCCCGCAAATGCTCCGGGGTTGTCCCGCAACAGCCGCCGACGATGCGCGCGCCGGCGTCGATGGCAAGCCGCGTGTAATCCGCCATCAGCTCCGGTGTCCCCGAATAGTGGACGTGCTCGCCCAGCACTTGCGGAATGCCGCAGTTCGATTTGGCTATGAAGGCCAGGCCGGGGCTCGCCTCCGTCATTTGCACGAGCGAGTAGAGAAGGTCGGATGCGCCGACGCCGCAATTTGCGCCCATCGCCACCGGCGCGGCCTCCAAATCGGCGAAGACCGCCGGCAGGTCGGCAGGCAGAAGCCCCATCATGGTGCGGCCCGCCGTATCGAAGCTCGCGGTCACGGCGTAGGGCATGCCGGCGGCAATGGCGCCTTTGGCAGCCGCGCGCATCTCTTCGGCGGCGGACATCGTCTCGATCCAGCAGACGTCGGCGCCGCCGGCCTTCAATCCTTCCGCCTGCTCGGTGAAGGCGGCGATCGCATCCGCTTCGGTCATTGCTCCAAGCGGCACGAAAAGCTCGCCGGTCGGCCCCATCGAGCCGGCGACCACGATTGGGCGCCCGGCAGCATCGGCGACGGCGCGCGCCAGCTCTGCGCCTGCCTTGTTGATCTCGAAGACGCGGTGTTCGGCCTTGTGAAGCTTCAACCTCGGCGCGTTGGCGCCGAAAGTGTTGGTGAGGATGACGTCGGCGCCGGCTTCGACGAAGGAGCGATAGTGGCCGGCGATCGCGTCCGGCCGCTCGATATTCCAGAGATCGGGCGGATCGCCGGCGGTGAGCCCGGCGGCGAAGAGATTGGTGCCGGTCGCCCCGTCGGCGAGAAGCACGCGATTGGTGGCCAGCAGGAGCTCTAGCGATGCCATGACGTCCTCGACCCTTGTTACGCTGCGCTAAGCACCTTTGCCCGCAGTCCGCAAGGTTGAATTCCCCGAAGCTTCGAAGCGCGCTATCCTAGCACGACAACCGTACCGATAGGGAGGACGTGATGAAGAGGCTCGTCGCAGTGATCGCACTCTCGGCCTTGCCGGCGCTGCCGGCCGCGGCTCAGACGCGGGTGGAAATAGGGCTCCTCGAGTGCGTTGTCGAGGGCGGCGCCGGCTTCATCATCGGCTCGAGCAAGAACCTATCCTGCACCTTCGACGCGGCCGATGGGCGTGCAACGGAAAACTATGTCGGCGTCGTCCGCAAGCTTGGGCTCGACATCGGGGTGACTGGCGCGACCTACATCAAATGGGGGGTCCTGGCGCCGACCGTCGACTCCTACGCGCCGGGCGCGCTCGCGGGAAACTACGTCGGCGTTTCGGCGGAAGCGACAGCGGGCGTGGGCGTCGGCGCCAATGCGCTCGTCGGCGGGTCGGGCAAGACTTTCGTGCTGCAGCCGGTCAGCGTGCAGGCGCAGAAGGGATTGAACCTTGCGGTGGGGCTCAGCTCGTTCGAGCTCAGAAGTGTGCCTTGAACGGGACCAACGTCGAACTTGCTTAGCCCACCTCGAGCGTGCCGATATAGGCGGCGCTTTCGTTGGAGCTGACGACGGCGTGGCGGATGAGGTTGTCGAAGTGCCGCGTCAGCGAACGGATGTGCTCGGTGGCGTTCAGCACCAGATACATTTCTCCGACGAAGATCGCCGCGCGCTGCGGGCCGAACACCGTGTAGGGGATGGAGTAGGTCCTGCGCTGATCGTAGAGAAACAGCCGAAAACTCGGATAGAGCTCGTCGACGAGCTTTGCCATGTAATCGAGCTGCGCCTGGCGCGCGGGGCGGTCGAGGCCGCGCCATAGGCCCTTTCCCTCCGCCAGGAGCTCCAGCCGCTGGCGCGGCATGCAGACTTCCATGTCGGTCTCGGAACGGCGGTTGTAGTCGAGGCGGAACTCGGCGTTGCGGAGCTGCCAGGAGGGGCTCGGCGCGGCGCGGCCCGAATATTCGTAGGCGATCACGTCGGGTGTTCTCAGAAGATCCGGCACCTGCGCGGGGACGTAGCGGATCTTGTAGCCGATCGCCTCCTTGTGCCAGCGCTCCAGCAGAGTGTCCTCGTCCGATCCTTGCGCCTCCGCGATCTCAAGCGCCGGCTTTATCTCGGCCGCGAATGTCTCGTCCTGGGAGAGGCCGAGCAGCCAGTCGAGGCTGACTGAATAGTGCACGGAAATCCGCCGCAAGGTGTCGGCACGGGGCAGCCGCGTCGACTGGCTCGCGAGGAGTTGCGTCAGGGCGGAGCGGTCGAGGCCGACCGCCTTGGCGAAGGTGGCGCGCGTAACGCCGCTGCGCTCGATGAGCATTTGCAGGCGCTCACGAAAGACCGGGCCGAGCTCGCGCTTATCCACCGCAACGGGCCTCGTTGTGAATCAGCAACTTTTGTTTATTTAGCACATCAACTGCGCTGATCGCAATTCAAATGCAACATAACGTGCGCATTCTCACATTGTCGTGAAACAAAAAAAGGCTTTAGTTTCAACACGATGCAGCCGCGCCGTTCGCCGATGCGCAATATCGAGTGGCCGACCGTCGTCCTCCTCGTCGCCTGTTATGGACTTTGGGGGTTGGCGACGATGTTCTATCGCGAGCTCGGCCCGGTCCTGCTTTTCCTCCTCGTCGCGCCGCTCGTCACGCTTCATTCGTCGTTGCAGCACGAGGCGGCGCACGGGCATCCGACCCGATCGGCTAAGCTCAACGAGGCGCTGGTCTTCCTGCCGCTCGGCCTGCTCTTTCCCTATCGCCGCTTCAAGGCGCTGCACCTTCGCCATCACAGCGATTCGGCGCTGACGGACCCCTATGACGATCCGGAGTCCTTCTACTACGCCGTCGCCGATTGGCATCAGCTGCCGGGCTGGATCCAGAAGGTGCTCGACTTCAACAACACCTTCATCGGGCGTTTCAGCGTGGGTCCGCTGGTCATGGCCGCCGGCTTCGCGGCGAACGAGGCTCGGCTTATCGCGGCGGGTGACCGCGCGGTTCTTTGGGCCTGGCTCCGCCACGCTTTTGGGATTGCGCTCGTGCTCGGCTGGACGACCGGGTTCTGCGGCATTCCGGTCTGGCTCTACGCGGCCTCCGCCTATCTCGGTCTGTCGATCCTCAACCTCCGCACCTTTGCCGAGCATCAGGCGCATGAGGCGCCAGGCGGCCGCACGGTCATCATCGAGGCGTCGCCGGTGTTCGGGCTACTCTTCCTCAATAACAATCTGCACTATGTGCATCATGAGAATCCGCGCGTCCCGTGGTACCAGCTGCCGGCGCTCTATCGCGCCAACCGGGCGGCGTTCCTTGCAGCCAATGAGAGCTACAGCTTCAAGGGCTACGGCGACATGATCCGACGCTATCTCTTCCGCGCCAAAGCACCGGTCACGCATCCGTTCCTGCGGCGAGGTTGATATCGATGGCCGACGCCGCCCCTGTGGCGTCGCTGCCCATGTACGATTGGCCGGAGGTCGAGTGGGCGAATGACGCGCTGTGGCAGGCAATCGCCGGACGCCTCGCGGCCTCCGGCATTGTTGCCCCTCCAACGCTTGACCGATCCCGCTCCTCCGATACGGTCTGGCGCGATTCCGGCCTCGTTCTGTCGCAGACCTGCGGCTTCCCGTTCTCGACGCGATTGCGCGGAATGGTCAAGCTTGTCGGAACGCCGGTCTATAACGTTCCGGGCTGTCAGGGGCCGTACTATTCAAGCATGATCGTTGGGCGCGGCGACCAGCCGGCGGAGCGGCTTGCCGACATTGCGGGGCGGCGAGTCGCTTACAACGCCGCCGACAGCCTGTCCGGCTATCTGGCACTTGGCGCGGCGGTGCAAGAGGCCGGGCTCGATGCGGAGGCGTTCGATTGGATCGAGAGCGGGAGCCATCGGGCGTCCGTCCGCGCCGTGGCGGAAGAAAGCGCCGATGTCGCGGCGATCGACGCTGTCTGCTGGGCTTTGGCTCTTCGCTACGAGCCGGAGGCGGCGTCCCGCCTGAAGGTCATCGAGACGACGCCGCTGCGGCCGGGCCTGCCCTTCATCACCGCCATCGAGCGGCCCGACAACGACGTTCAGGCGATCCGCGCGGTGATCAAGGACGCGATCGCCGATCCGGCGACCCGCTCCGCACGGAAGGCACTATGCCTCGCCGGTCTCGGGACGTTCGACGAATGGGATTACAGCCCGATCGCAGCCCTCGGCCGGCAATTCGCCTGAGGTTGCGCCTCACCGCGACGACAGGCGAGCGTCGCGCGGATAGCGCGACAGCATTTCGTGACCCGTCTCCGTGATGAGCACCTGCTCCTCGAGCTTCACACCCTCGTGGCCCCCATGACGGCCGGCATAGCTTTCGACGCAGACGACCATGCCGGGCTCGAGCACGCCGTCATAGCCTGAGCGCTTCCAATCTTCCGGATAGGGGACCGCTGGATACTCGTCGCAGAGCCCGACGCCATGAAAGAGCACCGAATAGCGGTTCGCAAGATAGTCGGCCGGAAGGCTTGCCGCCGCGTGCGACAGCTCGCGAAACGTTCGGCCCGGCCGCAGCATCTCCATGTTCGCCGCGATCTGCTCCTCGGCAAGCGCGTAGAGAGAGCGCTGCTCGTTGGTCGCTCGCTTTGAACCTGCAAGCCACGTGCGAGAAATGTCGCAGCAATAGCCGTAGGGGCCGATCAGATCGGTGTCGAAGGCAACGATGTCGCCGTCCTCGATCACCCGCGCCGAGCATTCCTGGAACCACGGATTTGTGCGCGGCCCGGAGGAGAGGAGACGCGTCTCGATCCATTCGCCGCCGCGGCGCACGTTCTCGGCATGCAGGATCGCCCAGAGATCGTTCTCGGTCATGCCGGGCGTGAGCGCCGATTCCATAACGCGCATCGATGCCTCACAGGCGGCGACGGCGCGGCGCATCGCCTTCAGCTCGTCGGAGCATTTTACAGTGCGCGCGTGCTCCATCACCTCCTCGCCGTCAAAAACCTTGATGCCAAGCGCGGCGAGCGCTTCGACGCCGACCGGATTGATTTTGTCGACGGCGAGCCGCGTTCGGTCGCCGCCGCAGCTTTTCAGAATCTCAGCGATCTCGGCGGCCCAGCGCTTTCCTCGCTCGACCGTGTGCTCGCCTGCCTCGTAGTAGAACCAGGCCGTGCCGTGGCGGATCTCATCGATCAGGTCGAGGTGCCATGAGAGGTGCTCGCAATTGTGAAAATCCCAGAGGATGACCGGGCCCTCGGTCGCGACAAAGGCGTAGCGCACGGCGTTGTGCGTGGACCAAAGCTGCATGTCGGTGGAATCGGTCGCGTAGCGGATGTTGAGCGGGTCGTAGACGAGGATGCCGGCGAGATCGCGCTTTTGGAGCTCGGCGCGGATGCGGGTCAGGCGATAACGGCGCGCCTTCCCCATGTCGGGCGCATCGAGGCCGAGCGCCGCCCATTCTCCCTCAGCAAGCGTACCGTAGCCGATGACGTGCTGGTTGAGGCTTGCCGCCTTCTCCATGGCGTAGAGATCGAGCGCTTTGCGCGGTGCCGATTCACCTGGGTGCTCGGGAAGCTCGAACGGCGCGATTTTGCGGCGGCGGCCGGGGAAGGGGCTTTTCGGCGACTGAGCGTCCATCGTCGGCACTCCTGCAGGAGATAGCGTATCGACGGCTCGCTTGTCGCCGCTTCCGCAGCGATATTGCAAGGCACAGCTGCTCCTGTCGCCTAGCTGCGTTCATGGCGGAGACATTTGCCCATCATTCCCAAGCGGTAACCTGAGGTTGAATTTCCCGCGGCAACGTGGGACCGTTCCGAGACGATGCTGATCGCGTGAAGGAGGCAGCCCATGTTGAGGTTCGTGCTTATCGCGGCTCTTGCCGCGCTTGCGCTGGGCGGCGGCGCGGCAGCCCAGGTTTCCCTCGAAGGGTATTTGATTGCGCTTTCCGAGTGCAAGGCGAACAAGAAGAAGACGAGCGACAATCCCGGCAACATCCGGCTGGAGAAGATGCGCGCTTATGCGATGATCGCGCGGAATGCCACGCCGGGGACGCACTACCAGGTCACAGTTCCTGGAGCGCCGGTCACGGAATCGCGCTGGGTGGCGATGAGCTGCGGCGCCTATGCTCCGATAAGCGCGCTGGTGATCGCCGGCACGCAGCCGTCTGACCCTTCGCGCCTTCCTCCCGACAGCATCGAGGCGGTCCTCGCCGCGAGCTGGGAGCCGGCCTTCTGCGCCTCCTCCGCGGGCCACAACAAGCCGGAGTGCCAGTCGCAGTCGCCGGATCGGTTCGACGCCACGCATTTTTCGCTGCACGGGCTCTGGCCGGACGACCTCGACGATGAGCAGATTTTTCCCTGCTATTGCGAGCGCGGCGCACCGGTGAAATGCGGCGGCACGCAGCCGCGCGACACCAGCATCACTCTTTCGGCCGCCGTCATGACCGAATTGTCGGTCGTGATGCCCGGCGTGCAGTCGGGCCTGCATCTGCACGAGTGGCCGAAGCATGGCGCCTGCTACGAGGACGACGATACCGGAGCGGACACCGGCGCCGACCCGGACGAGTATTTTCGCGAAGCGATGGCGCTCATGAACGACCTCAATGATTCGCCCGTGCAGGCGTTGTTTGCCGCAAATCTCGGCGAGATTCTCACGCGCGACCAGATCGAAGCGGCACTCGACGACGCGTTCGGAGCGGGTGCCGCAGAGCGCGTCATCATCAGGTGCAACGGGAGCGGCGCGAACGCCGTCATCTCCGAGCTTTGGATCTCGCTGAAAGGCGAGATCGCACCCGCAGTCGACCTCGCGAACCTGATCCTTGCCGCGCCATCGACCGCGACATCGACCAACGACCGAAGCTGCGACAGCGGGCGTGTGACGGAAGTGACGGCGAACTAGGCGTCGACGAAAACTTTGAAGCCGCCGTAGATCATGCGCTTGGCGTCGAAGGGCACGGATTTCGGATCCATCATGTCGGCCAAGCGCGGGTCTTTCATAACCTTGGCGTTGACGCGATCGCGATGTGCGCGCGACTTGAACACGATCCACGAGAACACCACTGTTTCGCCGGGCTTGAGCTTGACGCTCTGCGGGAACGAAGTGAGCTTTCCGGGTTTGACGTCATCGCCCACGCATTCGCGGAATTCCAAAGCGCCGTGCTCGCGCCAGATACCGCCTGCCTTCTTTGACATGCGGCGGTAAGCCTGCAGGTTTTTCTCCGGAACCGGCACGATAAATCCATCGACGTATGGCACGAGAGCTCTCCTCATTTGCTCGTTTCTTCAATCACAGCTGACCGTCGCGGCCATCGCACGAACCGCGCCGCCAACCGGCGAATGCGCGCCGGGTTGACGTGAAACCTTCTCGCTTGCGCGACTTCCATGCTGGATTACATTGAACCAGGTCGGGAAGGTAACACCATGTGGTCCGTGCAGGAGGCCAAGGCGCGATTGTCCGAGGTCATGTGGCGCGCGCGCAAAGGCGAGCCGCAGATCATTGGCGCGCGGCAACCGGTGGTCGTCATCTCGGCAGAGCAGTTCGGAGCTGTACGCCCAAAGAAACACCTTGGGCGCTTTCTGATCGAAATGGCGCCTCGTGGCGCGCCCATCGAGCTACCGCCGCGCGGAACCGATCGCGGCGATCCGTTCTCGGAATCCTGAACTGCATGGAAGGCATTCAACCCGTGGCTGGAAGCTCGATAGCCAGCAGCCAGGGAAAGGGCTGCGCCTTCAACTCCGCATTCTCGCGCCTTCCGGATCGAACAGCGGCTCGGGCTGAATCGTCGCCTTATGGCGCTCGCCCAAAATTTCGATCTCGAATCCGCTTGCGCCATCCGTGGCCAGTTCGCGCGGCACGTAGCCTTGCGCGAGCGAGCGGTCGACGAAATGCGCGTAGCCTCCTGAGGTAACCCAGCCGATCACTTTTCCGCCGTGCCAGATCGGCTCGTCGCCCAAAACGTCGGCGTCGGCGGCGTCGACCACGAAGGTCACGCGGCGGAGTTTTCCGCCGTCTTCCTTCTCGAGTGCCGCAGCCTCGCGGCCGACAAAATCGTTCTTCTTCAAATCGACGAAGCGCCCCACGTCTCCCTCGAAGGGTCCGTAGATCGGTCTGAGCTCGCGGAACCAGGTCGGCCAGTTCTTTTCGAGCCGCAGCGAGAGGAGAGCGCGCATGCCGAAATTCACGATGCCGAACTCTTCGCCCGCCTCCATCACCTTGTCGTAGAGGCGGCGCTGATATTCCGGCTTCACCCAGATCTCGTAGCCGAGGTCGCCGGTATAGGTGACGCGGTTCACCATCACCGGCACCGCGGCGAGATGCGTCTCGCGGAAATCGAGGAAGCGAAAAGCCTCCGTCGAGACATCGTCGTCGGTCAGCTTCGCCAGCACCTTTCGCGCATTCGGTCCGGCGATGGAGAGCCCGACAAGGTCCATGCCGAGCGGCCTGATCGTGACCGAGCCGTCATGCGGCAGGTGCCGCTCGAACCAGCGCATGTGATGGATCTGCGCCTGGCTCGACCCCCACATGAAGAAGCGGTCGTCACCATTGTTCGCAGCCGGGGCCTTTGCGATGGTGAAGTCGCCGATGAGCTTGCCCTTTTCGTTCAGCATCGGGGTGAGCACGATGCGGCCCGGCTTCGGCATGCGGTTCGTCATGAGCCGCGACAGAAAAGCCTCGGCGCCGCTCCCTCCGATCGCGTATTTGGCGAAGTTGGCGATCTCGGTGACGCCGACGCTCTTTCGGACGGCGAGGCACTCGGCCTTCACGTGCGGAAAATCGTTGGAGCGGCGGAAGGAGACGACGTCTCTCGGCTCGACGCCCTTCGGCGCGAACCAGAGCGGGGTCTCAAGACCCCATGAGTCCCCCATGACCGCGCCTTGAGAAATCATCTTGTCGTAGAGCGGCGTCGTCTGCATCGGCCGCGCAGCGGGCAGCTCCTCGTTCGGAAAACGGATGCGGAAGCGGCGCGAATAGTTCTCGCGCACCTTGGCGTTGGTGTAGCCCTGCGTCGCCCATGGCCCGAAGCGAGCGACGTCCATCGCCCAGACGTCGAAACCGGGATCGCCTTCGACCATCCAGTTCGACAGCGCATAGCCGACGCCGCCGCCCTGGCTGAAGCCGGCCATGACGGCGCAGGCGCACCAGAAATTCCTGAGGCCCCGGACCGGCCCGACCAGCGGGTTGCCGTCGGGCGAGAAGGTGAAAGGCCCGTTGATGACCTTTCGGATGCCGGTGTGCTGCAGGGCCGGAAAATGCTTGAAGCCGACCTCGAGCGAGGGCGCGATGCGGTCGAGGTCAGGCTGCAGCAGGTCCTGCCCAAAATCCCATGGCGTCGCTTTCGGCGACCAGGGCGTCGCCGCTTTCTCGTAGGTCCCGAGCAACAAACCGCCGCGCTCCTGGCGGGTGTAGATCTCGCCGGAAAAATCGATGGCGTGGACGATCTCCTTGCCGGTCGTGCGGTTGATCTCGGCAATCTCCGGCATGTCCTCGGTCAGGATGTAGTGGTGCTCCATCGCCAGCACCGGCAGCTCGATGCCGACCATGCGGCCGATCTCGCGCGCCCAAAGGCCGCCGGCATTGACGACGTGCTCGGCGCGAAGCGTGCCTTGCTCCGTCACGACGTTCCACGAGCCGTCGGTGTTCGGGACAAGCTCGGTGACGCGGTTGTGCAGGACGATCTCCGCCCCCGCCATCCGCGCCGATTTCGCGTAAGCGTGCGTCGTCCCGTAGGGATCGAGATGCCCCTCGATTGGATCCCACATGGCGCCGACGAAATAGCTTTCGTCGATCAGCGGCAGCAGCTTCTTCGCCTCCGCCGTGCTGATGATCTCCGTCTCCATGCCGAGATAGCGGCCGCGGGCATGCGCCATTTTGAGCCAATCGAGGCGCTCGGGCGTGTCGGCGAGCTGCAGGCCGCCGGTCAGGTGCAGTCCGCAGGATTCCCCGGAAATCTGCTCGATCTCCTTGTAGAGGCCGACGGTGTATGCCTGCAGCTTCGCGACGTTCGGGTCGGAGTTCAGCGTGTGAAAGCCGCCGGCCGCGTGCCAGGTGGAGCCGGACGTTAGCTCGCGCCGCTCGATCAGCGTCACGTCTTTCCAGCCGGCCTTGGTCAGATGATAGAGCACCGAGCAGCCGACGACGCCGCCGCCGATCACCGCGACCTGGGCATGGGATTTCATCGACAACCCGCCTCCCGCAAATGTCTGAATCTTAGCCTAAAAATCCGTCGGGGCGCCGCCCTCGCGCTTCCGCCGTTCGACGAATTCGCGAAGCTCCTCCTCGATCGCCGGATCGATGGGTGGGGGCTCGAACTCCGCCAGGATCTGCTTCCAGATCGCGTTGGCGCGCTGCGGCGTCTCGATGGCGCCCGCCGCCTCCCAGGCCTCGTAGTTCCGCCAGTCGGAGAGGAACGGGCTGTAGAACGCGGTCTCGTAGCGCGCTTGCGTGTGCTCGGCGCCGAAGAAGTGGCTCCGCGGGCCGACCGCGGCGATGGCGTCGATCGCGATGTCGTCATCCGTCGTTCCGATCGGCTTCATGTAGTGGATCACCTGCTGCAGCGTTTCGCAGTCGATGACGAATTTTTCGTAGGAAGCGATCAGCCCGCCCTCTAGCCAGCCGGCAGCGTGATAGACGATATTCGCCTTGGCGGTGATACAGGCCCAGAGCGAGTTGGCGCTTTCCCACGCGGCCTGGGCGTCGGGAGCGTTCGCCGCGCAGGCATTCGAGGCGCGGAGTGGCAGGCCGTAATAACGGGCCATCTGCCCCGAGATCTGCGTCGCGCGCACATATTCCGGCGTGCCGAAGGCCGGGGCCCCCGACTTCATGTCGACGTTGGAGGTGAACGAGCCGTAGACCACCGGCGCGCCGGGCTTGATGCATTGGAGCAGCGCCACGACGCAGAGCGCCTCCGCCGTCTGCTGCGCAACCGCGCCGGCGATCGTCACCGGCGCCATGGCGCCCGACAGGGTGAACGGCGTCACGATCACCGGCTGGCCTCGGCGCGCAAGTCGCATCGACCCGTCGAGCATCGGGAAATCGTGCTTCAACGGCGAAGACGAGTTGATGTTCGTGTACATGTGCGGCGATGCCTCGAACTCCTCATGCGAGAAGCCACCGGCGATCCGCACCATCTCCATCGCGTCCTCAACCCGCTCCTTTCCGAGCGAGTAGGCGTGCACAACCTTGTCGGTCAGCGTCAGCTTGTCGTAGATCGCGTCGAGGTGGCGGATCGAAGCGTGGATGTCGACCGGCTCGACCGGATAGCCGCCGGCGAGATGAATGCAGTTGAAATATTGAGTCAGCTTCATGAGATCGCGGAAGCTCTCGCGGTCGCCGACCCGTCGGCCGCGGTCGAGATCCATTGCGTTCGGTGGGCTCGACACATTGACGAACACCATTGAATTGCCGCCGATCGTGACCCTGCGTTCCGGATTGCGCGGCGTGATCGTGAAGGTGCGCGGCGCCTTCTTCACCTGCTGCATCACGAAGGCGCGGTCCATGCGCACGCGCTGCGTGTCCATATCGACGTCGCAACCGGCGTCCTTCAGGATTTGCAGCGCCTCCTTGTTCAGGAAGAGGATGCCGATCTCCTCGAGGATGCGCATGGCGCCGTTGTGAACGCGCTCGACACCTTCCTCATCGAGCGGCTCGACAGGGCGGTCGAGGTTCTCTGGGATCGTCCACGGCGTCTGGTGGATGGCGGCGGTGCCGGCGCGCTGCCGATTGCCGGCGCGGCCGCCGGAGCGACGCCCGCGCCGCTGTTGTGGCTCTTCAGGCGCGTCGAGCATTTCAGGCGTTCCTCGCGGCCCGCCGCGTTGTTGGCGCGGGCGACAGATCGTTGCGCGGCGTAGCACTGAGTACGCGCGCTACGCGATACCAAATCCGAATCTTGGGGCGAAAGCGATCTGATCGCGACATCGGGTAATCCTAGCACGACACGCAGGATTCAATATTATTGCCGGTCGCATCGGGGTGGATGGCGTCAAGCCCACGACATGTTAGGCTCAGCGCCAAGGAGAGCGGGCAGGTGCGAGGCAACGTCATTGTCATGCGCCCGTTTCGCGCCGCATCGGCCGCTGTCCGGTCGACAAGACAGGGAGAATAGAGGGATGTCATCATCGCGTGATTTCGAAGGCCGCCTGCATCCGAAAGCCAAAGAGGCGTTCGAGTTGATGGAGCGTGGCCGATTGAGCCGGCGCGATTTCATTCGCGTCGCCGCGTTGACCGGCGTGGCGGCCGGCGCCGCCTATGCCATGGCGGGCCTGCCAGTGCCTGCTTTCGCGCAGGAGGGGACGATCCCCTTCATGGACGACCCGAGCGCCAAGAAGGGCGGCATTCTCAAGGTCGGCATGCAAGTGCAGAAAATGGAAGACCCGGCGACGTTCGACTGGACGCAAAAATCCAATCAGACGCGCCACATCATCGAATACATGGTCTTCACGGACCCGAACAACGTCACCCACCCGATGCTGGCGGAAAGCTGGGAAGCGGCGGACGATCTGAAGACCTGGACCCTGCATCTGCGCCAGGGCGTGAAGTGGCACAACGGCGACGACTTCAACGCCGACGACGTGATCTTCAATTTCACCCGCTGGATGGATCCGGCCGTCGCCTCGTCGAATGCCGGCCTCTCGACTTTCTCCGCGATGACGCAAGAGGTCGATTCCGGCGAGAAGAACGACGATGGCTCGGCGAAGATGGTGAAGAAAATGATCGAGGGCTCCGTCGAGCGCGCCGACGATCACACCGTCGTGCTTCACCTGACAAAAGCGGTGCTCTCCGTGCCGGAGGACATGTACAACTATCCGACGGCGATCGTGCATCGGAGCTTCCAGCCGCCGTTCGAAAACAACCCGATCGGCACTGGCCCCTACGAGCTCGCGGAGTTCGCCGTTGACGACAAGTGCATCCTGAAAAAGAAGGCCGACTTCCAGTACTGGGGTGGCGATGTCTATCTCGATGAGATCCACTACCTGAATTACGCCGCCGAGAACCAGCTGACCGCGCTCGCCTCCGGCGAGGTGGACGCCATCTACGAATTTGGCGCGGAGCAGCTGCCGCTTGCGGAGTCGATCGAGGGGCAGATCATCGCGATCCGCACCGCGCAGACGGTGTGCTGCCGCTTCCACGTCACGGAAGAGCCGTTCACCGACAAGCGCGTGCGCCAGGCTATCCTCAAGGCGGTCGACAACGCCGCCATCAAGGCGCTCGTATTCACCGAGGGCGGTGACGTCGGCGAGAATCACCACGTCTCGCCGATCCATCCGGAATATTTCGCGCTGGCGCCGCTCGCTCGCGACGTGGAAGGCGCCAAGGCGCTTTTGGCCGAGGCGGGGAAGGAAGGCCTGGAAATCACGATCGACGTCGGCAACACCGACGGACCGTGGCACCAGGCGGCCGCCGAGGCCATGCGCGACCAGCTGGCGGAAGCGGGCATCACGCTCAACGTCAATGTGATGCCGGCGTCGAAATACTGGGAAATCTGGACCGCCACGCCTTTTGGCGCCACGGCCTGGACGCACCGCCCGCTCGGCACCATGGTTCTGTCGCTCGCCTATCGCAGCGGAGTCGCCTGGAACGAGACCGGATACGCGAATCCGGAATTCGAGAAGGCGCTCGACGAGGCTGAAGCCACACTCGACGTGGAGGCCCGCAGGGCCATCATGGAGAAGGTCGAAAAGATCCTGCAGGACGACGCGATCATGGTGCAGCCGATCTGGCGGCCGGTCTACACGTTCACCTCCAACAAGGTGCACAACTATCCGCCGCACCCGACCAACTACCACCAGTACAACAAGGTCTGGATCGACGCCTGACCTGAACTGGTGCAAGCTTTCCGTGTCCGCTTTGCGGACACGGGACCGGTCTTACCTTGCGCGTGCCCGCCCAGGCTGGCGTGACGCGAGGGGGTGAAAGGGGGGCGGTAGGGCATGCTGAAGCTCATTCTGCAGCGGCTTGCGCAGATGCTCCTCATCATGGCCGTGGTTTCGCTCGTCCTCTTCGCCGTCTTCGACAGCGCAAAATTCAAGAAGCAGCTCGCGGTCAACGAGCTCGGCGGTTTTGCCGTCGAGGCGCTGACGGAGACCGACTACGAGCGGTGGCTCGAAGCGAAGGGACTGAACGTCCCGTTCTACGAACGCTACGTGAAATGGGTCGGCAACCTCGCGCAGGGCGATTTCGGGCGCTCGTTCCAGAAGAACGCGGATGTCGGCAAGCTGCTGGGGAGGGCGCTCACCAATACCGGCATCCTCGCTGCCTGGGTTTTTGCGCTGATGATCCCGATCGCCCTGATCACCGGAGTGTTTGCCGGCATCCGCGAAGGCTCCATGCAGGATCGCACCATCTCGTTCCTGTCGATCCTCTTTACCTCCATTCCGGAAATCGCCACGGCGATCTTCCTCACCGTCATTTTCGCGCTCGGTCTCGGCTGGCTCCCGGCGAAATCAAAAGGGGAGGGCCTCGAGTACCTCGTCCTGCCGGTGCTCACGCTCGTCCTTTACGACTTCGGCTACGTAGCGCGCATGACGCGTGCCTCGGTCGCCGAGGTGATGACCTCGCAATACGTGCGCACGGCCGTCCTCAAAGGGATCCCCTATCGCCGCGTGATCATAAAGCACGTGCTCAGGAACGCGCTGATCGCGCCCTTCACCGTCATCGTCCTGCAGCTCAACTGGCTTCTCTCCGGCGTTGTCGTGGTGGAGGTGTTTTTCCAGTACGAGGGCTTTGGAAAACTGCTGCTCGACGCGGCGCTCTTCGGCGACCTCTATGTGGTGCAGGCGGCAACCCTCGCCGCCGTTCTCGTTGCCGTGCTGTCGCAGATCATCTCCGACGTCGGCTACACCTTCCTCAACCCGCGCATCCGGTTCAGCTAGGGGAGGGGCATGTCCGTCGTCGCAGCGCCCGCTCCTCCCACCCCGATCTTCGCGCGGTTGGCAAAGCCGCGCATGATTCTCTTTCTGCTGCTCCTCATGTGGGTGCCGCTCGTCGCCTATGTGATGTTCCAGCGCCAACTCGGGGACCTCGACAGCTATGTCCTCCTGCCCGCGGTTCCGGCGGCTCTGCTGCTCTACATGACAGCCGTGTGGGCGTGGCGGGAGTCGACCGTCGCGGTCGTGGGTGTGACACTCGTCTTCTTCTGGGTGATCCTCGCGGTTTCGGCGCCGTACTTGCCGCTGCTCGATCCCAACAAGCCGGTCGCGCCGTTCATGACGCCGTTCAGCGAAAAGAACGGCGTTTTCTATTGGCTCGGCACCGACACGCGCGGCCGCGACATGCTTTCGCGCACGATCTGGGGCAGCCAGCGCGTGCTCGTCTGGGGGATCACCGCGACGGTCGTCGCCTACATCGTCGGCACCATCTTCGGCCTCGTTGCCGGCTATCTCGGCGGCTGGTGGGACCAGCTGGTCTCGTTCTTCGCCAATGTGCTCCTCTCGTTTCCGGTGATGGTGCTCTTCATCCTGATCCTGAACTATCTCGGGCCGAGCGGCTTCAACATCGTCATCGCCGTCACGTTTTCCTCGGCACCGCAGATCATGCGCATCGTGCGCGGCCTGGCGCTCGATGTGAAGTCGCGCGACTACATTTACGCGGCGCAGGTGCGCGGCGAGCATCCGCTGTGGATCATGGTGGTGGAGTTGCTGCCGAATGTGCGCGGGCCGCTCATCGTCGATGCGTGCCTGCGGCTCGGCTACACTACGGTCGCCATCACCACGCTCACCTTCCTCGGGCTCGGCCTGCAACCGCCTGACCCCGACTGGGGCCTCATGATCAAGGAGGCCTCCACGACCGCACTCGTCTGGAAGTTCTCCTATATGCTCCTCATCCCGGCGCTCTCGGTCTCGAGCCTCATCCTCGGCTTCAACCTGATGGCCGACGGGCTGCGCGAAATGAGCATGAGGGATTGATGCAGGAGCTGGTGAAACGCGAAGCGGTGCGGGAGACGCCCGACGTCACGCCGGTGCTCGAGTGCCGCAACCTCTCCATCTCCTACTATACGCGCGCCGGTGAAATTCCCGCCGTCATCGACTTCAACCTGAAGCTCATGCCAGGCGAAGCGCAAGGCATCGTCGGCGAATCCGGCTGCGGCAAGTCGACCGTCGCCCTCGCCATCATGCAGTACATGGGCAAGAACGGAAAAATCGTCGGCGGCGAGATCCTGTTCGAAGGCCGCGACATGCGCACCATGAGCGAGGACGAGCTCCGGGCGATCCGCGGCTCCAAGATCGCCATGGTCTACCAGGAGCCTATGGCCTCGCTGAACCCCGCCATGCGGATCGGCGAGCAGCTCGCCGAGGTGCCGATCTTCCACGAGGGCGTCGACAAAGCGACGGCGATGGAGCGGTCGCGAAAAATGCTGGCGAGCGTGCGCGTGCCAGACCCCGACCGCATCATGAATTCCTACCCGCACCAGATTTCGGGCGGCCAGCAGCAGCGCGTGGTCATCGCCATGGCGCTTCTTTCCAACCCGAAGCTGCTTCTCCTCGACGAGCCGACGACGGCGCTCGACGTGACCGTGGAAGCGGGCATCGTCGAGCTGATCAAGGAGATTTCCGCCGAGTTCGGCACCTCGATGATCTACATCTCGCACAATCTCGGGCTGATTCTGGAAACCTGCGACCGCATCACCGTCATGTATTCCGGCGAGGCGGTCGAGGTCGGCTCCATCGCGGAAGTCTTCGAGGCGATGCGCCACCCATACACGCGTGGGCTCTTCGCCTCCATCCCGATCCCGGGCGCCGACAAGAACAGCCGGCCGCTGGTCGCCATTCCCGGCCAGCTTCCGCTCCCGCACCAGCGCCCGCCGGGCTGTTATTTCGGCCCGCGCTGCAACTATTTCGTCGCCGGCCGCTGCGACGCGCAACCGATCCCGATGATCCCGATTCAAAGCCGCGATTTCCATGCTTCGCGATGCATCCGCGTCGACGAGATCGACTGGGACGCGCCGGTCAGCGAAGGCATAAGGCGCGAGGTAACCCAGGCCGGCGACGTCGTGCTCAAGGTCGACGACCTCACCAAGCACTATGAGATCGAGACGGGCGCGCTTTTCTTCGCCGGCGAGACAAAAACCGTGAAGGCGAACGAAAAGCTGAATTTCAGCGCACGCGAGGCGGAAACCGTCGCCATCGTGGGCGAATCGGGTTGCGGCAAATCCACCTTCGCCAAAGTCCTGGTGGGGCTCGAGGGCGCAACCGAGGGCTCCGTCACGCTCGGCAACCTGGAGCTCGGCCATCTGCCGGTCGAACGACGCGGCAAGCGGACCATCTCCGACCTGCAGATGATTTTTCAGAACCCGTTCGACACGCTCAATCCGAGCCACAGCGTTGGCTCGCAGATCGCTCGCGTCATCAGAAAATTCGGCGTCGAGACGGAGGAGGACAAGGTCCAGGCGCTGGTCATGAAGCTGCTCGACACGGTCAAGCTGCCGCGCGACTTCGCCAAGCGCCGACCGCGGCAGCTCTCCGGCGGTCAGAAACAACGCGTCGGCATCGCCCGCGCCTTTGCCGGCAATCCCGCCGTCGTCATCGCCGACGAGCCGGTCTCGGCGCTCGACGTCTCGGTGCAGGCGGCGGTGACCGAGCTTTTGATGGACATCCAGCGCGACCACCGCACGACGCTGCTCTTCATCAGCCACGACCTTTCCGTCGTGCGCTATCTCGCCGACCGCATCATCGTCATGTATCTCGGCCAGATCATGGAGCAGGGGACGACCGACGAGGTTTTTGCGCCGCCCTATCACCCCTATACGGAGGCGCTGCTTTCGGCTGTCCCGATCGCCGACACGCGCGTGAAGAAGCGCAAAGTGCTGCTGACGGGAGAAATTCCATCTCCGTCCAACCCGCCCCCGGGCTGCCCTTTCTCGACCCGCTGCCCCTATATGATGCCCGGCCTCTGCGACGTCGTTCCCCCGCCGATCGTGGAGCCCGCGCCCGGCCACAAGATCCTCTGCCACCTGCCGTACGACACACTGATGGCGATGCAGCCGGTGATTGAGATGCAGGACGAGCGGGGCGCGCCGGCGCTGCACTAGTCGACCAATCCGGGCGGCGGTAATACTACCAAGGGTAGTAGACTATGACAGGCAACTCCGGTAAAGGTTGCTCGGTCAGGTGACACCCATTCCATACCGAAGCATTGCGAGGATCAGTGAGCGACGCTCTCCTTGAGGAAAATGGCTACAGTCAAAATCCCGACGGTCTCATCGTCCAATGGGGTCGCGCCAGTTTGTTCGGCGGGGGAGGTTCCACCACCATCAACTTCCTAAAAGTCTTCCCCACGGAATGCTTCAATGTCGTGGCGACACCCATCGCGAGCCCCAATTCCGGACTCGCCTACACCGTGCAGATCGAAGCCGTCACTACGGGTAGCGTTCTGGTGAGCGGGAATCGCGACGACGGCGGGGGCATCGTCAGCGCGCCGCAGATGACTATTTTCTGGCAGGCTCTCGGAAACTGATCCAGCTTTAGTCGCCGAGCAGCGCCTGCCGACTTTGTTCCGAACAGCACCCAGACCGATCTTCAGTTCGGCGCTATCCGAGCGAGCTTCTTCATTCCCGCTTGTGCCTCGGAATAAGCGAGGGTAAGCCGGCGCATCGCTGACGAGCGGCGGCGGGCGCGCGCGCGGAAACGAACCTCCACACGATGATCGGCCACATCTCGCTCGGCGTCAGCGATCTTGCTTGAGGCCCGGGTACGGTGACGGCTATACGCTGCCTTCGTGCTTGATCCCGATGGTCACCGGATCGAGGCGTGCTCCATGATCAGTGCTGACCCTGACTTGGAAAGGTAACGTCGCCAATGTCCTTTCACGGCGTGTCCTACGGCCCGCGCATCATTTCCGGCGCGGGCTCTCTCGCCAAGCTCGGTGACCACGCACGCGCGCTTGCCGGCGACGGCGCCGCCGTTCTTCTTGTCGCTGATTCCGGGCTGAAGCCCTTCGGCATCGTCGATCGCGCCTACGTGGCGCTTGGAGCGGCGGGCTTGCCCGTCGCGGTCTACGCGGAAGTCGCGGGCGAGCCAAAGGAGGATCAGGTCGAGGCGGCGCGGCAGCTTGGAAAATCCGCTCGCGCGAAGTTGGTCGTCTGCCTCGGCGGCGGCTCGGCGCTCGACGCCGGCAAGCTCGCGGCGGTGATGCTTTCGACCGATGCGCCGGTCTCCGACTTTCGCCTGGCAGCGACGCCGCTGCCGGAAAAATCGGTTCCGATCGTCTGCATCCCGACGACTGCCGGCACCGGTTCGGAGATGACCGGCATCTCGGTCGTCTCCAACGCCACGAAAACGAAATACTGGTTCTGGGGGACGCCGCTCGAAGCCGATCTCGCGCTACTCGATCCGGAGCTGACGCTCGGCCTGCCGGCGAAGTTCACGGCCATGACGGGCATGGACGCGCTCGTCCATGCGATCGAGGCGGCGACCAACCGCAAAGCCTCGCGCGAGAGCGACGTGGCGGCGTATCAAGCCATCCGCCTTGTCGTGAAGCACCTGCCGACCGCCGTCAGCGAGCCGAAGAACATTTCCGCGCGGGCGGGGATGTTGGATGCGGCCGCGCTCGGCGGGCTCGCTATTCACAAAGCGGGGACGGCGCTCGCCCACAATATCGGCCACGCGCTCGGAAGCCTCGCACCGGTGCCGCACGGCCTCGCCGTGACGCTTGCTTTTGCCGCCACGGCCGAATGGGTGGTGGAGGGGAACCGCGAGGCCTTCGCGCGCGTCGCCGAGGCAATGGGGGAGGGCGCCGACGCCGATGCGGTGCCCAAAGCCTTTCGCCGGCTCGCAACGGAGGTTGGGCTCGATCTCGACACGAAGGCCGCCGCGCCGGGTTTGACAGCGGAAGAGCTCGCGGCTGCGATGGTCCAGCCGGAAAACGCGAGCATGCGAAAATCCACGAAGCGCATGATCGCCGATGCCGACCTCCTGCCGCTCGCGAGGATGACACTGGCGCTGCGCGGGACGCGCGCCCTTCTCCCAGAGGGAGAAGGTGGCCGCGGAGCGGCCGGATGAGGGGCTGTGGCGTGGCAGTACGGAGCGCGCACACAGACGCCGCAACCCCTCACCCGTCGCCGGAGCCTGTCCTCGGGCCAGCCGAAGGCCGGACCCGGGGGGCGACACCCTCTCCCTCTGGGAGAGGGGTGCGATAGAGGTCGGCGATCCCCATGAAAATCACTGCGATTGAAATCACGCACCATCGCCTCCCGCTGGACCCGCCATTCCGGCCGAGCTGGGATTTTCGTCCGCGCGAAAAATTCGAGGCGACGATCGTGCGCGTGAAGACTGACGAAGGTCTTGAGGGGATCGGCTCGGGCGACACGATGACCGGCTTTGCGGGCCACGAGCACCTCTTCGTCGGCCGCGACCCGCTCGACATCGAGCGGCACTATCGCATCCTCGACAACATCCAGTTCCACTACGGGCGCTGCTGGCCGCTCGATCTGGCGCTGTGGGATCTCGCGGGAAAAATTTCCGGAAAACCGGTCTGGCGGCTGCTCGGCGGCCGCTCCGACCGCGTGCCGGCCTATGCCTCCTCGGCGACGCTCCGCGATCCCGGCCAGATGGCGGAGGCGGCCGAAAACTATCTCGCGCGGGGCTTTCGCGGGCTAAAACTGCGTTTTCATCGCGGCGACTGGCGCGACGACATCAAAGCTTTGGAAGCGGTGCGCGCAAGGATCGGCGCAAAACTCGAGCTGATGGTCGACTGCAATCAGGGTTGGCGCATGAGCCACGACGACGAGCAGCCCTGGTCTTTGAATGACGCGCTGCCGGTCGCGCGCGAGCTTGAGCGCCTCTCCGTCTACTGGATGGAGGAGCCGCTGCATCGTGGCGACCGCAAGGGGATGCGGTCGCTCCGCGACATGGTTCACATCCGCATCGCCGGCGGCGAGATGAACCGCGAGCTTTACGAGTTCCGCGACCTGATCAAGGAGCGCTGCCTCGACGTGCTGCAGCCCGACGTCTGTCTCACCGGCGGCATCACGGGGCTCCGCCGTGTGGCGACGATGGCGGAGGAGGCGGGGCTCGTCCTCACGCCGCACACCTGGTCGAACGGGCTCTCCTATGTGGCGAATGCTCACTTCACCTGCGGCACCACCAACGCGCCGTTCCTCGAATTTCCCTACGATCCGCCGGAATGGTCGCTGGAATGGCGGGATTTCATGATGACTGAGGTCTCGGATGTCACGGCCGACGGCATGGTGGTGCTGTCGGAGAAGCCGGGGTTTGGCGTGGAGCTCGACGAGGCGCGGCTGAACGAGACGCGGATCGGTTAGCGGAGGTGCGGGCCTTCTCCCCTTGAGGGAGAAGGTGGCTGCGGAGCGGCCGGATGAGGGGGAGGTCTGCGATATCGCTCGGCGGCCAATCGTGAAGCTCCCCCTCTCCCGGGTCGCTCCGCGACCCACCCTCCCCCTCAAGGGGGGAGGGCCCACCGCAACGTCAGCCGCTCCTGATGTGTGATCTCGCGCAGCAGCTTTCGCCGGATCGCCTCGCCGAAATCGGCGTATTCGTCGGCGGTGATGACGAAGCTCCCTCGCCCGGCAATCACGTTGTCGCGGTACCAGGTGGCGAGGCTGGGATCTTCGTTCACGATCGCGAGGCCGTTGACCGTCACGCCGCGCGCCATTGCCATGCCCCGCGCCATCGGCATCTGCACGACGGTCTCGCGCGGCGGCGTCTCGCGGCCGTCGCCGGACACGTCGACCACCTGTCGCGGCGCCTCGATGCCGTTGCGGTCGAATTTGCGGATCGCCGCTGCGACGCCCGCGCCGATCCCGGTCCCGCCGATCGCGGCGCGCGGCAACTCCGCCATGAACGCGGCGAATCGATCGCCATCCTCAGGCCCGGCCAGCACGAACCATTCGCTCCCCCACCGCGGCACGGTCGCGTCCGCCCACACGAGGACCGACACCGCCACGCGGCCTCTTGGCCCCGAGCTGAGAGCCGCCTGCACGTGGGCGTCGCGGAACGCGGCGGCGTAACCTTGCCGCTGCAAGCTCCATTCATCCTCATCGACCGATGCCGACGCGTCGATGGCGAGGACGAGCTCGAGATCAACGAAGTCTTCGGCGAATGCGGGGGAGGAGAGGGTGAGGAGAGCTATGGCCGTGAAGGAGAGGCTGCGAGCCTTCTCCCCTTGAGGGAGAAGGTGGCTGCGGAGCAGCCG
Organism: uncultured Propylenella sp.; assembly: GCA_964440525.1. Lineage (GTDB taxonomy): Bacteria > Pseudomonadota > Alphaproteobacteria > Rhizobiales > Afifellaceae > DASWJZ01. The sequence continues at coordinate 2,473 of CAYTTC010000049.1, read as the reverse complement.
GATGAGGGGGAGCACTGAGATTTCCCACCTTCGCCCGATCGTAGACCTCCCCCTCTCCCGAGGTCCGGCCAAGGCCGGACCCCACCCTCAAGGGGGGAGGGCTGGCGCCTCTGCGAGACGGCTACGGCGCGATCGACCCCGTGATCACTTCCTTGCGTGTAAAGCCCATCGCCACGACCGGGGTCTCGCTGTCGGAGCGGGAATCCCTGTAGTAGATCACTACCTTCATCTCGTTCTTGCCGATCGTCTCGGCGGAAAGCCGTCCTTGCGTCGCACCGCGCACGAGGCGGAGCGAAAAACCCTGGCCTGCGCGCGCGCCGACGATGTCGACGCCCGATCCCGCCGCCCCGTCCATGAACTGGCCATAAAACTGGTTGGTGTCGGCGTTGTAGCGAAGCTGGGCGTGGACCGGCGCGGCGAGCGATCCCATTCGGCAGGTTCCCTTCATGCCGAAGGTGAGCTGCGTCGTGCTCGGGTCGCCGTTCAGCTCGCAGGCGAACTCCGTGGTGCCGGTCGTGACGAACAGAAGCTGGCCGGTCCCGACCCATGCGCCCGAAAAGCGCTGCATGAACTCCGCGGCGTCGTCGGCGCGAGCGGGGAGGGTGGCTATCGCAAGGACGGCGCTTAGGACAAAAGCAAAGACACGGGGCATCTTGAGCTCCGAATGCGGGGTTTCCGTTGCGGATGACCTTAGAAAACCAGACCTGAACGGATTGTTAAGCCTAACGCTTCGTGACGGCCAAGTCAGCCCTCCCGCTCGCCGAGGCTCAGGAGGTTGCCGGCGAGGTCTTTGAGGCGCGGCCGTTCCGCGGCGAGGAAGGGGAGCGGGCGGCAGACGTCCATGGCGGAGAGCCCGATCCGCGCCGTCATCAGCCCGTTCACCACGCCCTCGCCGAGCTTGGCGGACAGCCGGCCAGCGAGCCCGTGCCCAATGAATTGCTGCAGGATCGTGTCGCCGACGGCGATCGAGCCGGTCACGGCAAGGTGACTCAAGACCGCCTTCAAGAGCCGGAAGAGCCCGAACGTGCCCGGCCGGCCGCCATAGATCGTCGCGATCCGACGGATGAGGCGCACGCTTTCGAAAAGCACGAAGGCGACATCGAAGAAGGCGCGCGGGCTGACCGCTGTCACGACCGAGACGCGCCGCGCGGCAGCGGAGGCGAGCGCCTTGGCGCGTGCATCGAGCGGCGCCACGAGGTCGCGCTCGGCGAGGATCAGGAGATCGCGTCCGTCGATGATCTCGGAGAGATGCGCGGCGACGCGCCGCCGCGCCATCGCTGTGTCGGCGCGGCCGCGATAGAGCGCGAGCACCGCGCGGATCGCGGTCACGGCGGAATCGCGATCGTTCTTCACCGCCGCCGCGTCGCAGGCGAGTCTGAGCCGCGCGAGCCGCTTCAGCCGGAAAAGCCCCGCCACCTCACGTCCGACCAGCGCGAGGAGCGCGAGGACGAAGAGGGCGACGAGCGCAAGCGCCAGCCAGCCCAGCCACTCGGCGCGGGCAAAGAGGTCGCGCACTAGGGAATCGAACGCGATGCCGATGGCGAGCGCCGCGATGGCGCCGCCCGTCGAGGCGGCGAGCGCGCCCCAGCGGATGCCGCGGCGCGGCGGATGCACGATCGCCTCCACCGCCTGGTGCGCGTCGGCCTCGATCGGCTCCAGCCCCTCGAGCGTCTCCTCCTCGATCGCCTCGACGGAGGGATGGTCGATCCGCACCGCGCCCGGCAGGCGCCTTTTTTCCGGAGTCCTCATGCGAGCTTGTCCCCGATCAAAAATTGCAGCGTCTGGTCGAGGCGGATGTGCGGCAGCGACAGCGTCACGCCCTCGGCCGTCCGCTCCAGATGCGGCGGGCGGAAGCGGAGGAAGCGGAGCGCCAGCGCTTCCTCAGCGAGGCGACGCTCGTCGGTCGGGCCAGGAACTTCGAAGATCGATTCCGGATCGTCGGGCAAGTCACCGGGAAACAAGGCGATTTCAGTCTCGCCGTCATAGATCTCGCCGCCCACTTCCTCGCCCGGCATGGGGACGCCCGCAATCGCCGGCAGGCGCTCGCCGCCGCGCTTCACGCTCGCCTCCTTCGTGGCGCGGACCGCCGCGAGCGGCACGATTCTGATCTGCGCGCCGGCGAACTTGGCCCGGTCGGCCGCCTGGCGTACCAGCCGCTCCAGCAGGCGCGCGAGATTGTCGTGGCCAGAGTGATGCACATGATCCGCCTTCGTCGCGGCGAAGAGGATCTTGTCGATCTTTCGCGTCAGGATGGAGGTGAGCCAGCTCGCCCGGCCGGGGCGAAAGGCCGAAAGCACGTCGGCGAGCGCGGTCTCCAGATCGCGGATGGCGGCGGGACCGGCATTCAGCGCCGCCAGCATGTCGACCAGCACGATCTGTCGGTCGAGGCGGGCAAAGTGATCGCGGAAGAAGGGTTTCACCACATGCGTCTTATAGGCCTCGTAGCGGCGCTCCATCATCGCCGCGAGCGTGC
>CAYTTC010000048.1:0-25211 GCA_964440525.1 uncultured Propylenella sp. | reverse complement strand
AGATCCAGGGTCAGGCCGCCGCGCAGCCGGACGAGCGCGTCGGAGTCGATTTCCAGCCGGGCGCCCACCATCTCTTTTCCGCCGACGGCTCGGTTATCCCCGGACGAGGATCTGTCGCGACACCCGGTTCGCGGTCAGTCGCTCGTTGATGGCCTTTGACAAGCCGGCGCGATCAGCTCTTTCGCGCGGCGACGGGCCTTTCCGAGCGACCGCTTTCGAGCAGCCGGCCCCGAAATATGGGCCAAGGGGTTGCCGTCGAAATGGCCAAATCGACTGCAGTTTTCTTGAGCCGCCTTGGCCAGGATACTGCGCACCCGGCTTCGCCAGGCATCCTCTGAAAACTCTTCGAATCCGTCTGGTTTGATCCCGACCGGCCTCGCAGCGGCGGCAAGGAAGCGGATGAGAAGGCCGCTGGCGACCCCTTCAGCGGAGTGCTCGGGGCGTCCCGTGCTCCTTGCGCTCAAAGAGCAGATCGTGTTCTTCTACTCTCTGACCGATCTTGCCGAAAGGGTCGCTGGCGCCGGGAGCGCGGCTGCGTCTCGGCGGCCTTGTCGCCGAGGGCTCGGTTCGTCGGAGTCCCGATGGAAGCGTAAGCTTCGGCATCACCGACACCTCCCACCAAGTCGAGGTGGTGTACCTTGGTATCTTGCCGAATCTCTTTCGCGAAGGGCAGGGCATCGTAGCCGAAGGCATTTTGACCAGCGCGGGGAATCTCTCGGCCGAAAACGTGCTCGCAAAGCACGATGAGAACTATATGCCCAAGGAACTCGTGGAGGCGCTGAAGGCGCAGGGAGTCTGGCAGGAAGGCAGGGGAGTCGCGCGATGACGCAAGCATTCTCAGTCGCGGAGATCGGTCATTATGCGCTCGTCCTGGCGCTCGCCCTGATGCTGGTCCAGTCGACCGTGCCGCTCATCGGGCTGCGTTGGGCCGACATGCGTTTGGTCGCAGTGTCGGGAACGACGCCTATCGTCGCCTTCGGCTTCATCGTCATCGCCTTCGCGGCTCTGACGGCCGCCTATGTGACATCCGATTTCTCGGTGCTGAACGTCTGGCAGAACAGCCACTCTGCCAAGCCGCTCCTCTTCAAGGTCACCGGCGTCTGGGGCAACCACGAAGGCTCCATGCTGCTGTGGGTGCTGATCCTTGGCCTGTTCGGCGCATTGCTCGCCATGTTCGGGGGAAATTTGCCGGCTCCGCTGCGCGCCCGCGCGATCGCCGTCCAGGGCTGGATCGGTTCCGCCTTCCTGCTCTTTATCCTGCTGACGTCAAATCCCTTCGCCAGGCTCGACCCGGCGCCGCTCGAAGGCCAGGACCTCAATCCGATCCTGCAGGATATCGGCCTCGCCATCCATCCGCCGCTCCTCTATGTCGGCTATGTCGGTTTCTCGGTGGCCTTCTCCTTCGCCGTGGCCGCGCTGATGGAGGGCCGCACCGATGCCGCCTGGGCGCGCTGGGTACGGCCGTGGACGCTTGCCGCCTGGATGTTCCTGACCGCCGGCGTCGCCATGGGCTCCTACTGGGCCTATTACGAGCTCGGTTGGGGCGGTTTCTGGTTCTGGGATCCGGTCGAGAACGCCTCCTTCATGCCGTGGCTCGCAGGCACGGCACTGTTGCACTCCGCCGTCGTCATGGAGAAGCGGGGAGCCCTGAAAGTCTGGACCGTGCTGCTCGCCATCCTGACATTCTCCCTGTCCCTCCTCGGCACCTTCCTCGTGCGGTCGGGCGTGCTGACCTCCGTGCATACCTTCGCAGCGGACCCGACTCGCGGAACCTTCATTCTCGCTATCCTCACGCTCTTCATTGGCGGTGCGCTCGCGCTCTTCGCGTGGCGGGCGCCAGATATGAAGCAGGGCGGCCTCTTTGCGCCGGTCAGCCGGGAGGGGGCGCTCATCTTCAACAATCTCTTCCTGGTGGCCGCGGCGGCGACGGTGCTCGTCGGCACGCTCTATCCGCTGGCGCTCGAAGCGATCACCGGCCAGAAGATCTCGGTCGGCGCGCCGTTCTTCAACCTCACCTTCGTGCCGCTGATGATCCCGCTGCTGATGGCGCTTCCCTTCGGGCCGCTTCTGGCCTGGAAGCGCGGCGACCTTGCCGGCGCGGCGCAACGCCTTGGCGTAACGATGGCCGCAGCGCTGGTGGCGGTTGCGCTCACCTATGTTGCGACAGGCGGAAAAGGCGTGCTGGCGCCGCTGGGGCTGGGACTCGGCGTGTGGCTGGTCTGCGGGGCACTTGCCGATCTTGCTGAGCGGATCCAGCTGCTCCGCGCCAGCGCCTCGACTAGCCTGTCGCGGTTTCGGGGGCTGCCGCGTTCGGCGCTCGGCACGTTGTTTGCGCACGCCGGAATGGGGTTTTGCGTGATCGGCATCGTTTCCACGAGCGCCTATCAGACGGAGACGATCGCGGCGATAAAGCCGGGCGATACGGTCGACGTCGGCGGCTACACGCTGCTCTTCCAGGGAGTTGCGCCGGCGACGGGGCCCAATTACCAGGAAGAGCAGGCGCTCTTCCTCGCCTCGCGCGGCGGCGGCGAGCCGTTCCCGCTCAAGCCGGCGAAGCGCTTCTACGCGACACGCGACATGGCGACCACCGAGGCGGCGATCAAGACGATCGGCTTCTCGCAGCTCTATGTGAGCCTCGGCGAGCGGATCGAGAACGGGGCTGTGGCGGTGCGGGCATCCTACAAACCGCTGGTGACGCTGATCTGGCTGGGCGCGCTGGTCATGGCGTTCGGCGCCGCCCTTTCCCTCTCCGATCGGAGGCTCAGGGTCGGGGCGCCGCGCCGAGCCACGGCACGGAGGGCCGAAGCGACAGCATGATGAGGCTCACTGTCCTCGCCCTGCTCGTCTGGGCGTCCACGGCCGCGGCCGTTCAGCCAGACGAACTGCTTGCGGATCCCGCGCTTGAGGCGCGCGCGCGAGAAATCTCCGCGGAGCTACGCTGCCTCGTCTGCCAGAACCAGTCGATCGACGATTCCGCTGCGCCGCTCGCCCGCGACCTACGCATCCTCGTGCGCCAACGCCTCGAAGCCGGCGATAGTGACGAGGACGTGCACGATTACCTGGTGGCGCGCTATGGCGATTTCATTCTGTTGAAGCCGCCTTTCGCGGCGAGGACACTGCTCCTGTGGGCGACGCCGCTGATCGTGCTCGCGGCAGGCGCGACGGTCGCGATCCGGCGATTCCGCCTGACCGCGCCTCCCGCCGCCGACAAGCTTTCCGGCGATGAGGAGGAGGAGCTCGCCCGGCTCCTTCGCGCGCCTGAATAAGCGGCACGGAAGCGCCAGTGCGCTCATCCAGCCTTGCCGAAAACTGAGTGCGGCGGCGGGACCCCGGCGCGGCAGGGCTAATTCTTTACTCGACGAAGGCAGGCGTGTAGTCTTGAACCTGTCTAGAATAGAAATGCGTTAGGGTGAGGGTTCGGACGCCAAAGGGACCTTGGGCGCTGCCTTGAAATCGCCCCCAGGCCGCCGTCGCTGCCGAGGGTCATCCAAGAAGCTGCCGCACTGGTGTCCGAGTGTACGTTCTGCCGCCGTCCATGCGTCTTGGGAAAGGCGCAATAAGTCTGGCATGGCTTGGGAGACCGGGGACAATGGGCTTGACGCGCCGCGATGTATTGATGGCCGGCTATGCCGGGAGTGCCGTATTTGTGAGCGCCTTCCTTGGGCCGCGGAGCGCGCGCGCGCAGGACGAAACGCTGGAGCTCGTCAAGCGGCTCGCCGGTAAGACAGCAACGGAGTCCGATCGCCTTCACTTGCTGATGCCGGCGGTGTTCTCGACCGGCTATACAGTGCCCATGAGCCTCGACATCGACAGCCCCATGACCGAGGCCGACCATGTGAGGCAAATCCGCGTCTTCGCGCCGCAGAATCCGATCATCGAAGTCGTCAGTTTCCATTTCGAGCCGCAGCGCAGCGTCCCCCGCGTGTCGACACGCATCCGCCTCGCCAAGCCACAATACGTCGTGGCGGTCGCCGAGATGAATGACGGCGCATTGCTGATGACCAAGACCTGGGTCGACGTGGCCACCGACGGCTGCGCTTGACATCCGGGAGGGAGGCGGACAGTGACCAACCCAACACCACGCGTCCTCGCACCAAGCACTGCGGCGAAGGGCGAAGTCTTTCAGCTTAAGACCATCATCAGCCATCCGATGGAGACGGGGCTGCGCCACGACGATCAAGGCGAGGTGATCCCGCGCAAGATCATCAACAGGTTTGTCTGCCGTTATGGCGGTGCGGTGGCGTTCAGTGTCGATCTCCACGAGGCCGTCGCGGCCAACCCCTACTTGGAATTCTATTTGCGTGCGACCGAAAGCGGCCAACTGGAATTCGTCTGGGAAGAGGATGGCGGCGACGTCTACTCGTTGTCACACGATCTCATGGTCATTTGAGATGGCGCCGCAACCGGAAAGCGAGACCCTGCAATTCAGCCATGGAATCGCCTCCAGGACTCGCCCTCTGGTCGGATTTTCGCTTGCCGCAAGCCTCGCGCTTCTCGGCGGTCAAGCCGGCGCAGCGGACGACAGCCACGGCGCTCAGCTCGCTGCGACCTGCGCATCCTGTCATAGCCTGAAGGGCAGCGACGCGGGAATTCCCATCATCGCTGGCCTGGATGAGCAAAGAATCATCGACGCGATGCTCGCCTATAGAGCGAGCGAAGCCCCTCGCCATGTCATGCACGCCATCGCGCTGTCGCTCAGCGACGAGGAGCTCGCCAACGTGGCGCGCTATCTCGCTACGCATCGAGAGGATGCTGGCCCGCCATGAAATCATGGACGCGCCGCCAGTTCGGCGGCTTGGCGGGAGCCTCCCTGCTGACGGCGCTCACCCCCCGAGTGGCGCGAGGCCAAAGCAAGCCCCGGGTCGTGGTGATCGGCGGCGGCATTGGCGGCGCAACGGTCGCCAGATACCTGGCCACCGGTACCCCGGCGATCGACGTGACGCTGGTCGAACCGAAGCAGCGATACATCACCTGTTTCTTCAGCAATCTCTACCTCGCCGGCCTTCGCTCGCTCGCTTCGCTCACCCATGGTTATGAGGCGCTCGCGCAACAATACGGCATTGCCGTCATCCACGACTCGGCGGCTATGATCGATCCGGTAGCGAAAACCGTAGGTCTTGAGAGCGGCGCCACGCTGTCCTACGACCGGCTCGTGCTTGCTCCGGGCATCGCCTTCAAGTTCGGCGGCATTGAAGGCTACGACGAGGCCGCGACGCTGGTCATGCCGCACGCCTGGAATGCCGGACCGCAGAGCGAGCTGCTGCGTCGGCAACTGGAAAGCATGGAGGACGGCGGCGTTTTCGTGATCGTCGTTCCGCCGGATCCATTCCGCTGCCCGCCGGCTCCTTACGAGCGCGCATCCCTGGTCGCCTACTATTTCAAGCAGTACAAGCCGAAGTCGAAGGTCCTGATCCTCGATGCGAAGGACAGCTTCAAGGCCCAGGACCTGTTCGAGGACGCCTGGGCCCGCCATTATCCAGGAATGATCGAATGGCTGCCAACCCAATTCACCGGCGGGGTCAAGGCGGTCGACGTGAATACTCGATCGGTGATCACCGCCGGCGACACATTCAAGGCCGCGGTCGCCAATGTCATCCCCGCGCAGAGCGCCGGGCCTCTGGCGCAGCAGGCTGGCCTTGCCAGCGAGTCCGGCTGGTGTCCGGTCGATCCGACGACGTTCGAGTCGACGCTGCAGCCGGACATCCATCTCGTAGGCGACGCGATCATCGGCGGCGACATGCCGAAATCCGCCTTCTCCGCCAACAGCCAGGCCAAGGCTTGTGCCTTCGCCATCGCGGCCTCGCTCACCGGATCGCCGCGCTTCCCGCCTCACCTGTTCAATTCGTGCTATACGTTTTTTGCCCCTGACGATGCGTTCAGCAACGCTATTAATTTCCAGCCCGACGCGGGCAAGATCAAGGCCGTCAATACCTTCGTCAGCAAGGTCGTCGAAAGCACCGAAACCCGCCGCCAGGCCGCGCACGAAGCGATCGGCTGGTACGCTGCCTTCACGCATGACACGTTCGGCTGAACGCGTTCTTCAGCCGCGCTCGATCGCTGGACCAGCCATCACCGGAATGCCGAGGCCGCGGTGGACGCTGTCCGGCTCCGCGCTTGGCGGCCGCCCCGGGACCGGCGAGGGAACAGGATCGGGCAGCCGGGATAGCCGCAGCGAATTGACCACCAGGAGAAGACTCGAACTCGCCATGACCGCAGCCGCCAAGACCGGCTGCAGAAGCCCGAGCATGGCAAGCGTCAGGGCGACCAGATTGTAACCAAACGCCCACATGAGGTTGGTGAGGATGGTCCTGCGAACCATGCGAGCCACGGAGATGACCCACGGCAGCATCCACAGCCCGCCCGAGGGCAGCACGAGAGCCGCAGTCTCGCGCGCAAGGTCGGTGGCGGAGCCGACGGCGATGCCGACATCCGCGTCGGCCAGAACCGGCCCGTCATTGAGCCCGTCGCCGACCATCGCCACCACCTGGTAAGTTTGCCTGTACCGGTCGAGCGCAGCCCGCTTGGCTTCCGGCGATAGGCCCGCTTGGATGTCCTCAACGCCAACCACGGCGGCAACCCGACGCGCCGCATGCACGAGATCGCCAGTCAAGAGCGTCACATGCAGCCCGAGGCTGCGCAGCTGCTCGATCGTCGAACGCGCCTCGGGAAGCGGCGTGTCGTCGAGCGACAGCACTGCATGGACCCGCCCGGCCCAGCCGACGTAGATCACCGAATGTCCGCTTGCCTCCAGCGACCGCGCCCGCTCGTGTAGCGTCGGCGCAAGCGACCAGCCCAGATCATTCATCAAGGCGCTGTTTCCGGCGGCCACCGGCTGGCCATCGGCGCTGCCCCGGATGCCGCGACCGGGCACGGCGCGAACATCGTGGGTCATAACCGGCTCGAGGCCCCGCTCCGCGGCCGCCATGCTGATGGCGTGAGCCAGCCCATGTTCGGAATGCCGCTCCAGGCCGGCGACCCGTGCAAGCACCTCGTCGCTCCCCGCCCCCTCGCTCTCGATGTCGACGATACGCGATCTGCCCGAGGTAAGCGTGCCGGTCTTGTCGAAGGCGAGCAACCGCGTGCGTGCGAGGGCCTCGAGCGCGCCAGGGTCGCGGACGAGGCAGCCGCAGCGCGCCAACCGCCCGATGCCGAGCGAGGTCGCCAGCGGAGCGGCGAGGCCCACTGCGCAGGGGCAGGCAACCACCAGCACCGCGAGGCCGACCAATAGCGCCCGATCGAAGGGAATTGAGCTTGCCCAATAGAGGACCGTCAGTCCGCCGAGGATGACAACGAGAGGCACGGAGATGCCAACCACGCGGTCGGCAATGCGCTGCATCGGGCTGCGGCGGGACAGCGCGTCGCGAACGGACCGGCAAATCTGCGCCCAACGGGTCGCGGTTCCCGCGCCACTGCTTTCGATCAGCAGCGGTCCATCCAGATTGATGCTGCCGGCGATCATTGCGGAGCCGACGCCTTTGACAATCCGCCGGCTCTCCCCGGTGATCACCGCTTCATCGGTATGGGATTCGCCCTCGACGACCACACCGTCGACCGGAACGCGCTCGCCCGGACGGACCCGCACCAGCATTCCGGCGCTTATTTCCCGCACCGGGCGGCGCGTCTCTGTTCCCTTATCGACAATTGTCGCGCACTCGCTTTCGGCCGCCAACAAAGGCTCGAGGTCGCGTGCCGCCTTGGCGCGGCCAGCCGCCTCGATATAATTGCCGATGGTGAACAGCATCAGCACCATGGTGGCGGTGTCGAAATAGACCTGCTCGCTGCGCTCGATCGTAGCGAAAACGGAATAGGCGTAAGCGGCGCCGACGCCGAGGACGACGAGCGCGGAAGAGGTCACTCGCCCCTCTGCCGCATTTACCCAGGTCTCGCGCAGATAGGGCTCGCCAAGAATGACCAAGGCCGGCGTCGCGAAGATCCACAAAAGCAGGTGGATCCAAGGGATCAGCCACGCATCCGCATCGAAGGCGCCTGCGTAGATCACCAAGCTGATCAGCATGACGTTCATGGAGAGGAAGCCGCCGACGCCGAGCCGGATCAGCAGCTTGGCCGCTTCCCACTCCTCGCTTCTGCCGCTGTTCACCTGAAAGGCGATGCAGCAACCGTAGCAGCAGAACGCGCGAGCCTCGCCGTTCAGCGTCCGTCGCATCGGGCGCAGGCCGAGGGGCAGTCGGCAATGGCTACAGAAGCTATCGTGTGACGCGCTCATTCGGAATCGGCCGCTGCCCCCGCGTGCCCGGCGTGCGCATCATGCCCGGCCGCCGCGGCGTGCAGGTGATGGGCGGTGAGCGGCACGACGCCCCGGCCGATCGTGATCAGGCCGATCAGCAGAATGAAACTGCCGGCCAGCCACACGCCACGCTGCCGCCACGCCGGCGCAAGAGCACGGCCGATTCCACCCATCATCAACATCGCGGGGAAAGTCCCCAAGCCGAAGGCCAACATGACGAGAAAGCCGGGAAGCGGAGCAGCAGTACTCCCCGCTTGGGCGGCGAAGGCATAGACCAGCGGACAGGGGAGGAAGCCGTTGAACACTCCAAGGGCGATCGGGGCCGCTCGGCTTCGGGTCGCGAGCAAGCTGCGTAAGGACATGGCGAGGGTGCTGCCGCCGAAGCCGATCGCGGCGCGATGGAAGCCGTAGAACAGACCGAAGAACTGTAGCGCCATGGCGATCATCAGGAGCCCAGCGACAATCGCGAGGATTCGCTGGGCGGCGTCGAGCGGGCCGCCTAGCAGCGGAACCGCCACGCCATGCGAGGTGGACAAGGCCTGGCCCAGTGCGCCGGCAAGCCCGCCCATGAAGCAGTACGTCGTCAGGCGGCCCACATTGTAGAGCAGGTGACGCTCGACGGTCGCCGCTCCCCCTCGCGGATCGCGGCCCAGCGCGCAGGCAAAGCCGCCGCACATGCCGATGCAATGAAAGCTGCCTGCGAACCCAGCGGCGAAGATCACCAAGTAATAGGTCATTGGCAGACTATGCTGCCGACGCGCCGCTCGTTCAATGGGAAGTGTTGCTCCGCGCCGCTACTGGCGCACGAGGTAAGCCACCCACACGAAGAAGGCGATGTGCGCAATCGCGCCGCCGAAAAAGGCGATCAGTTGGTACGGGCTCGCATTTGCGAACGAGAAAACGGTATCCGCAAGCATATGCCTCCTCCTGGTCAGCCGAAATAAACAAGGGCAACGTTCGTGGCAAGCGCAGAGAGTAGGACGAAAAGGTTCAAAATCGCGACTCCCATTACGATCTTAGCTACCAGCATCTCCTGCTCCCTCTCTCAACTCGTCAGCCATCACCTAGCGTGCGCGACCGCGCTCCCTAGCCGATCCGTCCCGGCCCGACCCCACCCCAATAATAGTAAAGGTAATAGAGCCCCCAGAGGGCCAGAACCGCGTAGACGACCAGCAGCCATATCGGGAGATACCCGTGTCGCGCCTGGATGGCGCCGCCGCCATACTCCTCCATCTCGTGACCGTGCGGCGCGTCGTCACTCGTCGGCTTGCTTGGCGTGGTCCCTGTTTCCGTCACTTTCCATCTCCATCTGGTAGAATCTGCGGGCCGCGTCATCGGCGCCGTGGAAGGCGCCCGAGAGCACGCCCCAAACAAAGACGCAGAGCGCACCAAGACTCATCAGCAACGCGCTTGCGTAGGGTCCGGTGATTTCGAAACCGTCCATGACTCATTCTCCTCCTTCGGCGACACGTTGTTCGCCGGCCGCCTGCGTGTTCTTGCGCTCGGCGGGTCCTGCGGCCTCCTGCAACGAGCCCCCGCCCGGAACATAGGCCTTATCCGGAGTACCCGCCTCCAGATTGAGGTCGTTGAGCGCCGCGCGATCCGTGTCCGCGATCGCCAGCGGTTCGCCCGTGAGCGGGTCCTTATAGGCGGAAAGTGCGAGAACGTAATAGGAGAGCGCCCACCGGTCCTCCTCGGGTAATGCGGCCCCGAAGGAGGGCATGGGCGTGCCGCTCAACCCGGTCGTGATGGTCCGGAAGATATCCTCGACCGCCGGGCCCGACTTGAACTGACCACTGGTGAGATCGGCCGGCACGATCGGGAAACCGAGATCATCCTTCAGCCCGGCAGCCTTCTCGCCATCGCCCATTCCGGTTTGGCCGTGGCACTCCCAGCATTTCGCAGTCTGCCACACGTCCTTGCCGCGGGCGATGATTGACTCGGAAGCGATGGGCGGCGGCGCAATGTACAGGGGCGCGCCGGGCGGCTCCTCGGTGAAGAATGCATAGGGCTGGGCCGGATCGGAGCGGTCCACCGCCAGCACATATTTGATGTACTGGATCACGGCGAGGCGATCGTTGAGGGGCAGGTCATACCAGGCCGGCATCGCCGTGCCGCGGACCCCGCGGGTGATCGTGCGCAAGAGGTCGCCGTCCGTCGGCACCGGTTCTTTGGTCAGCCTGAACTTGAATACGGCGGCCGTGAAGTTCCGCGGGCGCTGATTGAACATAAAGGTCGCCGCAGGCCCATTGCCGTCGCCGTTGACGCCATGGCAGCCGAGGCACCGCCGCTCATAGACCTCCTTGCCGTGCAGGATCCATTCCTCCGAGCGCGGCAGCGTGGCATCCATGACTGCGAGACTCTGCGGCTCGAACAGGTCGCGCCACTTGCCGCGGTTCATGCCGAGCTTCTGAACATAAGCGACGAGAGCTTCCAGGTCTGGCGTCTCCGCGGCAATCTGGACCGTGCTGCCTTTGTATTCCTCTTGCGGCATCAGGATGACCGGAGCCTTGCCGCGCGCCTGCCTCGGCACGAACAGCAGCCCCTCGGCATTCGGCGTAAGCCTGATCTGTTCCTGGCTCGCGAAGTCGAACAGCCCTTCGGTAAGCGGCGTTTTTTCCAGCGTACGATTGCCGGCTCCGTCGTCGACGATTGCGACGTGCTGCGCTGGCGTCTCGAAGAGCCCCCGGTAAGGCGCCATGATCGAGTCCGGCGAGAGCATGCGCGGATTCCAGAAATGGGCAAAATGCCATTCGTCGCTGTACTTGAGTCCGACGCGCATCAGATCCGGTCCGATGCGCCGCGTGCCGAACAGATGCGGCACGTCGTAGACGAATTCGCCGGACTCGGTCACCGGACCCCAGCGGCGTGTCTCGCCGGTCACCGGACGCACGAACTGCGAATGACAATACCAGCAACCCTCGCGCAGATAGATATCGCGGCCGCGCTGCTGTAGCGGAGTATAGTCCGTGGCCTCGGTCTGCATCCACTTCAGCTGGCCGAGATCGGTACGGACCACTGCAGTCACCTTGTTGGTCCGCGCGGATGGTTCGAAGAACGGCAGGAAGCCTTGAGTGATGAGGGCGGCGAAGAAGAAAAGGATGCCGGCGACCAGGGTAACGAAGCGCGCGCTCATCGGGCCGCCCCGCCGGCCGGAACCGGGGCCGCGCCGAATTCCGGTCTGTCCGCTGCTGCGGCGGGCCGGGCGAGCGCCGTCATCATCAAATTGATGACGAGAAGCGACATGCCGATGTCCATGCTGATGCCGCCAACGGTACGCACCAGCCAATAGGGTCTCATCGAGAGCACCGTGTCGAGCCATTCGGTGCCGGCCATCCACTGGAAGCCTTGCTGCAGTCCGGCGGCGGTCAGCACCAGGCCCATGGTGGAGATGCCGACGGTGATCAGCCAAAATGCCCAATTGCCCATCGTGAACGACCAGAGCTCGCGCCCGCAGGCCCGCGGCCAGACATAGATCAAGCCACCCATTGCCCAGACCACGAACGTCCCGAACACGGTGAGGTGCGAGTGCGAGATGACGAAATCCGTGAAATGGGTCGGCTGCTGGATCGAGCGCAGGGCCTCAGTCGAACCTTGGAAACACCCCACCAGATACATGAGCGAGCCCATGATCAGAAACTTCGCCGGGAGGTTCTTCCCGAAGGCGTCCCAGCGGCCCATCACGGTGCCGAAAAAGTTCACCAGCACCGTCCACACCGGAATGATCAGCAGCATGGAGGTGACGATCGCGATCGTCTCGGCCCAATCAGCGATCGGGCTGTAGAGATAGTGATGGATGCCGACGAAGGGGTAGAACAGCGCCAGCGACCAGAAGCCGACAAGCGAGAGCTTGTGGCCGTAGATCGGATTGCGCACGCTGATCGGCAGGAAATAATAGATGAGCACATAGCCCGCCGGCGTGAGCCACAGTCCCACGATGTAGTGAATGTAGAGGCCGTGGAAGGCGGCGCTGTTGATGCCGGAGATCATGTAAGGCAGGATGATCCCCAGCACGAGATTCATCGTCGTCCAGACGAAAGCCCCGATCAGGTACCAGAGGGCGACATAGAGTGGCGGTTCGAGGCGCCGAGAGATGGCGATCAGGAATTGTGCGGTTACCACCGCCACGACGAGGAAGACTGGGATTTTAGCGAACAGCGGGAACTCGCCCGCTTCGAGGCCATTGTTTTCGCCGAACATCAACGAGATGAGCGCGGCCGCCGCGACGACATTCCACACCCAGGCCAGCGGCACGCCCCATTGCGGCCATGGCACCCGCACGCCGCAGAGGCGCGGCACCAGATAGTAGCATTCGCCGATGAAGAGCGACGAAAAGGCGCCAAAGATGACGCCGTTGACGTGCACGGGTCGCAACCTGCCGAAGGTCAGCCCCAGGTTGTTGGTACCGAGATAATCGGGGTAATTGAAGAGGCCCGACAGCGCCACACCGACCGACGGTGCGACCAGGAGCCAGAACATCCCCCAATAAAGCCAGGTTCGAACAACCCGCCAATCGACCAGCTCGTCCAAGTCGATGCCGGCGAATCTGCCACGCAGCACTGTCCCCGTCTCAGCCAAGGCGCGCCCCCCATAAAGCGGTCCCTAACCGCGCAAGCCTCCACGACTCAACCCGATCTCCTCCCGACATCAGGGATGACCCCAATGTCGGGCTTCGGATCGCCTTTCAACGCAAACTGATACCCCGCCCGGTGTCGAAGAGAACTAGTACTTCCCCGGAACAAGCACCGAGCCAGTATTCGACCAGTAGATGTATGCTTCCAAGGCTTTCATGGCATCCGAATCGAAAGGGATTATCTCGCCTTGGTTGGGTTTTTCGACGCACCAGTTGATCATGTCGCGCAGCGTCGCGAATTTGGCCATCGACGCCTGGAACTTCGGGAACGCCTGCGGGTGGGTGTCAGAGGCCATGGGATGACACATTGCGCAAGCCATTCCCGTCTTGGAGAGGACGACGCCCATCGCCTCAGCGGTCGCCCCATCGCCGTGGAACAGGAGGTCGCCCTTTCTGACTTCCTCCATGAACGCATCTTCGTAGGCTTTCAGCTGCTCCGGTGTCACCGGGTCCTTGTTGGCACTGGCCGGTCCGACGAAAACGGTGGCCGCCACGATTGCTCCGACTACGGACGAACGCCGCAGAATGCAGAGGAATGTCGATGTGATTGTCATAGCCATTCCTCCTCAGTACGGCCACATATTGTCGGCGATTCGCGGCCGCAACTTCTCGGGCTGACTCAACGAGGAATCCGCGTCCGATTGAACGAAGACCTCCTTGCGGCCCCACATGATGTACTCGACTTCGACCTTGTCGTCGGCGGGCACGGTCACGGTTTCCCAGCCGACCCCATCGAAGTGATCGCCGGGGTCGACCCGGATCATCGGCTTGGTCAGCTTGGGCACTCCCTCCGGGGCATAGGGCCATGGCCAGGAGGTCGCCAGCATGCCGATCGAGCGCATGGTCCCGATCTCGTTATAGAGCACCTGATGCACGTGACCGTGGATATTGGTGACCTTGGTATAGGACTTCAGCACCTCATTCACGTCGCGCCAGTCGCGCACCCAGAAGTTCCAGGGCGGGTAGTACTCGTAGAGCGGATTATGGCTGAAGATGACCACCGGTTTGGATTTATCCCAGTCGGCGAGTGTCTTCTGCATCCAGTCGAGCTGGTCGCGGCCGACTCCCGCCCACGCGCCGGCAACCGTGCCGTCGAGGGTCGCCATGTGGCCCATGCGCTCCTCTGGCGTCATCTTCTTCGCCGTCCAGTAGTCCGGTCCCCGGCTGACCGTATCGAGCCCGATGAAGCGCACGCCCTTGTGGTCGAAGGTCCAGTTGGGCTGGCCGAACAACTCGCCCCACTTCTTGCCCATGTCGAGATACCAGTCGTGCTCGCCCGGAATGTAGACCTTCTTGATCGTCACCTCCTTGAGCAGCTCGACGCCAAGCTCGAGCTCCTCGATCGTTCCGAGCTGGGCCAGGTCGCCGCCGAAGATCAGGAAGTCGGCGGGCGGATCCATGGCTTGGACCTCTTGCACGGCGCGCACCACCTTGTCGACGAAGCGCGTGTTGAGAGACCTCGGATAGAGATGGGTGTCCGAAATCCAGGCAAACTTGAACGGTTCTTCAGCGGCGTGGGCGACGTCGATGGTGTTAATAAGAGGCCACCATGCGAAGGTCTGGCCGACGCTGGCGGCACCGAACAGCAGCGATCGGTGCATGAAGGTGCGACGGGTGATTCGGACCGAGTCGTCGGGGCGCACTCCAGGCTGCTGCAACACCGAATGCATTTCGCGACGAACGCGGTCAAGCTCGTCAGACATGGCGTTTCCTCCTCACCTATAGACCGTTCATAAAGCGTCGGCCCTCATCGAGGCGGACGCGGCGGGTCGGCCGCGTCAATATTTTCTTGGTTATTTCGTTAGTTCGATCTCCACGCTGGTGGACTTACTCTCCGTCACGGTTACGGGCGACTCTATGGGCCCGGTGAAGGGTTGGACCGCCACGAGCGTATAATCGCCCGGCGGGACATCGGTGATGGTGAATTTGCCGTCGGCGCCGGTCACCGCGTAGTAAGGGTTGTCCACCACGTAGATCCAGCCTTCCATCCAGCCATGCGCGTCGCAGTCGACACGGACTGTGCCGGCGCGCTTCAATTCAGTCGGGATTCGCTGTCCCTCGGTCGGCAGCGCCAGGTTGAAGGCAGTGCGCGTGCCATAGTAGCCGTGCGTGTTGTGCAGCACCGGGTCTGAGTTGACGACGTCCAGCGCACCGGCGGGAATTACCTGAACCTCGGGTTCGAAGCGGCATTTGACGTTGTTGAGTTCGGGGGTCTTGCCCGCCTCAGGCCACTCTTTTCCCGTGGCCACCTCGACCAGATACACCACCGCGCTCTCAACGGCCTGGTCGGCGCCGACACGGATCAGCGGATCCTCGCGGGGGGCTCCGCACACAGCGGTATCTTTGGTGGGGATGATCTTTTTCGTCGGAACGGCACCGCGATAGAAGATTGTGCCCTCAATGGTGCCGCCCCCCGTAACAGTGCCTACTTCGTAGGATTGTGCGGGCGTGCTGATCATCGCGGTCGCAACGATCGCAAACAGTCCAGATAGTGAAATCGGCCTTCTGTTCACCGCACTCCCCTCACCAATGTCGTCAGGGAACGCAATCACTTTGGTTTAGAACGAGTCTAGAATCAAGTCAAAAGAACGATTATGTGAAGGTGGTGGGGAAAAAGATCACGCTCGCAAAAATCGCTACCGATCACAAAGTCGGCAGGCGACCTTAGATCGCCATCTCAACCCAAGATTCGGAGGTGAGGGATGTATCGGCAACACGGACCCCTTCGGGTTTCGGCTCTCGGTCTGCCAACCCTCTCCAGCCTCGTTTTCGCGACGGCACTCGTCATTGGCGAACCGCCCGCGCGTGCAGACACGGCGCCAGTGACAGTCGGTGGCCCTTTCACGCTCACCGCGCCAGACGGAACGACGGTGACCGATGAGACTTATCGCGGCAAATGGCTGCTGGTCTTTTTCGGTTACACTTTTTGTCCCGACACCTGCCCGACGACGTTGATGGAGATCGCCGGCGCGCTTGATAAGCTCGGCCCCGATGCGGCAAAACTGCAACCGCTCTTTATCACCGTCGATCCTGAACGCGACACGCCCGAAGTGATGGGGAGTTATACCGAGGCGTTCGATTCACGCATCGTCGGACTCTCGGGCAGCACGCAACAGATCGCCGCCGTCGCAGACGAGTACGGCGCCCACAGCATGCAACGCGAAGCCGAACCGGGAGACGAATACTACGTCGACCATAGCACTTACATCTACATTCTAGACCCTCGGGGCAAATTCGTGCGAGGCTTAGACTTCGACGCGCCAAGTGGTCGCATTGCCGATACGTTGCGTGAGCTCATGGCGCAGTCTGGTGGATGAAGGAAGTACAGATAGGGTGCGAAGAACGTCTTGCGATGGGGCGATTTAGACCTCAGACGACCGGAAAATGAGGGCGGAATATGGCTGATCGTCTGTGGAATTCCTGGGAGACCGGGGTTACGAGTTATGACGGTTTCTTCGCCAACGCGATCGCGCGGCTGCAAGACGAGCGGCGCTACCGGGTGTTCGCGGACCTTGAGCGCCTCGCCGGCCGCTTTCCCCACGCTGTTTGGCACTCCCCGCAAGGACCGAAGGAAGTCGTCATCTGGTGCTCTAACGACTATCTCGGGATGGGACAGCACCCAAAGGTCGTCGCGGCCATGGTCGAAACGGCGACCCGCTTGGGGACCGGGGCGGGCGGGACGCGCAACATTTCCGGCACCAACCATCCACTCGTCGAACTCGAGGGCGAGCTTGCTGATCTCCACGGCAAGGACGCAGCGTTGGTCTTCACGTCTGGCTATGTCTCGAACCAGACCGGCATCTCGACCATTGCCAAACTGCTCCCCGATTGTCTGATCCTGTCCGATGCCCTCAACCACAATTCGATGATCGAGGGCATCCGCCAGTCGGGCATGGAGAAGAGCATCTTCCGCCACAACGACGTCGATCATCTCGAGGAATTGTTGAAGGCGGCAGGCCTCGATCGGCCGAAGCTCATCATCTTCGAAAGTCTCTATTCGATGGGCGGCGACGTCGCCCCGATCAATCGTATCTGCGATATTGCCGATCGCTACGGCGCCATGACCTATCTCGACGAGGTCCATGCGGTGGGCATGTACGGCCCTCGCGGCGCCGGCATCGCCGCGCGCGACGGCGCCATGCACCGCATCGACGTGATCGAAGGCACGCTCGCCAAGGCCTTCGGCTGCCTCGGCGGCTATCTCACGGGAAGCGCCACGCTGATCGATGCCGTCCGTTCTTATGCTCCGGGTTTCATCTTCACCACCGCGTTGCCACCGGCGATCTGCGCCGCGGCCACTGCGGCGATCCAACATCTGAAAACCTCCCAGTGGGAGCGCGAGCGCCAGAAGGACCGCGCCCAACGGGTCAAGGCGGCGCTTAGCGCCGCGGCGCTACCGGTCATGGTGAGCGACACCCATATCGTCCCCGTGGCGGTCGGCGATCCGGCGATTTGCAAGGCGGCCAGCGACCTTCTGCTGAGCGAGCATGGTATCTATATCCAGCCGATCAACTATCCGACCGTGGCGAAGGGCACCGAGCGGCTGCGCATTACGCCCACGCCTTGCCATGAGGACATCATGATCGATCGGCTCGCGGCGGCACTGATTGATGTCTGGAATCAGCTCGGTCTGCCAAGGGATAATCTCGCATACGCGGCCGAGTGAAGCTGTTTCCGCACCATTCGGTTCGTCGAAGACTGCGTCTTAGGGGAGGAAGTCTTGGCGACCAAGGAAATCAAGTTCTCGTTCGAGGCTCGCGACAGAATGTTGCGTGGCATAGACCTTCTCGCGAGCGCAGTGAGAGTCACGCTTGGACCGAGAGGGCGGAACGTCGCGATCGACAGATCCTTCGGGGCGAAGATCACCAAGGATGGCGTGAGCGTTGCCATGGAAATCGAGCTTGGCGACAAATTCGAAAATATGGGCGTCCAGATGGTGCGCGAGGTCGCCACCAGGGCCTCTTATCAAGCCGGCGACGGCACCACCACCGCGGTGGTGCTCGCTCATGCGATCGTCACAAACGGCGCCAAGGCGGTGGCCGCGGGTATGAATCCGATGGACTTGAAGCGCGGCATCGACCGCGCGGTTGAAGCCGTTTTGGCGGAGCTCAAGAAAAACGCCAGGAAAGTCACCTCGAATGTCGAGATCGCGCAAATAGCCACCATCTCGGCCAACGGCGACACGGAGATCGGCCGTCACATCGCTGAGGCGATGCAGAAGGTCGGCAACAATGGGGTGATCACGATCGAGGAGGGGACATCGCTCGAGACCGAACTGGAGGTCGTCGAAGGCATTCAGTTCGACCGCAGTTACATCTCTCCCCATTTCATCACCAACCGCATGAAGAGGCTGGTGGAGATGGAGGACGCCTACATCCTCCTCAGCGAGAAGAAGCTGTCCAGCCTCAATGAAATATTGCCGCTGCTGGAGAAGGTCGCTCAGGCTGCCAAGCCGCTTCTCGTTATCGCCGACGATGTCGAGGGCGAGGTCATGGCGGCTCTGGTCGTCAACAAGCTGCGCGGCAGTCTCAAGGTCGCCGCCGTGAAAGCCCCCGCCTACGGAGACCTCCGCAGGGCGATATTGCAGGACATCGCGCTGCTGACTGGCGGAACGGTAATCTCGGAGGATCTCGGCCTCAAGCTCGAGAATTTGCCCCTCGACATCCTCGGACGCACCAAGAAGGTGACGATCGACAAGCGGAACACCACCATCGTGGGGGGGGCCGGCAAGCGGGCAGATATCGACGCCCGCATTGCCGAGATCAAGACCCGACTCGAAGCAACCACCTCCGACTACGATCGCGAGAAGCTCCAGGAGCGGCTGGCCAAGCTCAGCAATGGCATCGCCGTGCTGCGGATCGGCGGCGCTACCGAAATCGAGGTCAGGGAGAAGAAGGATCGCATCCGAAACGCGATGCATGCGACGCGAGCGGCAGTCGAGGAGGGCATCTTGCCGGGTGGCGGCGTCGCGTTGCTGCGCGCCAGCAAGGTCGTGGGAACTCTCAAGACAGACAACGACGATCAGAAGGCCGGCATCGATATTGTCAGAAGCGCGATCACCTGGCCGGCGCGGCAGATTGCGACCAATGCCGGGCTAGACGCCTCTGTCGTTGTCGCCAAGATCCTCGAAAAGGACAATTACACATATGGCTTCGATGCCCAGTCGGGCAAGTTCGGAGATTTGATCTCTAGCGGCGTTATCGACCCCGCCAAGGTGGTGCGTACGGCGCTCCAGGGCGCGGCCTCCGTGGCGGGCCTTCTCATCACAACGGAAGTCATGGTGGCCGAAGTGCCAGGTCCACCGCCGCCGGAGCTTCCCGGTCACGATCACGATCACGATCATCATCACGACATGGATTTCTGAGGAGGCAATCAACCGGGGGTACCAGCCCTCCACTTGCTGCTGGAGCGAAAGCCGGCAATCTCTTGAGATCGCAGGGTCGTGATTGGAGACAATCGGCGATCCCCGAGAGGGTCTTGCGATTGCCTATGCCTTTGGTCTATCGAATGCATTCCGAATAGTGCGACGCAATAATTCGAGGATCGAAGATCGCGATGAGGAATGCTGCGCATCTTAAGGGTCTGAAAAGCGCGGATTGGATGTCGGCGCAGTTGCGCCATGCCGGCCTGCGCCCGACGCGCCAGCGCGTTGATCTGGGCCGCATTCTCTTCGCCAAGGGCCATCGCCACGTCTCCGTCGAAGACCTGCATGCGGAGGCCGCAGCGGCGGGCGTCCGGGTTTCGCTCGCGACAGTTTACAACGCCCTGCATCGGTTCACCGAAGTGGGCCTTCTGCACGAGGTCGCGCTCGATAACGGCCGCACCTATTTCGACACGAATGTGAGCGACCACCATCATTTCTTCGTCGAGGGTGAGGGACGGCTGATCGATGTGGTGGCCGATATCGGGGTCGACCGCCTGCCGAAGCCCCCGGCGGGTATGGAGATCACTTCGGTGGAACTGATGGTCCGCGTGCGCCGCCGGCGCTGACGATCTCCAGCCCAACCACGGGGCCCAAGGAAAGCCGAAAGGCAGACCTGGCAGCGAGGCGGTCAGAAGACGCGCCGAGGCAAGAGGTGCCAAGCTCGCCTTTCCTGCCGCCACCATTCTCCCGACCGGAACCGTTTCGATCTCGCTGTCGCCAAGCTTATGGATATCTGTGGTCCAGAGGGCGTGCTCGCGATAGCCGAAGGCTCTGGCCTATCTGATGCATTCCGCATAAGATAACGGGGAAATTTAAGGTTGTGTATCTTCGATGGACTACGATGTCGCCATTGAAGGTCTGGGAATCCTCGATCGGATAACGGCGCAACTGCGCCATGCCGGCCTTCGTCCGACGCGCCAGCGCGTCGAGCTGAGCCGTATTCTCTTCGCCAAAGGCCACCGCCACATTTCCGCCGAAGACCTGCACGCGGAGGTCGAGACGGCGGGCGTCCGGGTGTCGCTCGCGACTGTCTACAACGCCCTGCATAAATTCACCGAGGCCGGGCTTCTGCGCGAGGTCGCGCTCGATAGCGGCCGCGCCTATTTCGACACCAATGTGAGCGACCACCATCATTTCTTCGTCGAGGGCGAGGGACAGCTGATCGACCTGGTCGGCGACATTGGGATCGACAACCTGCCGGAACCTCCCGAGGGCATGGAGATCACCGCGATCGAATTGGTGGTGCGCGTGCACCGCCGGCCCTGACCTGTGAATCGGCATGGAATAAGGGCTCAGTGGCCCCTTCGGAGTTCTCACGGCAACTGATCCGTATCTGGGTCAGCATGTGCGAAGGCCGGCGCTCTCGACGGCGACGTGCAGGCGGCTGACCTGCTGCAGGAGCAAAAGGCGAAGATCGGGGCGGCGCAAAGCAGCCCCTCAGAATCGCATTTCATCGGCTCGGCCTCCTATCCAAGCAGCATCGACGCACCGACGGGCGGGTGTACAGAGGCGTCAGTTTCAGCCGCGGCGCAATCTACAAGATCCTCTCGAACCCGATCTATGTCGGCGAGATCGCGCATCAGGGCGAGCGCCATGCGGGCATGCACGAAGGCATCATCGATCGCCAGACTTGGGAGGCAGTTCAACAACGACTGCAAGAAAACGCCGTTCGGAAAAAGCAACAGGCCACGGCGCAGTCGCCGAGCCTTTTGGCCGGTTTGATCTTCGACGAAACGGGCGAGCCGCTCACCCCCGTCGCATGCGAACAAGAAGGGCCGCCGCTATCGTTACTACGTTTCCCGATCGCTCCTTCAGGGCGCTTGATTCTCAGCAATCTCGTCAAGCGGGTCGAAATCGGTCCCGAGCGCTGCGCCGTCGCGCGCGAACTGCTCGGCGACGGCCCGGCCAACCCCCTTGGCCGCTCCGGTGACCAGTACCCGCTTCATTGATCGTTCCTCCTCGGCCTCTCATCATTTTGAGGTATATCCCCTTGACGTATGTAAAGGCATAACCCTATATTCCTTTTACTGAGGGAGAAGGCGATGCCCAAGTTGCTGACGATCCAAGACTTTTTCCGCATGTTTCCGGACGACGATACGTGCCTGTCGCACATCTTCTATGTGCGCTACGGCCCGGACTATCCGTGCGAACGTTGTGGCGACATCGGCAAGTGGCATCGCCTGTCCAAGATGCCTGCCTATACGTGCAACTGCGGCCACCACATTCACCCCATGGTTGGCACGCCATTTCTGCGCACTCGCACGTCTTTGCAGAAGTGGTTTTTCGCTATGTTTCTGTTCACCACGACGCGCAACGGCGTGGCCGCGAAAGAGCTGCAACGGCAGCTTGGCGTGACCTATAAAACCGCGTGGCGGATGGCGAAGGAAATCCGCATCTACATGGCCTACGTCGATGGCAACGCACCGCTCGGCGGTCCCGATGGTGGCATTGTAGAGGCCGACAAATCGTTCATCGGCGGTCACGACAGGATGGGAGAGGACGACAAGACCATCGTCCTCGGCATGGTCGAGCGTGGCGGCGAAGTCGTTACGCGCGTGATCCCCGACAGGAGCGGCCCGACCGTCGTCGGAAACATCAGAAGGTTTGTCCGTCCCGGTAGCCGCATCGCAACCGACGAGGCGACGGCTTTCGGTGCTCTTGGTGCGCTCGGCTATCAGCACGAAACCGTCAACCACAAGGCCAAGGAGTGGACGCGCGGAACGTGGCACACGAACACCATCGAAGCCTTCTGGGCGATGGTGAAGCGGACCATCGGCGGGACGCATATCTGGGTGTCGCCTAAGCATCTTCCGAAGTATCTTGGGGAGATTGAGTTTCGCTGGAACCTTCGGAAGCGTCCGGACCTGATGTTCCCCGTTTTGATCGTTTCGTTTGCCCGGCCATGGCCCCCAGCAATCGGCTGAAACGCTCGGCATCGCCCTTGACGGGATGTTCTTTCGCGAAGCTGGCCAGCTTGCCGGACTGGCGGGCTTGGTCGAAGGTGAGGTTCTTATTGCCTGTCATTTTCTAGCTCTTGGTTATTTAGCAAGCATGTGGGCCAACCAAGCTGTCGCTTGCTCTTCGTTGGCGTGAATATCCCGGTAGTTGCGCGGCATGTACTCATTCGGAAAGTGACCGAGTTTACTCGTAAATATGTTGTAGTTGTCTGGTTCCCCAAATAGCTCGACTTCCGAGAATTCAAACTCTTCAAAATGCTCTTTCGATATCTTAACGAGGGGTCCAGCATCGAGGTCTTTTCCGATGTCGTCCTCATACTTTCGTCCATAGAACTGAATTAATCCGTCACAGCCCGCTTGGCGAAGCCCACTAGCAAAAGTCCCTAAACCACCGCCCGGCGTATCCGTATCGTCATCATTCCATCCGGCGGCCGCCGCCAGCTCTGCGACCTTCGTTAGGGCAATGCGATTCGGCACCGACAGAACATGTCCAGGTTCTTTGGTCTTCTGGGCGCGAGCTAGTCTGTGGTCATCTGAAACGACTTCGAGACGAGACCGCGCGCTCCAGTTTTTTCCCCTCTCAATAGTAACAAGAACTTTTACTGCCCTGCCAGCTCCGTAGACACCGATAAGAAGCTGCATATCTTGTGGCGATAGAAAATAGCGCTCCCGGCGCTCGTCGATCAGCCACCATTCATTCTTCCTCAGCGGTCCCTGAAACATGACCGGGACAACTTTCGTTTGACGGTGAGACAAGTTCCATCGTGCTTTACGATTGTCTCTGATTTGGGCGTCTGTCCTCAAAACGAACGGCCACGGAATCCCATCAGGTTTGGCAGAGAGACTGATATCGTCAATTTGCACCAAAACCTCATCCTTGAAGTCGCGGCCTTTGGCGTCAACATTTGTGATCTCGATTGCGCATAGGACGGGGTAGCTATCAATTTTTGTAGGATGGGTACTAACCTTCACCTCAACAGAGGCGTCGCTCGTGTGGGGTGTGATAGGCATAGACCTCGGACCGCGAACCGTGCCTCGTTTGGCGGGAGGCAATCGATTTAGGTCTCTCGTCGCCCATCGGTCGGCAACCCAAAGCCGCAGCGCGAAAGTGGCCATCACTACGAAGAGGATGAGCGCTGCTAGAAAGAACTTCCCCTGTAGCGTTATTTCAACCTCGTAAGGCCCAACCGTCATCACAGCTGGTCCGCTGAGGGTAGCCAAAACCCAAAAGACCCGCTCAGGCCACGAAAGATGGTCGACCGCTTTCCCAAGCGTCTTAAGAAACGATGTTTCGGCCATACCCGCCTCGCGCGCTTAGGTGCGATCTTCGCAACCATATGCGAAAATCGCCCCATACGCCAAGGGGATATATGGGCTACGGCAGCACGAGTCTTGCCCGCCGTGGCTGAGGTGACATCGGTCGACGTTGCCATCATCGGCGCTGGCATCGCCGGATCCGGCGTAGCCGCCATGTTGGCGGGCCGCAGGCGCACGATCCTGCTCGAAGCGGAGCCGCATCCGGGATTTCATTCAACCGGCCGGTCGGCCGCGATCCTTATCGCCGGCTACGGCAATTCCGTGGTTCGTGCCTTGACCCGCGCCAGCGTTTCGGACTTCGAGCGGCCGCCGCCGGAGTGGACGACCGAAGTGCTGCTGACCGCGCGTGGAATGCTTGTTATCGCTGATGCGGAAGAAACCGAAGCGTTCGCCCAGGAACTAGCGGCCGGAGAGGGGCTGCGGCAGATCTCGGCGCAGGATGCCGTCGATCTGGTGCCGATCCTGCGCCGCGAGCTGATCGCCGCCGCCGCTTTCGATAGCGGCGCGCGCGATATCGACGTCGACGCGCTGCATCAGGGCTGGTTGCGGCTGGTCAAGCGCCAAGGCGGCGAAATCGCCACCCGCACGCCCGTTTTGGCCATTCATCGCGAGACTGCCGGCTGGCTGATCGAGGCCGGGCATCGCCGCATCCGTGCCGGCGTCGTGGTCAACGCTGCCGGCGCCTGGGCCGACCGGATCGGTGCCCTTGCTGGCGTTGTGCCGATCGGGTTGAGGCCGCTGCGCCGATCGATTGCCGTGCTCGCCGCGCCCGACGGCATTGACGTCACCCGGTGGCCGTTGTTCGGCAACGCGTCTGAGACCTGGTACGTCAAACCGGATGCCGGCAAACTGCTGGTATCCCCGGCCGACGAGGACCCGGTCGAACCGCACGACGTCTATGCCGACGATATGGTGCTTGCCGAAGGCCTCGACCGCTTCGAGCGGGCTACGACCTATTCGGTAACGCGGGTGGCGCAGTCTTGGGCGGGGCTGCGCACTTTCGCGCCCGACCGGATCCCGGTCGTCGGCTTCGACCGCCAGGCCGACGGGTTTTTCTGGCTCGCCGGCCAGGGCGGCTATGGAATCCAGACCGCACCGGTGCTGGCCCGCTTAAGTGCAGCGCTTATCTTTGGCGAGGACCACGGCCCGTCGATTGACCAGCAAACAGTTGAGAGGCTGTTACCGGATCGGTTCTGCTGAGAGCGTAGCTAGCCAGATGTCCGGGATCAGGACATATGAGACGGGGCGGCTCCGCGGCTCGGCGTTGTGCGAGATAGGCGGCTGGGGTGGGGCCGGCAAGAGCGCCGTGTGGCCTGTGGTGATTGTAGAGGTGCTGGAAGGCATCGAGGATTGACCATCGAGGAGATGTGTACAAGAAACGCGGGCTAGGCAGATGACGGTTCGTGGCGTGGGCTTTGTCGGAACGTCGCGGCAGAGCCGGTCGAGCTTGGCGACAATGACCGGGCATTTTGCCGAGCGGGCCACTCCAAGCGCGGCTGCGAGCTGAGGCCGTCGATCCAGGGCATCGGCGCCCTTGCCGCTCTCTACGTCGATGAACTCTCGCAGCAGGGTGATGCCTTCTGGCGGAGGGAGAGAACCCCGGTTCCAACATTCTCTGGAGAAATGGCTGATTTG
>CAYTTC010000047.1:0-25535 GCA_964440525.1 uncultured Propylenella sp. | reverse complement strand
CCGTCCGCCGCGGCGTTCAGATGCTAACGGGCAGGGAGCATTCGTGTTCCGCTTGACGACTCGCCGGCGCTCATCCAGGCCATCGCCGGGGAGGGGGCGCTTGCGAAAGGTGCGGCCGGATCGGCGCGTGGTGTTATTGGCGACTGGGAGAGCCTGCGGACAGGCTGAAAGGGGTGGGGGACGAAACTGGTGGGGCTGGCGGAAGCGACGAAGAAGGCGGCTTGAATGGCACCGCTCCTGGCTGGTGAGGTGGAGATCAAGGCCGATCACAGTGTTTCTGTGTTCCTGGAGTCGCGCGCGGTCGATATCAGGACCCCCCTCAAGATTAGGATTTCTGCAAGCAGCCCAGGGAAGCCGAGAGTTCACATAATTCTATTCGAAATCGGAGGCCAACGCTCAAGGTTCGCGTTGGGCACAACATTCGAAGTTCCTCCGCATGGGGAAGTGGCTCAATTCGAAATTGCACTCGGGGGTCGAGAACCCGGGCCCTATGTTCTTTTCGCCGAGGCCGCCTCAGAGGATGATCCGTTGCAGCTTTATGCGAGCCTGCCGGATCTTCCTGGGGGACTAATTTGGCTGACTGAGTCTGGCGATGCCCCAACCGATGTCCCCGCCGCCGTAGGACTGGCCCTCGAAAATCAGCGAGCCTACGTCGAACGGGAACTCAGGTTTGACGGCTACGAGGGGGACCAGTGTTACTCGATTTGCTTCCTATTGGAGGGCTGCAAGCTAGACCACTGGCAGCCGATCGAGGGGGGCTTCATCGCGCCCCTGGCGTTTGGAACCGAGCCCGACAGCCACCTGTCTGCGATCAACCGAATGCTTGCACCGAAAGCGAGGTTCGAACTAACCGAAACAGAGCGAATTAGGTACGCCTCCGGCCATCCGCTTTCTCAGATCGTTTTCACGCGCGTGAGAGCGCCTAATCCGGCTTCGGCGGCATCCGCCGTGCAAGGCAGGATTTCTCTATTGCTCGGCATAATAGCCATGGACAGAGGAGCGCCGCCGAGAATCGTGGCTCGACTGTTCGAGGAAACAAAGGAGCAGAGGCCAATGCTCGTGCTTGAATACGGCGAATATCAAGGAAACCTGTTGGGGGACATGTTTGGTGGAACCGTAACAGAGCAGCTCAACGAATGCATCCAAGCTGTAGAAGCAGACCCGTGGATTAGCTTAGTTGTTGGGTTTTACAACGACGCCGTTGCTGAAAGCAATTACTTGTTTCGCGTCGTTAAGCTATGGGCTACGCTTGAAGCGTGTGCCAAGCGCCGAGATTTAGAACTTCAGGAGGTTCGAGGCAAGAAGGGAACTTACCTGGTCGAAAGCATCGAGGTAAAGGGAAAGGACTTGGCGACCGTGGCCTCTTACGTTCAAAAGGAGGTACATCCTGTAGAATGGGCGGATAATAGAAAAATCGATATTGAGGCAGCGCGGACGTTCTATCAGGTAAGGAACATTGGAGCGCACGAAGGGGTGTTGGATTACGCCTCACTTAGTAAGGCGGAGTCTGACTCGGTCAGCTATTTGTTTGAGGAAGGTAGGCTTCGGCAGTTGGAGGAATGGGTACGCGGAGCTCTCTGGTCTGAAATCCGTCGCGCAAATCGTGAGATCGAGCGCGGGCGTCCGCGATAGAGTGCGCCGACAGAGAGGCCGGCGTGGAGTGTCAGGCTGGCGAGTCTGGTTCAGCCTGATACTTTCGATCGCAGGCCGGATTCATGCGACCCCTCATCCGCCGGTCGGCAGAGCCGAACGGCACCTTCTCCCACAGGAGGGAGAAGGTTGACAAGAGACGCTTGTCTATATACAGCCCAAGCATGTGATCTTGAACTTTCGACATCGCGGCCTCAAGCGGCTCTTCGAAGCCGACGACGAACGTGGCGTCAAGCAGGATCAACTGAAACGCATTCGCCGCGTCCTTGCCATTCTGGACGGGGCGGGAAAAATCGAAGATGTGGATCGGCTGCCCGGGATGCGTCTTCACCGACTGAAGGGAGATCTCGCGGCGTTCTGGTCCGTTTCGATCTCCGGCAACTGGCGCGTCATTTTTCGCTTCGAGAGTGGCGATGCAATGGACGTCGACCTCGTTGACTATCACTGAAAGGACGCAGCACTCATGCCCATGATGAACCCTCCGCATCCTGGCGAGATTGTCCGCGAGGAGTGTCTGCGTCCGCTCGGGTTGACGGTGACCGCGGGAGCGAAGGTGCTCGGCGTGACCCGCCAGGCTCTGAACAACCTCGTCAACGAGCGCGCGGGGATATCGCCAGAAATGGCAATCCGCCTGGAGAAAGCGTTCGGGTCGTCGGCCGATATGTGGGCGCGGCTGCAAACCGCTTTTGAGCTAGCTCAGGCGCGGAAGCGCCAGGGTGAGATCAAGGTCGCCCGTTACCGGCCCCCTTCGCGCGAAACGCGCGAGATGAAGCGCGCTTCGTAGTTCCTTACGAACGACCATGGTCGAAGCGATGAAAGAGGCGAAGACAGTGGAGCGGGCGGCGAAGGCCGCGGCGTTTCAGTGGGAGGACCCGTTCCTCATTGAGGCGCAGCTCAAGGAGGAGGAGCGGCTCATCCGTGACACCGCGCGAAAATATGCGCAGGAAAAACTTTTGCCGCGCATCATCGAGGCCTACCGCGAGGAAAAGATCGAGCCGGAGATTTTTCGCGAGATGGGGGCGCGCGGCCTGCTCGGGCTGACGCTGCCGGAGGATTATGGCTGCGCCGGCGCGTCTTATGTGTCCTACGGGCTCGTCGCGCGCGAGATCGAGCGCGTCGATTCCGGCTATCGCTCGATGATGAGCGTGCAGTCCTCGCTCGTCATGTATCCGATCTGGGCTTTTGGGGACGAAACGCAGCGCCAAAGATATCTGCCAAAGCTTGCGAGCGGCGAATGGATCGGTTGCTTTGGGCTGACGGAGCCGGACGCCGGCTCCGATCCCGGCAGCATGACGACGCGCGCGGAAAAGGTCGATGGCGGCTACCGCCTCACCGGCACGAAGACATGGATCTCCAACGCGCCGATCGCCGACGTTTTCGTGGTCTGGGCGAAGTTTTCCGACAAGGGCGGCGCGCATGACGGCGCGATCCGCGGTTTTGTGCTGGAAAAGGGCATGCAGGGGCTTTCGGCGCCAAAGATCGGCGGAAAGCTCTCGCTCCGCGCCTCGGTCACGGGTGAGATCGTGATGCAGGGGGTGGCGGTTTCGGAGGACGCGCTGCTGCCGAACGTTTCGGGGCTCAAGGGGCCCTTCAGCTGTTTGAACCGCGCGCGCTACGGCATTTCCTGGGGCGCGATGGGGGCGGCTGAGGATTGCTGGCTGCGCGCGCGCCAATACGTGCTCGACCGAAAGCAGTTCGGAAAACCGCTCGCGGCGAACCAGCTCATCCAGAAAAAACTCGCCGACATGCAGACGGAGATCGCGCTCGGGCTACAGGGAGCGCTTCGCGTCGGCCGCCTCATGGACGAGGGCCTGGCGGCGCCGGAAATGATTTCTCTGGTCAAACGGAACAACTGCGGCAAGGCTTTGGATATCGCGCGGGCGGCGCGCGACATGCACGGCGCGAACGGCATCCAGGAAGAATTCCATGTGATGCGGCACGCGCAGAACCTCGAAACCGTGAACACCTACGAGGGCACGCACGACGTGCACGCGCTCATCCTCGGCCGCGCGCAGACCGGGATTCAGGCGTTCTTCTGAATATCCTCGCGCACCTGACGGTCCAACGCGTCAAGCGATGGGCTGATCGCGACGGAGTAGGAGCGCGCCGATTTTCCCATCCTGCGGATGTCTTCGGGCATGCGCGCGAGCTCGGTGCGGCAGCGATCGCGGATCGTGGTGAGAGGCTCGGCGGGCGTGACGCGCACGCCGCCGCGCATGACCGGGCGAAGCAGCGGCGTCCCCGGCAATGTTTCCTCGGCGCGCGCGATCGTATCGCCGACGGCAATGTCATTCTCGAAGCTGCGAAAAATCTGTTTTCGGCCGGGAAGGCTGCGCTTGCCGACCGAAAGTTTTACGCGGCCGGCACCGCCGAATTCCGTCAGCTTGTAGACAATATCCAGCGCCGGCGCGTCGCCGGATACGGCGAGATCGGTGCCCACGCCGAAGGTGTCGATCGGCGCGCCGGCGGCAACAAGGTCGAGGATCACATACTCATCGAGGCCACCGCTCGCCACGATCTGGACATGCCGGAGCCCGGCATCGTCGAGGATCTGCCGCGCGGCTTTGGACAGCGCCAGAAGATCACCAGAGTCGATCCGCACGCCGCGCACCTTGAACGCAGCGCCGAGTTCTTTCGCGAGCGCCACCACCTTCTTCACGCCCGCAATCGGATCGTAGGTGTCGACCAGGAGCACCGTCGAGGGGTAGACGCGCGCGAAGGAGCGGAACGCCTCCATCTCGTCATCGAAGGACTGGACGAAGCTGTGCGCCATGGTCCCGGCGATGGGAACGCCGTAGCGTCGCCCCGCGTACACGTTCGCGGTTGCATCCGCGCCGCCGATATAGGCTGCCCGCGCGCCGGTTACCGCGGCGTCGATGCCGTGTGCCCTGCGCCCGCCGAAGTCGATGACGCGCCGCCCTTGCGCGGCGGCGACGATACGCGCCGCCTTCGACGCGATCAGGCTCGGAAAGCCGATCTGGTTGATCGCAAGTGTTTCAACAAGCTGCGCCTCCTCCATTGGCGCGACAATCTCGAGGACCGCCTCGTTTTCGAAGAACGGCGTACCTTCCGGCATGGCGTAGATGTCGCCGGAGAACCGAAAGTCCTTCAGGTGTTGGAGTATCGCGTCCGGAAAGCCTTGCTCGCGCAGATAAGCGAGGTCGGATTCGTTGAAGCGCAAGGTCTCGATCGCCTGCAGGAAATCCTCCAGCCCCGCCGCGACGAGGAAATTCCGCTCCGCCGGAAGACGCCGCGCGAACAGGCTGAAAACGGCCGTCTGATCGATGCCGAGCTCGTGATAGGCCCGCAGCATCGTGAGTTCGTAAAGGTCGGTGAAGAGCGCGAGTGATCTTGGGGCGGCGCTTCCGCCTGCGTCGCTGTCGCCTGCGGTCATCCTGTTCAGCTCCGCTGCGCGGCGGCGAAGGCGCGCGCATAGCGGCAATAATGCTCGACAGTCATGGCGATCAGCTGGCGCTTTGCCTCGTCGAGCGTCGCCATTTTTATCGCCGGTCGCCTGCCCCACAGGAACCCGCTCTGCAGCACCTGGCCCTTCGTCGTCTCTGCGCCCGCGGCGAGAAACACGTCGTCCTCGATCACCGTGCCCTCCGCGACAACGCTGCCTATGCCGATCAGCGAGCGCGCGCCGATGGTGCAGTCGCCGAGCGTCACGTTGTGGCCGATGGTGGAATCGGGGCCGATCGCAAAGCGGTGGCCGGGCCGGCAGCGGATCCACGTATTGTCCTGGATGTTCGAGTTCTCGCCGATGAGAATCTCGCCGCCATCAGCGTCGAGGTCGCAGCCAAACCAGATGCTGGAGTTTTCCGCCGCTAAGACGCGGCCGCGAAGTTTTGCGGTGGCGGCGACGAAGAGACCTGCGCGAATGTCGCCTTCGGCAAGCGCCGGCTTCAACACTTCGACCGTGTCGGCGCGGCTGCGTATTTCCGCAGCCCGCTCCTTGATCTCGCCGGGGTGGAGATCGCGAAAGGGGCGCGCCGGCATGCCGGCACAAAGCTTACCGCCGGCAAGCTCGGAGCGCGGGAAGACGATCGCGTGCGGCTCGATAACAACGCCGTCCGAGACAACCGAGCCGTCGAGGATTACGGCGCCGTCGCCCACCACCACATCGTTGCCGACCGTGCAGGCGTGCACGACGGCGTTTTCGCCGACGGTAACGCGGTCGCCGATGATGGTCGGATAGACGTCGTGCGCGATGTGAACGGTGGAGCGCGGACCCAGCGAAAAATCGTCGCCGATCCGCACGAAATGGCCGTCCGCCCGGATGACCGAGGAGGCGCCGAGCCGGGCATTGGCGCCGATGGTGGCGCGGCCGAGCACCGCCGCGCCCGCTCCGCACGCGGCGGGCGGCGAGGCGAATTGCGGAGAGACAGATGCATAGGGCAGCAGAAATGGCCCGTCGTCGCGCATCGCACGCGCCTGGCGCGGGGCTGCGACGCGACTGCCAGCTGCCTCCCGCTTGCTTTCCGCCATTCCCGATTCTCCCACTGCGGCGGTTGCAGGCCCGATCCCCCGAGCCTTCGCTCGGTGCATCCGCATCCGCCGGCCAGCAACAATCGGCACCACGTCTACGCCATCTGGCTATGACCTGGCGACTCCAGCCGTCACGTCGGGAGCGTGCAAACGGCGCGCTAGGAAGGGTTGGCCGAATACTGCTCGTCGGAGACGTGCTCGAGCCATTCGACCGCGGAGCCATCGAGGCTTTCTTGCATCGCCAGGTGCTCGATGATCGTGGTCGGGCCGGCGCCGTGCCAGTGTTTTTCTCCGGCAGGGAACCAGATCACGTCGCCGGCCTGGATTTTTCGGATCGGTCCGCCCCAGCTCTGTGCCAGGCCCGAGCCGGCAACGACGTAGAGGGTCTGACCGAGCGGGTGCGTGTGCCATGCGGTGCGCGCCCCCGGCTCGAAGCGCACCATCACCGCTGCGAGGCGGGCGGGCGGGGCCGGCTCGACGATACGGTCCTGCCACACCGTTCCGGTGAACCAGTCTGCCGGAGCCTTTCGCGACTCGATCGTGCCGCACGCCTTGATCTCCATGCGAAAACCCTTTCCTCTCAGGCCGGAAGCGTCACGCTGGTCCCGGCAACGCCCGCCGGCACTTTTTAGTGCCGATCAAGTCCCTTGCCGCAAGATACACCGAAAGCCGGATCGAAGGCGCTTGCGA
Source organism: uncultured Propylenella sp. (assembly GCA_964440525.1). Lineage (GTDB taxonomy): Bacteria > Pseudomonadota > Alphaproteobacteria > Rhizobiales > Afifellaceae > DASWJZ01. The sequence goes on along the minus strand of CAYTTC010000047.1, from coordinate 18,707 downwards.
ACAAACCGGGAAACATGATTCTGGAAAGTATCCGGCCGAGAATTTGATTCGAAGTGATGAATGCCGCCTGGCTCGACAAGCTTAATCCCGACCAGCGGCTCGCTGCGACCTATGCGGCGGGCGGCTCGGACGAGCGCGGGCCGTTGCTCATCATCGCCGGCGCCGGATCGGGCAAGACGAATACGCTCGCGCACCGCGTCGCGTATCTCATCGTCAACGGCGCCGACCCCCGCCGCATCCTGTTGATGACTTTCTCGCGGCGGGCGGCGGCGGAGATGGCGCGGCGCGTGGAAAGGATCGTCGGATCGGTGCCGGGGTTCGGCTCTGCAACCGCCGGCGCGGCATTGACATGGGCCGGCACTTTTCACGGCATCGGCGCACGTCTGCTCCGAGAGTATGCAGAGCGGATCGGGATCAGCCCGTCCTTCACGATTCACGATCGCGAGGATTCCGCCGACCTGATGAACCTCGTCCGTCACGAGCTCGGTTTTTCCAAAACGGAAAAGCGTTTTCCGACCAAGGGAACGTGCCTGCAGATCTATTCCCGCGCCGTGAATGCGGAGCTGCCGATCGACGAGATTCTCGGTTCGACGTTTCCGTGGTGCGCGGAATGGGAGGCGGAGCTTCGAAAACTCTTCGCCGCCTATGTGGAGGCGAAGCAGAAGAACGCCGTTCTCGATTACGACGATCTGCTTCTCTACTGGGCGCACGCGGCCACCGATCCCTCGCTCGGCGCCGACATGGGGAAGCGGTTCGACCATGTGCTTATCGATGAATATCAGGACACCAACCGGCTGCAGTCCGCGATCCTCTTTGCGATTAAGCCTGACGGGCAGGGCGTCACCGTGGTCGGCGACGATGCCCAATCCATCTATTCTTTTCGTGCCGCGACGGTGCGGAACATCCTCGATTTTCCCGCGGCCTTCGGCACGCCTGCCCGCGTCGTCACATTGGAGCGCAATTATCGCTCGACCCAACCGATCCTCGCCGCGGCGAATGGGGTCATCGAGCTTGCCGCCGAGCGCTTCACCAAAAACCTCTGGTCGGATCGTGTCGCGGAGGAGAAACCGCAGCTTGTGTCGGTCGCCGACGATGGTGACCAGGCGCGCTGCGTGGTCGAGCGAATCCTGGAGAATCGAGAAGTCGGCATCCGGCTGAAATCGCAGGCGGTGCTGTTTCGCGCGTCGCATCACAGCGCGGTCCTCGAGCTCGAGCTGACTCGCCGCAACATACCGTTCGTGAAGTTCGGAGGGCTGAAATTCCTCGACGCGGCGCATGTGAAAGATGTGCTCGCGTGCCTCCGATGGGCGGAGAATCCGCGCGACCGCGTCGCCGGGTTTCGCCTGCTGCAACTCCTGCCGGGTTTTGGCCCCTCGACTGCCGGGCGCGTTCTCGACCGCATGGCCGAGACAGCCGATCCCGCTCGCACGCTCGCCGATCTCGAGCCGCCGCGGAGCGGAGATGCGTGGCGGGAGTTCACCGATTTGATGGGACGCTTGCACCTCCGCGCGACCGGCTGGCCGGCCGAGCTCGGCCTCATCCGGAACTGGTACGAGCCGCATCTCGCGCGGAGCTATGACGACGCGCATATCCGCGCCGCCGATATTTTTCAGCTCGAACAGATCGCCTCGGGCTATCCATCGCGCGAGCGGTTTTTGACCGAGCTGACGCTCGATCCGCCGGACGCCGTCAGCGACGAGGCGGGCGTGCCGATGCTCGACGAGGATTACCTCATCCTCTCCACCATCCATTCGGCGAAAGGGCAGGAATGGTTTTCGGTGTTCGTGCTGAACGCCGTCGACGGCTGCATCCCCTCCGACCTCGGCACCGGCACGAGCGAAGAGATCGAGGAGGAGCGAAGACTGCTCTACGTCGCCATGACGCGGGCGAAGGATCAGCTTTCGATACTGATCCCGCAACGCTTCTACAAGCACCAGCAGGCGGCGCAGGGCGACCGCCACCTTTATGCGATCCGCACGCGCTTCATACCGGATGCGATGCTGAGCCATTTCGAGATGCGCAGCTGGCCGATCGTGGCGCAAGAACCTGCCGGGAGAGCGGCGGCATCGGGGGCGCAGGTCGACATCGGCGCACGCATGCGCGGCATGTGGCGATAATGCTACGCGCGCAACGTTGCGGGATTACCTGCTCCACCTGACGGCCAGTGGTCCGGCTCAGAGCAGTGCCAGCCCGGCAAGACGAGAATCTCAAATCGCGAACGTCTCGCATACTGAATCCGAGACGGGCTTCAGGATTTCAGCGTGGCTTGCGTCCGGTTGACCAGGGCGACCCCGGCAAAGACGAGTGCCATCGCGAGCCAGATTGACGCGCTCAGCTGTTCGGCGAACAACAGAACGGCGAACGCGACGCCGACCGCCGTGTTCACATAGCTGATCTGGCTGAGATAGATCGGCCCCCCGACCTGCTGCAGCCGAAAGAAGAATGCATAGCCAACACCGGTTGCGAGACTCTGCAGGAGGATCAAATGCCAGCCTACGACGAGGGGCGTGGCGATTTCGATCCCCTCCCCAAGGATCCAGGCAACGACGATCACGAGGAATATTCCGATCGCCGCCGCGGCGAGAGTCAAAGTGGCGAGGGCGAGCGGACGCCGACCGGCCGGCCAGCTCGTTGTCCGATAAACATTGCCGGCGGAAAGCGCGGCCGGAGTGACCAAGGCCGCAAGATACCAGCCGAGGGGTGCGCTGGTCTCGAGCGCGCCAGCATTCTGGCTAAAGAGAATGGTCACCGCTCCCGCCATTCCGAGCGCGAGCCCGAAAATGCGGAGCGGGCCCGGCCGCTCCAGGCCGACCATGGTGACGATCGCGAGCGTGAAAATCGGCGTGAGGCTCTGCAGAATGGAGGGGATGCCCGAGCCAAGATGGGGGATGACGATGACCAGGAGGCCGAAGGGGATCGCGAAGGTAAGCTGCCCCGCGATGGCTGCATAGGAAGCCGTCGTCCGGTCGAAGTGTAGCCTTGTTCCCGACAGGAGCGAAATCGCGGCGAGGACGACACTCGCGCCCGTGGCGCTCGCCCCAGCAAAGAGGAGCGGCGGAATGCCGGCCTCCCCGGCAAGTCTACCAAGCGGAAAGATCAATCCGATAAAAAAGCCGGCAGCAATGAGGAGAAGAACAGGTTCAAGCTGATTGCGGCCAGCTGGCGTGTTGCTCATGCCGGATCACGTGCATCAATCGGCGACTTGAGCGAGTCGTGAACCTCCGTTTGAGCCATCATCCGTCGATTCATCCCGGTCGGCACTACGCACGGATCATCCCCTCGCGGCTGAAACGCGTGTCATCTCCCGGTTCAGTGTCAACGCCTCGTGCTCCGGGGTCAGGGGTGGACGCTTCAGGTAGCGGCCACTGCCCCGCTCGGCGCGCATGTCGCCCTCTATCCAAGCCACCTTGCCGCGAGACAAGGTCAGTCGCGGCAGCCCGGTCGCAGAAAATCCCTCGAAGACATTGTAGTCGATGCGCGAAACTTGAGTCTTCGCCGAGATCGTCTTGGTTGCCTCTGGATCCCAGACGACCAAGTCGGCATCGGCGCCGATTTCGAGCGAGCCCTTCTGCGGGTAGAGGTTCAGGATCTTCGCTATGTTGGTCGAAACGACAGCGACGAACTCGGATGGGGTCAGACGCCCGGTCCGCACTCCGGCCGTCCACACGACCGCCATACGATCCTCCACTCCTCCCGTTCCGTTTGGGATCTTGGTGAAATCGTTACGGCCGGCGCGCTTCTGTTCGGTGGTGAAGGCGCAGTGGTCGGAAGCGACGACCTGGAGCGAACCGCACTGCAGTCCGTGCCACAGGTGTTCGTTGTGTTCCGGTTTGCGGAAGGGTGGCGACATCACCCGCTGCGCGGCGTGGTCCCAGTCAGGGTGCTGGTACTCGGCGTCGTTGAGCACAAGGTGCTGCGCCAGAGGCTCGCCGTAGACGCGGAGGCCGCGCGCCCGCCCCGCCGCGATGGCATCGTGCGCCGGCCCGCAGGAGGTGTGGACGACGTAGAGCCGGCAGCCCGCAGCCTCGGCAATGGCGACTGCGCGGTTTGCCGCTTCCGCCTCGACCTGCGGCGGACGCGAGTAGGAATGCGCCTCCGGGCCGGTGATGCCCCTGGCCAGCATCTCCCGCTGGAGGTGCCACACGAGGTCACCGTTTTCGGCGTGGACGAGTGCGACGGCGCCGAGGTCGGCGCAGCGGCGGAATGAGCGGTAGAGCGTGTCGTCCTCCACCATCAGCGCGCCCTTGTAGGCCATGAAATGCTTAAACGAGTTGATGCCGTATTCCTTGACGCAAGTCTCCATCTCAGCCGCAACCTGATCCGACCACCAGGTGATCGACATGTGAAAGCCATAGTCCGCAGCCGCTTTTTCGGAGCGCGCCCGCCATTCCCGATAGGCGTCGCCGAGCGGCTGCTTGGGGTCTGGCACGCACATGTCGATGATCGTGGTGGTGCCGCCGGAGAGCGCCGCCTTGGTGCCCCATTCGAAGTCGTCCGCGGTCACCATCCCCATGAAGCGGAACTCCATATGGGTATGCGGATCGATGCCACCGGGAATGACCAGACAGCCGCCCGCGTCGATGACCTCTGCTCCGGTCGGCGCCTTGAGGTCGGAGCCGACCGCTACGATCCGCTCGCCTTCGACGAGCACGTCGGCGCGCCGCGACTGCATCGCGTCAACGGCTGTTCCCCCCTTGAGCAGGATGGCCATCTCCGTCCCTCCCCTTCTCGCTTGTTGCTCAGACCTTTCGCGAGACCGTGAAGTTTGATTAAGATGGCACTCTCAAGACGCGTCAAGGCGCTCGAACGAGCCGTTTTTGGGGCCCGGTGGTCGGTGCGGTGTAGGGGTGCCCATCGTCAATCTTTTCCTGATGGGAGGACGCCCGAGGGTTCCGGCTCGGCGCGAGCTAACGCGACGCAAGGAGATCCGGGGGAGGAGAAGTAATGGCAAAGCAGATTTTCGTCGCCTACGGCATCGACGTGGATGCGGTGGCCGGCTGGCTCGGGTCCTATGGCGGGCAGGATTCGCCGTGCGACATCACGCGGGGCCTTTTCGCCGGCGAAGTCGGCTCGTTGAGGCTGCTTCGCCTGTTCAAGAAGTGGCGGATAAAGACCACCTGGTTCATCCCCGGCCATTCGATCGAGACTTTTCCGGAGCAGATGCAGGCGGTCGCGGACGCCGGCCACGAGATCGGCATGCATGGCTACAGCCACGAGAACCCGACGGCGACGACGCCGGAGCAGGAGGAGGCGATCTTCGATAAGTGCATCGAGGTTATCACCAAGCTCGCCGGCAAGCCGCCGCGCGGCTACGTGGCGCCATGGTGGGAACTGGGGCCGAAGACGGCCGAGCTGCTCCTGCGGAAGGGCCTCAAATACGACCACTCGATGATGAACAACGACTTTCACCCCTTCTACGTGCGAGTGGGCGACAGCTGGACCAAGATCGACTACAGCAAGCATCCGTCGACCTGGATGAAGCCGCTGAAGCGCGGTCAAGAGACGGACCTCATCGACATCCCCGCCTCCTGGTATCTCGACGACCTGCCGCCGATGATGTTCATGAAGGCGGCGCCAAACAGCCACGGTTTCGTCAGCCCGCGGCATCTCGGCGAGATGTGGAAGGATCAATTCGACTGGGTCTACCGCGAATACGACTACGCTGTCTTCACCTTGACGATCCATCCGGACGTGTCCGGCAAGCCCCAAAACCTCTTGATGCTGGAGAGGCTCCACGCCCATATGAAGAAGCACAAGGGCGTGAAGTTCGTGACCTTCGAACAGATGGCCGACGATTTCGCCAAGCGCTATCCGCGGAAGAAGCCGGCGCGGCCGCAATCGTAGGGCCGCGCAGGGTCGCCGTCGGGCGGTAGTATCGAGCGCGTGATCAAAGATGAGGAGAAGCCGATGTGCGGCCTTTGCGGCGTCTTCGGTACCGCCGAGCACTGGACGGATGGGTCGATCGGCTCACGCGCGGACGAACAGCACCGGGTCGCTGTCGGCAACCGCTTCCTTGCCCTCTTCGGCCTGAAGCTCGCCGCGTGGTCCGGCCGTTTCACCCTGGCCGGCCAAACCGGCGGGTCGGCGGTGGTGGACCATTTCGGCAGCCTCTGGCCGGCTGCCGAGCGTCTCGCCGGACGGCCGTGCGATCCCCTCGATGCGGAGGTGATCGCGGCGGCGGAAAACCGAGCCGGACGGCAGTGAACGACATCTGGGCCGCGCCGATCACCGTCAACCTCCTGACCGGATTCCTCGGCTCGGGAAAGACATCGCTCCTCCGCCGGCTTCTGCGCCAGCCCGACCTTTCCGACACGGCGGTGATGATCAACGAGTTTGGCGAGGTCGGGCTCGACCATCTCCTGATCGAAGCCGTCGATGACGATGTGGTGCTTCTCGACAGCGGTTGCGTCTGCTGCACGATCCGCGGCGATCTGAAGGACGCGCTGCTCCGCCTCTACGGTCGACGCCAGCGCGGCGAGGTGCCGCCTTTCCACCGCGTCGTGATCGAGACGACGGGCCTTGCCGATCCGGCGCCGATCGTCGCGACCTTTGCGGCCGATCCGATGCTCAAGCATCATTTTCGCCTCGGCAATGTCGTGACGGTGATCGACGCCGAGTGCGGCGCCGCCAATCTCGACGGCTACGAAGAGTGCCGTAAACAGGTGGCGGTTGGCGACCGGCTGGTCGTCTCCAAGATCGATATCGCCGGGCCGGGGAAGACCGCGCGCCTGCGTGCTCGGCTGACCGTCATCAATCCGACCGCCGAGGTCATCGAAAGCAGCGAGACGGATGACGCCGCCGCAGCCCTTTTCACACACGACGTCCATGACGAAGCGAGGCGATCGGACGAGGTGCGCCGTTGGATTGCGGCCGACTTTCTCGACGATCACCTGAATCACAACCACGACGAACACGACCACGAGCCCGAAACCCGGCACAGCGACATAACCGCCTTGTTGCTCAGCGCGGACGAGCCGCTCGACTGGGCCGCTTTCGGCCTATGGCTGTCGATGCTCCTCAACCGCCACGGAGCGTCGGTGCTCCGCGTCAAAGGGCTGATCAACGTCGTCGGTCGAGCTGCCCCGGTCGTCGTCCAAGGCGTTCAGCATCTCATCCACAAGCCCGTCCACCTCGAACGCTGGCCTGAGGATCTGCCTCGGACCCGCCTGGTGCTCATTGTGCGGGGCCTCGACGCAAAATTGATCCGGCGCTCCTTCAATTCCTTCATGCGGCTCGGAACGAAAGCCTTTTCAGATCAGGCGCTTGCATCGTCGGCGTAAGGCTGGACGGCGTCCCCGGCGGCGAGATCAGGCTCCAGCAGCCGGACGCTCTCGTTGCCCCATGACACCACCACCGCATCGCCCGGCGCGACGGGATGCGCGAAGAAGGCGGCCTCCGGCTCGACGACAATGAACTCCTCGCCGGCGATCCGCGACAGGGTGACCTTGAAGAAGATGCCCTGATACTCGACGGTTTCGACGACACCGTGCAGCGAGTTTTCTTTGGGGGCGCCTGCTCCCTGCTCGCGCCGGAGGTCAATCAGGTCGCGCCGGACAGCGAGATAGACGTCGCTCCCGGCCCCCGGCCTTGTGCCGCCAAGAGGGACGCGGAAGCGGGCACCGCCTGCCCCATCGACGAGAGCGGAGTCGCCCTCGGTGGCGCGGAGCTTGCCGGTCAGCACGTTCTGACCGCCCATGAAGCGCGCGACATAGGTGCTGCGCGGGTTGGCGTAGACATCGTGGGGCGAGGCCGCCTGCTCGATGCTCCCCTGGTTCATCACCACCACGGCGTCGGCAAGGGCGATCGCTTCGGGCTGCGTGTGCGTGACGTGAACGAATGTGATGCCGAGCTTGCTCTGCAAGCGCTTCAACTCGCCGCGCATGCGGAGCCGCAGAAACTCGTCAAGCGCCGACAGAGGCTCGTCGAGGAGGAGAACGCGCGGATTGGTGATCAAAGCGCGGGCGAGCGCCACGCGCTGCTGCTGCCCGCCGGAGAGCTGGGCGGGCATGCGGTCGGCGAACGCGGTCATGTGGACGAGCGACAGCATCTCGCCGACCCGGGCGTAGCGCATCGCCTTCGGGTCGCCGCGCATCTTGAGATTGAAAGCGACATTGTCGCGGACGGAGAGGTGCGGGAAGAGCGCGTAGCTCTGGAACATCAGCGCCGTTCCGCGCTGCACCGGCGCCTGACCGACGACCATCTGGTCGCCGATGAAGACCTCGCCTGCAGTCGGCGTCTCGTGGCCGGCGATCATCCGCAGGATCGTCGTCTTGCCGCAGCCGGATGGCCCGATCAGGCAACAATAGGAGCCATGCGGAACCGTCAGGTTGATCGACTTGACCGCGTGCAGGTTGCCAAAAGTCTTGGTCAGGTTGACGAGACGGATCTCGCCGCTGCCGCGCGGCGCGACGGCCTTCTTCGGATCGGTTGCGGAGGCGGACTGGAGCATGATCAGAGTCTCATTGCGCGCTTGCGCTGGATATAGGCAATCGACCCGATGGCGAGCGCAATCGCAGCAAGGGAAATCGCCGTCGTCACTGTTCCCAGCGCATAGAGGGCTGGCGATGTGACGTTGGTGGTCATGGTCCAGATCTCGATCGGCAACGTGTTCTTCGGGCCGACGGTCAGCCAGCTCCGCGGGAACTCGTCATAGGAAAGCGTGAACCCGAAAAGCGCGACCGCGATCATGCCGGGGAAAACGATCGGGATAATCACATGCCTTACCGCCTGCCACCGGCTGGCGCCGAGATCATAGGCGGCTTCCTCGTAAGCCGGGTTGAGGCGCCCCAGCACGGCGAACATGATCAGCAAGCCGAAGGGCAGCGTCCATGAAAGGTGCGCCCCAAGCGCCGAGCCGTACCAGCGCGCCGGCAAGTCGAGAAAGCGGAAGGTGACGAGGATGCCGATCGACAAGACGAGGCCGGGGACGATCAGACTGGCGATCGCCGCGTAGAAAATGGCGGTCGAGCCGGCGAAGCGGCGGCGGAAGGCAAAGCCAGCCGTAACTGAAACGAGGACGGTGATGAGCAGGACGATCAACGCCAGCGGCAAAGAGCGCGAGAAGGCGCCGCCAATGTCGCCGGTGCGCGCCTGGCCGAAAAGGGCACCGAACCAGGTGAACGACACGCCGCGCAGCGGAAAGACGAGACCGCCCGTAGGCCCCTGGAAGGAAAGGATGAAGATCGAGATCATCGGCCCGTAGAGGAAGATGACGAACAGCGTGAATAGCGCCGCCAGCACGTAGAAGGTCCAGGGCCGCTTGCCGTGCGCCGTGGTCATCGCGCCAGTTCCTTACGCACATCGACCAGCCGGAAAATCGCCGCTGCGATCATCAGGACGATGATGACGAGGATCACGGCGCTTGCCGCCGCTCTCGGATAGTTGAGGAATTGCAGATCGTTGAAGATGCCGGACGTGGCCGAACCAGAAAGCCCGCCGCTCATGACGCTGACGACGAAAAAGTCGCCCATGACCAGGGTGATCACGAAGACGGCGCCGAGCGCGATGCCGGTCTTCGATAAGGGCAGAACGACGTTCCAAACGACGCCCCAGCGGCTCGCGCCGCCATCATAGGCCGCCTCGAGCAGCGCCGGATCGATCCTGGCCATCGAGTTGAATATCGGCACGATCATGAACAGCGTGAACAGGTGCACATAGGCGACGACGACCGCGAAGTCGGAAAAGAGCAGCCACTCCACCGGCTGGTTGACGAGTCCCAAGTGCAGGAGTGCGGAGTTGATAAGGCCCTCGCGGCCGAGCACCGGGCGCCATGAGATCATGCGGATGATGTTCGAGGTCCAGAACGGCACCGTGCAGACGAGGAAAAGCCCGATCGCCGTCAGCAGATTACGAACGTGGAAGACGAGGAAATACGAAATCCAGAACCCGAGCACGAAAGTGATCGCGAGCACGATCACGGTGAACTTGAGGGTGGAGAAATAGAGCCACCAGTTCGTCGAGTTCGACAGGATGTCGATGTAGTTCTTGAAGGTAAAATCCGGCACCAGGCCGACAAGCATCTGGTAGCGGAAGAAGCTGACCGCGACCACCAGCGCCAGCGGCACGATCACGAAGAGAAGAAGCACCAGAAAAAGCGGCGCGACCTGCAGATAGGTGATCAGCGAGTTTTTCTTCATCAGACGGCGCGGTGAAGCGATGAATTGGGGGCGGCGAAATGATCGCCACCCCCGAATACGCGGTTCAGGTCAGATGCGATCGGTCAGGCCGCGCTGAACTCGTTCCACTTGGCAAACAGGAACTCCGCCTCGGTCATGAGATTGTTCCAGACACCGACCTTGGCAAAGCGCTCCTCGTAGGAGCCGCCGTCGCGAACATCGCCGGCGCTGTTGGTCTTCTGACCGGTCGGGCTGGTGATATCCGCTGTTGCCGGCTGGCCGCCGTAGAAGAAGCCCCACTCGTTCTCGCTGAGATTGCTCTTCACTGCCTCAGGAACCGAGATGTAGTAGCCCTGCTTGGCGATGAAGCCGCCGACCCAGCCGGACACATACCAGTTGAGATACTCGTAGGCGGCATCGAGCCTGATGCCCTCGAGATGGCTCATCAGTGCGAGGCCGTTGCCCCACCCGCGATATCCTTCCTCGAGGGGCTGATAGACGCACTTGATGCCCTGGGTCTGGACGGCAGTCACCGCCGGCGACCACATCGACTGAATGACGACCTCACCCGAGGCCATGAGGTTCACCGATTCGTCGAAGGTGTTCCACAGCGCCCGCCAATGGCCGTCCTTCTTCAGCGCGATGAGCTTGGCGATGGTCTTCTCGAGCTCTTCGCGGGTCGGATTGCCCTTGTCGCTGTATTTCAGCTCGCCCGACGACTCCATCGCCATGATGGCGTCCATGATGCCGATGGTCGGGATGTTCTGGATAGCGGCCTTGCCCTTGAACTCGCTCGAGAACAGGTCGCCCCACTTCGTGATCGGCCGTCCAACGAGATCCGGGCGGATGCCTAGCGTGTCGGCGTTGTAGACGCCGGGCATGAAGGTCGCCCAATCGGTCGGGCCGTCGTGGAACGCCACAGCGTCAATGGCGTCGCGATACATGATCTCGTAGGGCGAGTCGCCTTCGCGCGAGACTTCCTTGCCGGCGAACTTCCCCTCCTTGTAGAGCGGCGTGACCTTGTCCCAGAGCGTGATCTTCTTGACGTCGACCGCCTGGGTGACGCCGAGCGGCACGTAAATCTTGGTCTGCCAGATCTCGCTGTCGGCGATGTCGATCGACTTTGGATCATTGACCATCCGGTTGGTGAGGCCGGGATGGTCGGTGACCGACATCTCGACCTTGAACCCCAGATCCTTTGACGCCTGATTGGCGATGTCGATCAGCGTCGAGTAGGACATGCCGGTGTGGTTGAGCGTCACGTCCTTGATGTTCTGCGCCCAGACTGTCGGGAACCCCCGTATGATGTCAGAGCCTGCGGCAAGTCCGGCTACTGCCGCGCCGCCTTTCAAGACGTTACGACGCGTTAAGCCGCCCTTCGGCGCTGGCTTCTTTGTCGATTGTGTCATGGTTGACCCCTCCTTCGGACCCCTCGTGTTCCGCTGCCAAAAAGCTCGCATGAAAGCGGCAAATGTTTCAAGCATCGAGTTTCTTGGACGTGGCGCAAAGCGGGCAGCAACCTGTGGCAGATAACAACCCTGCAGAGAACTCGTGCCGCGTGCACTGACCTCTGCTCACGGCGCTCCGATAGACTCTTCCCTCGCAAGAACCGACAATCGATCGCGACAATCCGACGGCTCAGCGAGGAGCACTCGAGATGACCCGAATCGTCAATGTCGCTGCGGCTCAGATGGGACCGATTGCCAAAGCCGAGAGCCGCACAAGCGCTGTGCGACGGCTGCTCGCGATGATGAGAGAGGCAAAGGGGCGGAACGCAGAGCTCGTAGTTTTCCCCGAACTCGCTTTGACCAGCTTCTTTCCGCGCTGGGTCATCGAGGACGAGGCCGAGCTCGACGGCTGGTTTGAGCGCGAGATGCCCGGGCCGGAAACCGCCGTACTGTTTGAGGAGGCGAAAAAGCTCGGCATCGGATTTTACCTCGGTTACGCGGAGCTCGCGGTCGAGGAGGGCCGCAAGCGCCGTTTCAACACCTCGATCGTCGTCGACGGTAGTGGCAAGATCATCGGCAAGTATCGCAAGGTTCACTTGCCCGGCCATTCCGAGCCACAGCCGGGCCGCCGCTTTCAGCATCTGGAGAAGCGCTATTTCGAGACGGGCACGTTCGGGTTCCCGGTCTGGCGGGGCTTCGGCGGCGTCATCGGCATGTGCATCTGCAACGATCGGCGTTGGCCCGAGACGTACCGCGTGATGGGGCTGCAGGGTGTCGAAATGGTGCTGCTTGGCTACAACACGCCCATCGATCACACCGGCTACGCTGATATCGACGGCCTGACTTCGTTCCACAATCACTTGTCAATGCAGGCCGGTGCTTACCAGAACTCGACCTGGGTCGTCGGCACTGCGAAATGCGGAAACGAAGAGGGCTCCAACATGCTCGGGCAGAGCGTCATCGTGGCGCCGTCGGGCGAGATCGTGGCGATGGCGACCAGCATCGAGGACGAGGTGATCACCGCGCGCGCCGACCTCGACATGGGAAGCCGCTACGGCCGAACGATCTTCGATCTGGCTCGTCACCGCGAGCCCGCACATTACCGCCTGATCGTCGAGCGGAAGGGTGCCATCCCGCCACCGGCGGAGACTGGGGTGTGACCCTGGGAAGATCCGCCGCCCTTACGATCCTCAGGTAGAGATCATCTTCTTCTCGATCCCGACGCCGGCCGCGAGTGCGCGTTCATACTCGAGCGGCACCGTGGCGGAGTCTTGCAGGGCTATCCCGGTTGAATCGAAGATCGTTATGTCCTCGTCGGAAGTGCGGCCGGGCTTTCGCCCGGTGATCACCTCCCCGATTTCGCCGGCGATATCGGCCTCGGTGATGAGGCCTTCCGAAAGCGGCACGTTTATTTCGCCGTCCGTGCGGCACTGTCTTATGTCATCGACGAAAATGCGCGCGCGGGTCAGGATCGCCCCTTCGAGTTCCTGATCGCCCTTCTTGTCGGCGCCCACCGCCGCAATGTGCATCCCGGGTACGATCCATTCCTCCTTCACGATGGGCTGGCGAGCCGGGGTGACCGTCACGACGACATCGGCGCCGCGCACCACCTCTTCAAGGTTCGTGGACGGCCGGATTTTGAAGGCTGCGTATTTCGGCTGCTGCTCATTGACGAAATGGTCGAGCGTAGACTGGCTGCGGCTCCAAATTCGCACGTTCTCCCAGGAAAAGACCGCGTTGCAGGTTGCGAGCACGCCTTCAGCCATGTGTCCCGCACCTACGATTGCAAGGGTGCGAGAATCTTTGCGCGCCATCCATTTGGCTGAGACCGCAGCGGCGGCACCGGTGCGCATGACCGTGTGATAGCTGCCGTCGACGATAGCGAGGGGAAAGCCAGTCTCGGGATGCGTGTAGACCAGGATCGAGAAGACCGTAGGGAGGTTGTATCGATCTCGGTTCCGCTCGCGAATCGACACCCATTTGCAGGCAGCCGCATGCGGCTCCTCGATATAAGACGGCATCACCTCCCATTCTCCGGGGAAACGGTCGAGGACAATGTGTCCCTTGGGATCCATGTAGTACCGGCCTTCGCCGTGCATACGGTAAGCCTGTTCGACGCAGCCGTTGTACTCAGAAGGCGTCAGCAGCCCAATCATCTCGGTTCGTCCGAGAATAAGCGTCTTACGATTGGCCCAGTTTTCCATCCTGCCCTCCTTCGTCCACGGCAAATCGCGCTACCCGTCGTCATTTACCAAGGTGCTTCAACTCTGTCCCCTGCCGCATCAGGCTTCGCTTGCGAAGCGTGCATCGAAGGGCACTCCCTAGGGACCACGGCCTTGTTGAGGGTCGCCTCTTCGATCTCGCCGATGATCATCTCGGCGAGCGCGGCGCCGCGCTCGAGGATCCTGCGATGCCGCCTGATGACCAAGATGTTCGTCGCAACTGCCGCGTCGACATCCGAGGGGTGCTTTGCGGTGTCGCTTTGTGTAGCTTTGCCGATCGGGCCGGCCCGCAGTCGCGCCCTAATCTCGGCGCTCAAATCCCTTGTCCAGCGACTGGCGGATGGGGTGGGATTCGAACCCACGAGACGGTTGCCCGTCTGCCGGTTTTCAAGACCGGTGCCTTCAACCGCTCGGCCACCCATCCGTGGCCCTTCATGTGGCAATCGGGGCGCCTCTGGCAAGCCGCCGGGCAGGCCGCGGCGGGGCTTTGCCCCGTCAAAGCTTCCTTAGGCTTTCTGCGGCAGAGTCCCGGCGCGATTTTTCAAGGGGAAATGCGATGGCAAACCGCGATGGCGTCGCCGATGATTCGGCTTCCAAAAAGATCACGGCCGAGGACGTGCAAACACTCCGCCGCTCGCTTTACAACGACGGGGTCGCCGAGGCCGGCGAGGTGGAGCGGCTTTTCGGTATGGACGAAGCGGCAACGGATTGCGATCCGTCGTGGACCGAGCTTTTCGTCGAGGCGGTCACCGATTACATCGTCGAGCAGGTGGAGCCGGAAGGCCACGTCAGCGAGGAAAATGCCGACTGGCTGATCACCCACATCAGTCGCGACGGAACCGTCAAGACGACGAGCGAGCTCGAGATTTTGGTCAAGGTGCTGGAAAAGGCGAAATCGAGCCCGCAGCGGCTCGTTGCGTTCGCGCTGTCGCAAGTGAAGAAGGCGGTGGTGGATGGCGAGGGCCCGCTCGCCCGCGGCGGAAAGCTCACGGTCGGCAGCGTCGGCCGCGACGAGGCGGAGCTCATGCGCCGCATCCTCTATGCCTTCGGCGGCGACGAAAATATCGCCGTCACGCGGGCGGAGGCGGAGGTGCTCTTCGACATCAACGACGCGACCGCCACGGCGGAGAACGACCCCGCCTGGAACGACCTCTTCGTCAAGGCGATCGCGAATTTCATGATGGCGGCCTCGGGCTATGCCGTGCCGAGCCGGCAGGAAGCGCTGCGGCGAGAAGAATGGCTCGATGCGCCCTCCGGCAGCGTCGGAAATTTTTTCAGCCGCATGGCCGCGGGGGGCTTGCGCGGGGCGCTCAACGCCTATCGCCAGCCGGGCATGGAGGACGCATGGGCGGCGCGCAACGCGCGGACCGATGCCGCGATGGCGGGCGCCGAAATCGTGACCGCGGAGGAGGCGGAATGGCTGGCGCGGCGCATGGGCCGCGACGGCACGCTGCATCAGAACGAGAAGGCGCTGCTGCGCTTCATCCGCGACGAGGCGCCGTCGGTTCATCCCTCGCTCAAATCGCTGATCGCCAAGGCCGCCTGAGCCCAGGCATCACCCACGAGGCGGTCCTGAGCTTGTGACTCGACCGTGACCGCTTCGCGGACGCATCGTCGCTGAGGGGGTTCGCCCCGATTCGGCGGAGGATGCATGATTTCGGCCTATCTCAACCGCATCGCGACCGCGGTGCCGCCAAACGACGTTCACTCGGCATTCCTGCATTTCGCGCGCTCGCAGCTCAATGGCGACCGGCGCGGGTCGCTGCTCTTCAGGCGGATGGCAGAGAAGGGCGGGATCGATCACCGCTTCTCCTATCTCGTGCCGGCGAACGACCTCGACGGCGACGTGCTCGACGCCGACGCGCTCTTCGTGCGCGGGCGTTTTCCGAACACGGCCGCGCGCATGCGCTTCTTTGAGGCGCATGCGCCAAAGCTCGCCGCCGAGGCGGTCGAGCGCCTCTTGCCCGAGGAGGGCGACCGGCACCGCGTCAGCCACCTCCTCATCACCTGCTGCACCGGGCTCTCATCACCTGGCCTCGACATGGAGCTGATCGAGCGCTGCGGTCTTCCGGGCTCGGTCGAGCGGACGACGCTCGGCTTCATGGGCTGCTACGCCGCGATCAATGCGCTGAAACTTGCGCGGCACATTGTTCGCTCGGACGCATCGGCTCGCATTCTCATCGTCAATCTCGAGCTGTGCACGGTGCATCTCAAGGAGACGACCGACCTTGCGCAGATCCTCTCGTTCCTGCTGTGGGGCGACGGCTGCGCGGCGAGCCTCGTCACGGCGGAGCCGAAGGGCGTCGAGCTGGATAGCTTCAAGGCGGTGCTCGCCGCCGACACGCGCGAGCTGATGACCTGGAATATTCGCGATTCCGGCTTCGACATGATTCTGTCCGGCCAGGTGCCGACGGCCGTGCACGACGCGGTGCGCGGCCATGCCGAGAGCATTCTCGAAGGCGTGCCGGCCTCCTCGATCGACCTCTGGGGCGTGCATCCGGGCGGGCGCTCGATCCTCGACGCGGTGGAACGCGCGCTCGACCTCGGACCGGCGGCGCTCGACGCCTCGCGCGATGTGCTGCGCCGCTTCGGCAACATGTCCTCGGCGACGGTGATGTTTGTGATGGAATCGCTGCTTCGGACGGCGCCGGCCGGCGCCGCCGGCTGCGCGATGGCCTTCGGCCCCGGCCTCGTCGCCGAGACGATGCGCTTCCACGCGGTCGGCTGAGCGCTTCTACTGCCCGGATTGATCGGATGAGCTTCGCACGCAGCATCGAAAGCGAATGGCTCGACACGCTTCCGGCCGACGACCCGCGCGCCATGCGCTCACGTCGCGACCTCAGGCGTGTGAATGCGATCATGCTGCAGGCGCGCATCATGGTCCGCCTACTCAACATGCATTGCGCCGGCGCGAGGCCGAGGAGGATCATCGAGCTCGGGGGTGGCGACGGGACGTTCATGCTCCGCGTCGCGCGTCGGCTGCGCTGGCGGGACGTCGAGCTCATCCTCCTCGACCGGCAGGACATCGTCGCCGCGCGCACACGCACCGCCTTCGTCGCGCTCGGATGGCGGCTTCGCGTCGTTCGGGCGGACGTCTTCGAGTTTCTCGGCCACGACCGCGCGGCGGCCGAGATCGTCACAACAAATCTCTTCCTCCACCATTTCGGCGATGCCGAGCTCGTCCGGCTGCTCCGTGGGGCGGCGGCGCTCGCACCGCTTTTTGTCGCTTGTGAGCCACGCCGCTCCGCGCTGGCGCTCACCGGCAGCAGGATGCTTTTCGCGGCCGGCTGCAACGATGTGAGCCGGCACGACGCGGTCGCCAGCGTGCGCGCCGGCTTCGACGGAACCGAGCTATCGCGGCTGTGGCCAAGCGGCGAGGGCTGGCATCTTCACGAACGACCGGCCTGGCCGTTCACCCATTGCTTCGTAGCGTCGAGCGCATGATCCACGATGCGCTTGTCATCGGCGGCGGCCCGGCCGGATCGACTGCGGCGATCCTTTTGGCGCAAGTGGGCTGGTCGGTCGCGATGGTCGAGAAGAGCCGCTTTCCACGGCGAAAAGTCTGCGGCGAGTTCCTATCGGCGACGAATGCGGGACTTCTCGACACCCTCGGCATCGGCTATGCATTCCGCTCGCACGCCGGGCCCGACGTCCGACGCGTCGGGCTTTTCGCGCGCGACACGACGATCATCGCGCCGATGCCGAAGGCGCATGGCGCCGCCGGCTGGGGAAGGGCGCTCGGGCGCGCGACTCTCGACCTTCTGCTCCTGCACCGCGCCGCGAGCGCCGGCGCCATCGTCCTCCAGCCGGCCACCGCGGTCCGGCTGACGGCATGCGCCGACGGGCATGTGTGTGAGGTCGCGACCGAAGGCGGGTCGAAAACGCTCCGCGCACGCGTCGTGATCGCCGCGAACGGCTCCTGGGAGCGCGACATCCGGAAGCCGGATCGTCCTCAGGCGCATCGCGCGTCCGATCTCCTCGCCTTCAAGGCGCATTTCCTCGGCGGCGGATTGCCGGCCGATCTGATGCCGCTCATCGCCTTTCCCGGCGGCTATGGCGGCATGGTTCACTCCGACAGTGGCCGGGTCAGCCTCAGCCTCTGCATCCGCCGCGACGCGCTCGAGGCCGCCCGACGCCGCTTCCGCGGCCGGCCCGCGGGCGATGCGGTCTTCGGTCATATCGCGGAATCCTGCCGTGGTGTGCGGGAGGCTCTGGCCAGCGCCGAACGCGACGGTTTTTGGTTCGCCGCGGGGCCGATCCGGCCCGGAATCCGTAAGCCCTATGCCGATGACGTCTTCGCGGTCGGCAACCTTGCCGGCGAGGCCCACCCGGTCATCGCGGAGGGGATCAGCATGGCGATCCAGTCGAGCAAGCTGCTGGCGGTCGGGCTGATCCAGCGAAGCGGCGACCTCGCGACCGAGGGCGGCCGCGAGCGTGCGGGGCGAGCCTATTCGGCTGCGTGGCGAAAATGCTTCGCGACGCGCATCCGCGCGGCCGCGCTCTTCGCCGGGCTTGCGATGCGGCCCGGCGCATCGGCGCTGCTTCCGCTCATCGAACGCTTCCCAAAAGTCCTGACGATCGGCGCAAGGCTGAGCGGCAAGGCAATGCTTCCGCCGGCCGCCTCCGTCCCCGCTCCGGAGGTGGCCGCGTCCGTACCCTGATCCCGCGGATATTCGAGCCCATTGCCACGGCCGCCTGATCCCGCCAAGCAAGCGGCATGACCGCCGCCACCCAGCCAGGTTCCTCCAGCGTTGACGACCAGCGCGCCGTGCTTCGCGGCCTCGGCCTCTGCACCCTGGCTATGATCTTGCTTCCGGGGCAGGACACCATCGCCAAATACATCTCCGACACGGTCACGCCCGCGCAGCTCAGCTGGGTGCGTTTCTTTCTTCAGACGCTCTTCACGCTGCCCTTCATCCTCT
>CAYTTC010000046.1:0-26174 GCA_964440525.1 uncultured Propylenella sp. | reverse complement strand
TGCCCTGAGCTGTTCAAAACCGACTTGCATTACCGGGGGCATCCACACATGAGTTACGCCCTAGTCGATCTTGCTTCCCCAGACCGCATAGTCCTGCGGTCCGCTTGTGTCCTTGGCGCTACCATTTCCGCTGAGCCGCTGGGCATCGGGCGATAGCCGCAGCAGGTCCTCGTAGCCATGGCTCCAGTCGATGTGGACCGAATCGCCGAATATGCACGACCACGTTCCGCTGAACTGGCCTTGTCGCACGACCCCGTCGGAATAAAAGGTGGCGACGCCGTTGACGAACCAATTCCAGCGGCCGGTGACTGCACGGGGACAATCTATGGGCTTGCCGGCCTCAAAGTCGTCGCGCATCAGTTCGATTTCGTACGTGCCGCTGCGGGGCATCGGGACCGGACGCACAGCCTTGGGGTACCCGACGATGTCCATGGCCGTGGCGACGACCCGCGCCTCGCCAGGAAGCACGGTCACCCGTGCGTTGCCGAACGGCGGGATCGCGACGGTGTCAGAATGAATTCGCTGATCCGAGACGCCCTCCACGTAAGCCTCGACGCTGAACTCGGTGCCGTTGCGGATGATCAGCGTCGCAGGCGCGCCCTCACGACAGGTCTTGAGCACGGCCTCCCGCTCGGCCGTCCCGAGGGCCGGAAGTGGACTGTTCGCCGGCAGCGATCGGCACCAGCGGGCGTGATATTCGTGATCGACCCGCCACCACTCCGGCTGGCCCCCCTCGCAGTTGAGCGCCGCATATTCTTCCGATTGCCGCTTAGCATCGTCGCCGTACTTGGCGCAGTCCACCGCGAGCGCAGCAGCTGCGCCGGCGACGACGATGCCGACCGCGAGGGCGACCGGCGCGAGCTGGCGCAACAGGATTCCGATCGAGAGCAAGATCACGGTCTCCCCCCTGTTGTTGGACAGCGGACGCAAAACGGGCGCCGCGCGTGCCCGGTTGCCTAGTATTCTTTGAAGCTTACACTCATAAATCGCGCTGGCAAATGGGCACCGAAGGCCCTCGTCGTGGGCGCCGAGCTGATCGGTGCGAGCCGCTACCGCCGTTCGGCGAACCGAATGCAGCTCAGAAATTCGTCGATCTGGTCGAGCAAGAAGATCGTGGCGGAAAGCAGCACATGGAGGGAGAAGTTCGACGACTGTCTGACCGAGAGATCGCGGGCTGGAGCTGCGATCGACGTTGCGTCTCAGAGAAAGTTTCTTCAGAGGCATCGAGAATGGCCGCTCTTGGCGCTTCTCAGAAGTCGTTGCGCGCGACGAGCATGTCCGAGTTCGGGCTCTTAGCGGACATGACGCGGACGGCCACCCACTTCGCATTTTGACCCAAACCGGAAGTCGCCTTGGCTCTCAGGGGTAGCGGTTCGGAGCCTCTCCCGTCCGAACCGACAAATGCTTGTTGTGGCCTGCACACCCTCAACGGGCATCCGTCGCCGCCAAATCTCTGTCTGGCAAGAATCGCTCGGATTGAATACCGTGCCGCGATGTCCTCAGTGCTGCTGCGCCAAGTCGCCCGCTACGTTACACAAAGAGTCGCGTCCGATCCCGGGGCAAGAGAAAAGGTGGTCAAGGCCGCACGCGGCGTTGTTGAGGAAGCTAAACGGATCGCCAAGGAAGATGATCGCGCTTATGCCGCCGGCAGGGCTTTCCGCCGGGCGCTCGACAAGCTGCGGAGCAACCGATAGCTCAGCGGCCGACTTTCAAGAACAAATCGCCATCGCAGGCCCCAGCATCGCCGGTCCGGTCCGTTGACGTTGCCAGCGCTGGTGAAGGTGGCGTTGTAGTCGACCGGGGTCAGCGTGGCGAGCGCCCAGCGGATAGTCATTAAACCCGCCGGCGGCCATGCCTTGGCGGGCCCGACGCCGGGTCGCGTTCTCCATGATGATGCATCCCTCAACGACGACGGGCAATGTGTTCGACAAGTCGAGGCGCCTCCTCGGCGATCGCCAATATCGTCCCCGACTTGCGCGTGGAGGCGAAATCGAGACCGGCGAAGTAGATGCCGGGGGCGGCGGCGACACCCTCCTCGTGCACCGGCTGCCCCCGGTCATCGAGCACGCCAGGAATCCGCACCCAACTGAAATCGCCTTGGAATCCGATGCACCAGATCACAGTCATGATGCCGGACGCGGCAGGATCAAGCGAGCGGATGGGCGGGTTCGGAAGGCGCGCGGCAACTATCTCCGCGGGGTCGGGCTCCGCCGCCGGAGCGCCGATTCCAGCACGCGCAATATACTCGTCGATCTGACGCTTGATGGTGGTGGAGACCTCGTCCGCGAAGTGGATGTGCTCTTCCACATCATCCGCGAACGAGAGATGGCCACCACTCTCGACGCCTGTGAACCGCCCGAGCAGGATGACCCCTTGGGCGCTAAGCGACTGCAGGCTGATCGTGTGGACCGCTCCGAGCAGCGGCCGAGCCGCGACGCGGCCCGACGGCTGCAGGAACTCCTTCCGCGGCACGTCGAACAGCCCGCTCTCAACGAGCCAGAACGAGATATCCTGGCCCCGATAGCGCCGCGGCACGCGCCCGACCCGGCCGGTTGCGAGGAAGACGGTTCGCCCTGCTTCCGCCAAGTCCTCTGCTATCTGGCCACCTGATTGTGCATTTCCGACCACCAACACCGCTCCACCTTGCAGACTGGATGCGCCGCGATAGCCGGAAGCATCGATCTGCAGGAGACCACTCGGCAATGCAGCGGCCCAGGGCGGGCGCAGCGGGCGATTCAGACTGCCGCTCGCGATCACCACGTTCCGCGCGTGCAGCGTGCCGCGTGGGGTGGTTAGTCGGTACAGATTGCTCTCGCGCGCGCCTGCAAGCTGGGTCACCGGTGTGTCAGGCTCAACTGGGAGGCCGTTCCGCGCGGCGAAGTCCTCTAGAAGAGCAACGAACTCGTCGCGCGTCAGAACACCCCACGGATCGGAACCTGAATAGCGGTCTCCCGGCATGACAGTCTGCACGTTGGGCGTATTCATACGGAACGAGTCCCACCGCTGGGTTCGCCAAGTCTCTCCGATGCGACCCCGCTCCAACAAACGATGACGCAGGCCTCGTCGTGTCAGAGCGTGGCTGACGCCAAGCCCCGCCCAGCCAGCTCCGACAACGACTGCATCAAGGACATCGGATTTGGTCGAGCGCTGCACAGTCATTGGTGCTTATGCCCTACGAAAGCGCCAAACCTACCGGGGAGTCTCCCTGAAGGCACGCGCTTCTCTACGGACGGCCGCTTTGGCGCAAAACGGAGCTCCCGACCGACCTCGTTGATGTCTGCTTGTAGGGGTAAAACGGACATCCGCCGAGCGGTCACCGGTGTCGGCTAATGACCCGAAGCAGACTCTTCGCATGCGCAAAGCACGAGGCTCTAAAGGCCATCTGATACTTATATGCCGAAGCAGCGAGCTATGTTTGCACAGAGGCTGGGCATGGCTCGGATGAATCTTTTGGCCGATGATGCTCGTCAACTCTCGATCCGTTGCGCGGCTGTCGGGTTCGGGGCATTTGAAGGTCATCGACCCGAGGGATGGCGGGGCGCGGAGGAAGTGTCGTGGGGACCGTTGAGTGCGTTCTGGATTGCCGCGCCGAGCTCGCGGAGGGGCCGGTCTGGGATTCGGAAGAGAGCGTTCTCTATTGGGTCAACATCAAGGCTCATGAGATCCACTGTTTTAACCCGGCGACCAGCAAGGACACGCACTGGAAGACGCCGACCGATGTCGGCTCGCTTGCGCTCCGCCGCGGCGGCGGTCTGGTTGTGGCGCTGAAGACCGGCTTCTTCTTCTTCGATCCACCGAGCGGAAAATTCACGACGATAGCGGAACCGGAGCCGGATTTGCCGGACAACCGGTTCAACGACGGAAAGACCGATCGGCAGGGACGCTTCTGGGCCGGGACACTCCACGATCCGGACGAGTCGAAGGCTACCGGCAGCCTCTACCGACTCGATACCGATCTCACTTGTCACAAGATGGTCGACGGGATTTTTGCGTCGAACGGGCTCGCCTTCAGTGCGGACAGCACCACGGCCTACTTCGCAGACAGTCGCCGTAGGACCGTCTGGGCGTGGGACTTCGATGCGACCGGCGGCGCGCTTCGGAACCGCCGCGTGTTCGTCGAGCTTCGCGCGGACGAGGGCGGTCCCGACGGCGCCGCTGTCGACGACGACGGCTGCTACTGGCTGACGCAGCCGCCCGCGTCGCGCGTCGTGCGCTACGACCCGAAGGGCCGCATCGACCGCGTCGTCGAGATGCCGGTCTCCCAGCCGACTTGCGTCGCGTTCGGCGGCCCGCGGATGGACACGCTCTACATCACCTCGGCGAGCTACCGGATGCCGGACGAGAGGCTGAGCAAGGAGCCGCTCGCGGGCGCGCTTTTCGCCATCCACCCGGGCGTTTCGGGGCCGGCCGATGCGCGGTTCCGCGGCTAGGTCTTAGGCGGCGACATCGAGCACGAGCCGGCCGAGCACCTTGCCGTCGTGCAGCCTCGCGAGCGCTTCGTTCACTTGCGATAGCCGCGCGCGGTCGGTCACGATCGAGCGGATCTTTCCTGTCGACATGAGGTTCAAGGCCACAGTCAGCTCGGCGCGCGATCCAGCACGCGTGCCGATCACTTCCAATTCTTTCTGCGCCAGGCGCTTGCCGCTCAGCGTGAACGAGTCCGAAGTATAGCCGACAACAACAATGCGTCCGCCGGCGGCGACCGCATCTATGGCGGCAGCCATCGTCGCCTCGGTGCCGACGATGTCGAGCACGCAATTGACGCCGCACCCCCCTGTCAGCTCGCGCACGGTTTTCGCCATATCCGCGCTGTCGACTGCTTCCGCGGCGCCGAGGGTGCGCGCCCAGACGCGCTTCGCCTCTGTGTGCTCCGCGGCGATCACCCGCGCGCCGGCGAGCGCGGCGTACTGAACTGCGAACGATCCGACGCCGCCGACGCCGATCACCAGCACGGTCTCGGCCGTGACGAGTCGTGAGCGGCGGACAGCGTGATAGGCCGTCAGACCCGCGTCGCAATGAACAGCGGCATCGTGCCACGCGATGGCATCCGGAATGCGGATTAGCTGTCGCGCCGCGACGAGCAGCCGCTCGGCATAGCCTCCGCTGTGCCCCTTCACGCCGAGAACGCCGGTCATGTCCGGCGAGAGTTGCTCGCGCTCCGCCTGGTACCACGAGCTCTCCGGGGGGATGAGGAAGATGTAGGGAATGACCCGGTCGCCGGGCTTGAACGTTGTTACGCGTTCGCCCACGGATTCGACCATGCCGGCCGGCTCGTGCCCCATGATGAAGGGGAGATCCGGCGTGTACCCAAAACCGTTCAGCAGCTTGAGGTCCGTCCCGTCGATTCCGCATGCCCTCACCATGACCACAACGTCGTCGGGGCCGGGACGCGGATCGTCGACCTCTTCGATCGAGAGCGGAGCGCCGAAGGCTTTCAGCACGGCCGCCTTCATGGCGAGACCTCAATGCATGCCGTTCTTGGGAATCCTTGCTATATTCCGCGCTTCATCGGGCGTGGCAATCTCGCGCCCGAGATCGCGGGCAACCCGCACGATCTTTTCGACCAGGTCGGCGTTCGAGCGGGCATATTCGCCAGGCGAGATGAAGGGGTTGTCCTCCATGCCGATGCGAATGTGGCCACCGAGATTGATCGCGGTGCTCAGCACCTTCCACTGATCGACCGGATCCATCACAGAGGTGTTCCAGATGAAATTTTCGGGACAGTGATCGGCCATGTAGGTCATCGCCTGCACCGTGGGAGGCGTCCAGCAGCCGCCTTTCCAGCCGAGGAAGAAGGTGACCCACACCGGTCCTTTGAGAAAGCCCTTCTCGATCATCCGCATGGCGTTCCAGACGCCGCCGTAGTGGAAGGCTTCGACCTCGATCTTGGTACCGATGCGGCTGGTCAGCTCGCAATACTCCCTGAGCTCCTCGCGGTCATGGATGGCGTAGAGCTCGACCGGCTCGCGCCCTGGCTCGTAGTCGAAGCATTCATCGTGCGCATTGAAGCAGGTCGAAACCATGTCGGGGTGCTGTTCCTCGAGCAGCACCTTGCGTTGCGCGAAACGACCGTTGGCAATGCCGTACTGAATGATGGCGTCGCACTTGCCCAAAATGCCGTCGCGCAGCCGGCGCCAGCCCGGGATGTCGAGGTCGGAGAGCTTGGTGCCGTCCGGCTGGATCTTTGTATCGACGGTGTAAGGCCCATGCAGATGGCAGATCGCGGCGCCGGCATTGACTGAGCGGACATATTCTTCGGCGACTGCGTCCAGGCCGCGCGGTGTCGGATTCCTTGGATTCGACGGATACGACATCGTCGAATCGCAAGTGACCGTGATGATGAGCTTTTCCAACGCCTCCTCCTCTATTCCTTGATTCTTTGCAGTTGGTCCTGTGTTCGATCGATCGCTATCCGCGTCCGACGGGGGCTGGCATCGCGAGCCCGGCGCGCTTGGCAGCAGCGGCGACCGCATCCCAAGTCGGTCCGTCTACGCGGAGCGGCGCGGCCGCATCGATCGCCGCTCGCTCGCGGTCCCCGGGCATCAGCACCGGCTTCGCCAGATCGAGCGGCGGCGAGGCGCGAATGTGGTCCGAAAGCCCTCGGGCGAGCTCCTCGAATCGAGTCTGCGGGGCGATGGCAAGCAATGTCATGTCGGTGCCCTTTCGCGTCCGGTCGTCGACGGTGTCGCCGTTCAGCAGCGTGGTGAGCACCTCGACGAAAAGCGCGAGCGCCGTGGCTCGATAGCCGAGCGGGCCCCCAAGCGGCTGGATCGCGCCCTTCGGCACGGCATAAAGCACGTTCGGGTCGCGGGTCAGCCGGCCTTCGGCATCCCGCAAATAGCCCTCCGGCGCATCCTCGTTACGGTCGCGCAAAACGCGAATGACGCCTTCGGGCGCGGTAGCCGTGGAGAAATCGGCGACGACCGGCGCCTCGCCATCGACAGGCCAGCCCATGGCCATGGGATTGGTCGAGATCCGTCCGTCGCGTCCTCCGAACGGAGCGACCCAATGACCCGATGGCGCGCCGTTGCAGACAGCCAGTCCGATCAGTCCCGCCTGCGCCAGCGCTTCCGGATATGCGCCGATCCGGCCGGTATGACCAAGATGGTGGCCGTTGGCCATCGCGATCCCGGTCGCCCGCGCGACCGGAACCAGAGCTTCGACCATCAGCATACCGACGACCTGGCCAAATCCGCGCCGTCCGTCGACGGTCATGCGGGAGGCGCCGCCCGGCACGATCTCCGGTTCCGCGCGGGGATCGATGATCCCCGACTCGATCTCGGCGAGGTACTGGGGAATTCGCATCACGCCGTGGGAATGAAGGCCCATCGCGCTTGCAGCGACAAGATGCTCCATGACGATTCGGGCATGCTCCCTCGGCGCACCGGCACGCTCGAGCAGCGCGCAGCCAAGGGCCATCATGCCATGCGGGGCCACTCTGAAAGCTCTGTCTTTCGATTCGGTCTCAGGCATCGCGTGGCTGGCGCAAGCTACTGAGGCCGCAGACTTGCCGCGTGTCGCTGCACGAAGCCGCGATACACGTCCATGCGGGAGCGCACGGCATGGCGCGGTCCGGGCCATCCGAAGAGGTCCCAGGTCGCGGCGATGGGTTTGCCGGCGATGCGGGCGCCGATGGCATCGAGGTCGAGAACCCCGTCGCCCGGCGGGAAATGCAGTTCGGAAGTCTTTGTGTCGGTGTCGGAGTAATGGACGTGATCGATGGCATCGACCACGTCGTCGTCGAGGTGGTCGAGCAGATCGCGACCCAGGGCTACGCCGAAATGACAGAAGTCGAAGCAGATGCCTGCTCCCACCGACCCGAGCGCCGCGGCAAGCTGCGGCAAGGTCCGATGCTTGAGCGCGAAGGTGAAGGGATGCAGCTCGCACGAGACGGGAGGCGGACTTGAAAGGCCGCTGCGGCGCCCGGCGGATTCGATCAACTGCGCGAGCGTCTTGCAGGCCGCGTCCACATCGTGGCGCCTCTCGACCCGTCCTTCCCAGATCAAGAGGCGTGGCGCGCCCATCGCGGCGCCCCACCGCATGTGCGCGGCAAGGCCCTCGATCGCGGTCGTCAGCGCATCGGGCCCTCCAAACGGGTCGAAGGTGATGTCGCCGACGACATTGAGCGTGGAGACGATCAGCCCCGCGCGGCGCACAACCTCGCCGGCGGCCGCCGCGTGTCCCTCGAAGACCGGGACGCCCGGCAAGCCGGGCCCGAGCTGATTAAAGTGAACCTCCATCCCGTCGAACCCGAGCTCCTTGACGGTCGCCGCCGCCATCTCGATGTCGTCGCGGCCAGCGATCAACGACATGCCGATGAGCTTGCCGTGGTCGGGCTGCGCACCCGTCATCGCTGTGTGCCCGACAGGCGAAGCGAGACCTGCAGGAGGCGTTGCCCGATCTCGGCGATCCGCTGATCGCTCATGCGACTGGTCGGTCCGGAGAGGCCGATCGCACCGATGAGCGCTCCGCCGATGCGCGCGGGAACCGCCACGCAGCTGCCGCCTTCCAGCGTTTCGTCGCGGTCTATGGCGTAGCCACGTTCGCGCGTCGCTTCCAGCCGTTCGCGGAGTTCCATCGGTCCGCGTGCCGCATTTTGCGTGCCGCCCTGAAAATTCAGAAGGGCAAGCTCGCTGTCGAGCGCACGATCATCGAGCGCCGAGAGATAGGCCTTGCCGAGCGCCGAGCAATGCATGGGCCGCGTAGTGCCGAGCCGCTCGCGAACCATGATGACGTGAGCAGAGGGAAAGAACGCGAGGTAGACCATGGTTCCGTTGGCGGGCACGCCCATGATCGCCGCTTCGCCGAACTCGTCGCGGAGGTCCGACAGGACCGGGTCCACCACCATGCTCCAGTCGAGGTGGTCCACGTGCGAGGAAATGAAGGGATAGAAGCGCGCCGCCGCGAGCGAGTAGCCCTTCGTGTCGGGGTCGCGGACGGCGTAGCCGAGCGACTCGATCTCGGTCATCAGCCGGAGCGCCGTGCTGCGGTTGACGCCCAGGACCTGCGCGATGCCGGCGGCAGTCTGGGGACCTGCAACAAGCGCCTCCAACGCCCGGAAGGCCCGGCTGATATGGCTCGCCCCGGTGTTGAGAGGAACCACCTCCTGCCGGGAAAAGTCTCTGTGCACTGGATCGGCTTTCATGGTCGAAACTCTAGTAGAGATTTCTGTTCAGCGCAACACGATGCGCTGACCGCCACAGATTTCATCATCCATCTTGACTCCGTAACGATAATCCGATTACCTGAATGCAAAATAGGTTGCGTGACACGCAACACTGAAGCGACGGCCATCCTAGGCTGCGCATAAATGGGAGGATGTGAATGGTGACCAATTGGAGAACGACCGGCGGCTTGGGCCTACGCTTGGCGACCGCCGCGCTTGCGCTTGCCGCGGTCGGCGGCGGCGCTACTCTCGCTCAGGATAATCCGACCGTCTACGTGATTGCGCCGAGCCTGACTGATCCGTTCTGGATCACACAGCAGAACGGAGCCAACCAGGCGGGCGAGGATTTTGGCGTCAACGTCGTATTCCAGGCGCCCGCCCAGGACACCGGCGACGCCGGCATGGTGCCGCTGCTTCAGGCGGCGATCGCGGCGGCGCCGGCCGGCATCGCGATCGACTACACGTCGAAGACCATGGAAGCGGTCACCGTGGCCGCGCTCGATGCCGGCATCCCGGTGGTCCTCTACAACAACAACCGCTTCGAGGGCGAAAACGCGCCGGACGACAAGCGGATACTCGGCCTCGCCTTTGTGGGTCAGGACGAAGCCGTCTCCGGCGAGACGCTGACCAAGGCCTGGATGTCATCGCTTCCGGCTGAGCCCTGCAAGGTGCTGATCGTGAACCCGTTCCCGACCGCCTTCGTGCTGACGCTGCGCGCCGATGGTGTGAAGCGTGCGCTCGATGCGGCCGGCTATCCCTACGAGGACCTCGTCGCGACCGGCGACCAGGCACAGAATCTGTCGCTGACCAGCGCCGCCATGCAGGCGGATACGAGCATTTGCGGCATCGTCGGGCTCGGTAATCCCGCCGCGAATCCCGCCGCGCAGTACGTAAGCGAGAACAGCCTGAACATCCCGGTGGCGACGTTTGACGTCGGCGCCGAGGCCGCAAAGCGGATCAAGGACGGCGCGTTGACGATGGCCATCAACCAGCAGCCGTTCCTGCAGAGCTACTTCGCGGTGGCTAATCTGGCCAACCAGGCGAAGTACAGCCTGAGCCCGGCGAACGTCGATACCGGCACGTCGATCGTGACGAAGGACAACATCGACACCGTACAGGCGTGCATCGACGCCGGCCGCTGCTGAGCTAAAGTCCCGGCTCGGGCCGCTCCTCCAAGGGCGGCCCGAGCCCGCGGTTCTTTCAACTCCGACTGAGGTCGGCAAACAGGCTCATGAACTCCAATAGTTCGCGCCCTCCGGTCTCTGCGGCATCGTCGTACTCCGGCAAAGGACGGCCGAGGTCGCTCGTCGAGACGCTGCTCAAAGTTCCGGAACTGGCGCCGGGGCTGGGCCTGCTCGCCGTCATGCTGTTTTTCACGCTGCAGACGACGAACTTTTGGTCGCCCCAGACTATGTCGGCGATCAGCACGGTCGCCTCCACCATCGGCATCGTCGCCGTCGGTGTGACGATGCTGATGATCTGCGGCGAGTTCGACCTCTCGGTCGGACAGAACTTCGCTTTCACGCCGATCGTTTGGGCCATCCTTTTCGTCAGCAACGACATGAACGAGTGGCTGGCGCTCGCCATCGCGCTCGGCTTCGCGATCTCCGTCGGGCTGGTGAACGGCCTGGTCACGACGGCCTTTGGCATCCCCTCGTTCATCACGACGCTTGGCATGTTCTTCGTGCTGCAGGGGCTGAACAATCTGCTGATCAGCGGACACCAGCTGATCATGTTCGATCCGAGCGCCGCGATGACACTGCTCGGCGCGAAGATCGGCAGCACGCCCTTCTACATGCCACTCGTGTGGATGTTCGTCGTCGCCGCGATATTCTGGTTCGTCCTCACCCGCCTGCAATACGGCAACTGGACGTTCGCCACCGGCGGCAAGGTCGGGCCGGCCAAGGCCATGGGCGTGCCCACTGTGTGGGTGAAACGCACCAACTTCATTCTGAGCGCGCTCTTTGCCGGACTCGCGGGCTGCATGCAGTTCGCCTACCTCCGCGGCGTGACGCAGGCGCAAGGACAGAACTACGAGCTGCTCGCAATCACCGCGGCTGTGCTGGGCGGCACGTCGCTCTTCGGCGGCACCGGCACCATCTGGGGCAGCATCATCGGGGCATTCCTGCTTTCGAGCATCCAGATCGGCCTGGTCCTGATCGGTGTGCCGGGATCGTTCTACGTGACCTTCATCGGAGTTATGCTGGTGATCGTCGTGATCGCCAACGTCCGGCTCGGGCGCTTTGGAGGCAGCCAGGCATGAGCGGAAGTCCGCTGCATGTGGAAACTCCCGCTCCGATCCCGGCGAAGACCCACAATGTCGACCGCACCGGGGAGCCGGTCTTTGAGCTTCGCGCCATCTCGCACAGCTACGGTCGCAGCAAGGTCATCTTCGACGTGAACCTGTCGGTGTGGCCGGGCGAGGTCGTGGCTTTGGTGGGAGACAACGGCGCCGGCAAATCCACTCTTCTCAAGATCTTCGCCGGCTACCAGCGGCCGACCTCGGGGACACTCCGCTTCATGGGGAAGGACGTTCGCTTCAAGACGCCCGCGGACGCGCGCGCCAAGGGCATCGAGGCGGTCTACCAGGACCTCGCCATGGTAGATCAGCTGAGCCTGTGGCGGAACTTCTTCCTCGGCAAGGAGATCGTTCGCAAAGTCGGCCCCTTGCGCGTGCTCGTTCGACGGCAGATGCGGCAGGAAGCCGAGGCGGCGATTGCCGAGCTGGGCCTGACGCGGGTTCGCTCCGCCGATCAGCCGGTCTGGACGCTATCGGGCGGCGAGCGGCAGTCGGTCGCGATCACGCGTGCGATGCATTTCGGCGCCAAGCTCTTGCTGCTCGACGAGCCCACCGCGGCGCTCTCGGTGCGCGAGACCCGCAACGTGCTTGAATCGATAGGGCGAGCACGCGACCACGGGCTCGGCGTGCTCTACATCGATCACAACATGAGCCACGTCCTGCCGGTCGCCGACCGCATCGTGCTGCTCGAGCTCGGACGCGTCGTGCGCGTGATCGATCGCGGCGAAGTCAGCGTCGAGGAGCTGCAGGAACTCGTGGCGCGTCGTGCTCAACACATCGACGGGTAATCACTGATGACGACGATCGGACTGTGGTTGGCAATGCCGGAGCCGCTGATCGCGGAGTGCGCCGCGCGTGCAAAACCGGACTGGGTCGGCCTCGACCTCCAGCACGGCGCTTGGGATCTCGGCACCGCGTTTCGCGGCATCCAGCTCCTCGATGCGCTCGGGATGCCCGTGCTGGCTCGCGTTTCCGAGCAGGAGCTGGAGCTTATTCCCCGGCTGCTCGACCAAGGGGTATCGGGCGTCGTCATGGCGATGGCGTCCAGCACCGACCTTGTGGAGGAGGCCGTGCGCAGGGCGCGCTACCAGCCCGAGGGCGTCCGCAGCTACGGCGGTCAACGCTACGGGCTGAGGCCTGCGCCGGACCGCGTCTCGGAGATCCGGCCGAATATCTATCCGATGATCGAGGACCGGCGCGGCTTCACCGACATCGCCGAGATCGCGGCGGTGAAAGGCATTGCGGGACTTCATATCGGTCCCGTGGACCTTGGCCTCGGCCTAGGCCTGGATCGCGGCGATCCCCGTTATACCGATGCGCTCAAGAAGATCATCGCGGCCGGTCACGTCGCCAAGGTGCCGGTCACAATGCACGCGGTCCGAGGCGACCAGGTTTCTGGATGGCTGGACATGGGTATCGATGAGGTGGTGCTGACCGCTGATATCGAGCTGATCCGGACCGCATTTCAGACCCAGGTCGAACAAGCCCGGCGGGCAAGTTCGAAGTGAGTGGCCGGCGTTCGAATTCAGTTTTCTTACCCTGAACGCCAAAACGTCCGCTTCTGGCGCAAAACGGACGCGATGAGCGCGCTCGGTGATGTCTGCTTGTGGCTGTGAAGCAGATATCCGACGAGGCGATTGCCGGAGTCGGCTGCCGGCGCGCGGCTTTGTCTAACTGGCATCTTCTCGTAGTATGAACGGAGAGCAAGTGGACCTTCCGTGCCGGAAACCTGCAAACGATGGCAGAATCCAAGAACGATCGTTTGGCTGTGGATCTCCTCATCAGGGGTTTCCAGATATCGCGGGTCATCCGGCTCGTGGCGGACTTGGGCATCGCTGACCGTATAAGGCCGGATGCCGCTTCCACGATTGATGAGCTTGCTTCCGCCTGCGGCGTCTTTCGGGAGCAGCTACTGCGAGCGATGCGCGTTCTGGCCGCCTTCGAGATTTTCCGTGTTGGAGGCGACGGCACCGTCGCTCATACGCCCCGGTCATTGTTGCTGCGGACCGACGCGCCGAACAGCCTGCATTACGCGGCGCGCTTCTGGACAACGGTCGGGTCTTGGCGGGCTTGGGAGGCACTCGATGCTGCCCTGCAGGGGAAAGTTCCTCACGAAGTTGCGTGGGGAACGAGCCGTTTCGACTTTGCAAACGAAACCCCGCCGCGCTGGGTGACGGCCTGAAGCACCTACGCCGCGGTCCAAGCTCCTTTGACGCGCCCGCCCTCGTTTGGGAACTCCGGCCGCGCCTCAGTCTTCCGCGATCCGCACTGAGTGCATTTGAAGGGATCGGCCAAGGCCGGCACAGGGGTTTCGATTGCGAAGGGCAAAGGTCGTGCGCCACTTCCTGAGTACGCCTCCCAAGCCCCATAGTGCCGAGCTGAAGCGAAAGCGGGAGGCCGGCGATGCCACAACCGACAAGCCAGTTTCTGGCGCGAGCCGTGTGGGAGCTACAAAATCTGCAAAAGGAAGCTGAGGCGCAAAAGGACGAGCGCCTGACTCTGCTGATTTTATATTCTCGACATGGCGATCTTGGAGGCGGGGAAGCAGGTTCGCAGAGAAAAGCCGCCCCAGCCGGGGCGGGGCTGAAGCGGCTGGCAACGGCGGTACGCAGGACCAGGCCCGCCGATCCAACAAGGCTAAGCCGCTTCGGGTTTTCACTGGGTTAATGACAAGCCAGAGTCCACCCTGTCGTCTCGCGGGACATCGGCCTCTACGACCTTGCCTGATCCGCCGTGCGGTTCGGTGGTCTTGGGATCGTCCTTTATGCCCTCGCGGATGCGATGCGAGGCTTAATCGGAGGCGAACCTTACAGCCGAGCGATGCGGCGGCCTCGAAGCGCGGTCACACTTCTCTCTCCGTCGATGCCGAGACCGCCTGCTCGGCAGCTTGAAACCCGATCTTGGAGTGGGTGCCATCACAAAACGGTTTGGTTGTTGATCCCCCACAGCGGCACAGAGCCATTTTCATCTTCGCGGGAAGGCTGTTCCCGTCGGCGTCCTTCAGCTCCACCGGGCCGGCGACTATATAGGGTCCATTCCTGCTCACTGTGATCGTGACCTCGGGCATTTGCCTTCTCCCTCTTAGCGTCTGAATGACGACGCGGTCGAAAACAGCGGCGTGATCGACAAAGACCTTCCGCACTCTCGTGCCCGGTCGTTCCAGACTGGAACGCTACGCAATGGGACGTTGCTGACCTACTCGCCGTTCATGGCACTATAGCGTTGGTTAATTAGCTTGAAGTCAATCTGCTTGCCTTCCGGCTTCGGTTCCGACGTCGCCGGCGACTTCTCGCCCTGTTGATGGGGTCGAAGCCGAAGCCGTGGAGCTTGCCAAGGCGCTCCGTTATGTGCCGGCTGCCGCTGCCTGTCCCCGCTGATGTGCAATGTGCCGGTCTTCTAGCAACATCTGCGTCAGGCGCTCCTTACTGATCGACATTTCCTTAGCGGATCCGGCGAGAAGTTCGTCGATCCTAGCCTTCACCTTAGCGTCCCTGAGCAAACGGGATGCGCCGACCTCGGCGGCGTTTCCCTTGGCAGTGAAGCCGGCCGCTATATAAGCACGAGAGGCCGGACTTCCGCCGGTGACTCCCGCGGCGAAACGCTCGTGTCTGGTATTGTCGAGTCTGGCCATTCGGCCCCCTCCTTGCGACGGACGAAGAAGGAAGGCGAAGGAAGACGCTGCACTCTGCGTCTAAACCTTATCATATCACAAATAACGCCCTACCGCATCACGACCGACGCGGGGCACTTGTCTCAGTTTGAACGTCAGGGGCCATCGCCGGTGTCACGCGCAGGCTCCTATGAAGCTGCGTCCACACCTCGCGCCCCGTCTCCGCGGGCGTCTTCTCAGGCCACTTCATCCTCCCTCAACCATTTCAAGTTAAGCAAGAATCTCAGGGAGGCTTCTTGGAAGATTAAGGAGCCCGATGACCACCAGCAACACCTTTGCGGAGCGAATGGCCATTTTCGGCGCGCTCCTCTCATACGCACTGCTGATGGGCGGAATGTTCGTCACCTTTCTCGCTCTCTTGTCGGAACGAAGTACCTAGTTCTCAACGGTGCGGTCGGAGACGCCGGCGAACGCGCCGATCTTGTCCGCCGCGCAGTTCAAACTCGTCATCGCCGGCAACCATAAGCCCGGTCTTCGATCAGTGGACGAGGCGATTCGGCGTCGGTTTCACTTGATCCCCTTCATGGTGACGATCCCGCTGGAAGAGCGCGTCTTGGACCTGAGCGAAACGCTGAAGATGGAATGGCCGGGCATTCTCGCCTGGATGATCGATGGCTGCATGGATTGGCAGCAGCAAGGGCTCGCGCCTCCTGAGGCGGTCCGCACCGCGACCGCACAATATCTCGAAGCGGAAGACACGATGTTTGCATGGGCGGAGGAGTGCTGCATCCGGCAACCGAGCGCTTGGGAAGGGTCAACAGCGCTCTTCGCGTCTTGGCGGGCGTTTGCCGAGAACGTTGGTGAGCAGATCGGTAGTCAGCGAAAATTCTCTCAGAGGCTCGACGAAAAAAGCGAGGCGCTCGGCGTCCGAAAAGAGCGCGGTCATCACCGGCCCGGCTCGGCCACTTGGGCAGTTCGACATCGAACCGGCCAGTGGCGGGGCAAGGGTGCGTTTTTCGCTGAGTTTCGAACCAAAGGGATTTCTGCGGGTGATGAACTGGATGATTCAAGGCACCATGAACGCCGAGGTGCAGAATCTTTCGGCGCTCAAGACGGTCCTCGAGGCGAAATAGCGGGGATCGGCGGCTCAGGCACGGCACTCGCCGGCAGCGGTCCCTACGTGTGTCCCTGGCGCATCCCGGAAGTGCCGATTGTCGCGAAGCATGGCCGCTTGCCGTTCCAGAGCGGACATGGCCGAACCTCAGTGCTACTTCGCAGTTTAACCCAATCCGGAAGTCGGTCCGATAGACTCCTCGAACTTAGCCCTATACAATTTCGCGCGCTGCGTTTCCCAAAGGGAATCGCGCTACATGTCCGAAGAACGCACCCAGCGGCGCCTCGCCGCCATACTCGCCGCCGATGTGGTCGGTTACAGCGGCCTCATGGAGACCGACGAGGCGGGCACGCTCGCCGCCCTCAAGGCTCACATGGGTGCGCTTGTTCTTCCCGCGATCGCCGCGCATCACGGCCGCGTGGTGAAAACGACCGGCGATGGATGTCTCGCGGAGTTCGGCAGTGTCGTCGACGCGGTGCGTTGCGCCGTCGCCGTCCAGCGCGGCATCGTCGAGCGTAATGTCGGGATTGTCGCCGACAAGCGCCTGCTGTTACGCATCGGCGTCAACCTCGGCGACGTGGTGATCGAGGGCGACGACCTCTACGGGGATGGCGTCAACATCGCCGCGCGGCTGGAACAGATTGCCGAGCCCGGCGGCGTGCTGCTCTCCGGCACCGCCTACGATCAGCTGCAGGGCAAGCTCGGCGAGCATGTCGAGATTCGAGAGCGGCAAGCGCGCCAATGCGCTGGATCGCCGTCCGGAGCTTGCTGCGACCAGGACGACGTTGCGCTGATGGGCAGGGATGTTGACGCCGGCGAGGTCAGATGGCCATCTTCTGAACGGGCAGACACGCGAATACATGAGCTGAATGGCCGCTCACCGTAGCCGGCCGTGCCGA
This sequence comes from uncultured Propylenella sp., assembly GCA_964440525.1. Lineage (GTDB taxonomy): Bacteria > Pseudomonadota > Alphaproteobacteria > Rhizobiales > Afifellaceae > DASWJZ01. The sequence continues at coordinate 9,086 of CAYTTC010000046.1, read as the reverse complement.
AAGACAGGGCAAATGAGGTCGCTCTTCTCGGCATGGCGCATGAGATTGCGGGTCTCATTCCACTTGACAGTCCTTCGAGGTCACATAGACTGAAATCGTCAGAAACGCATGCAAGCATGGCGAAAAGCGGCATTGATATGAGAAACTGTGATCGGAAGCGGTCGCAAGATGAAAATGCCGAAACGAAAATAAGAGACAATCATACCGGTGCGCGCCGTGGCGTAGGACTAGTGAGACTTCACACCGCCATCACCAAAGATGATTGAAGTAGCAGGCAGGTATATAAACAAGAGGGAGCGATAAATGCGTCTTGGCTTCTACGCGAACTATACAAAAGACACCGCAAAATTTGCGTATGAGACCGGCTTCAGGAGCCTGGAGTTGTCGGCATGGCCCGGCTCGTCGCTGGACGCCGAGAAGACGAGCGCCGCCGCGATCAAGGCGATTCAGAAGGACCTTGCTTCCAAGGACATCGAGATCTCGGCGCTCGGCTACTATCCAAACTATCTCGATCAGAATGCCGCCGAGGCCAAGCAGGCACGGGCTTACTTCCCGAAGGTTCTCGACCTCGCTCAGCGCATGGATGTCGGCGTGGTGGCGACGTTCGCCGGCCGCAACCAGTCGAAGTCGGTCGAGAAGAACATTGCGCCGTTCAAGGAGGTCTTCTCGCGCTTCTGCGATGAGGCGGAGAAGCGGAACCTGAAGATTGCAATCGAGAACTGCCCGATGGTTGACGTGAAAACCATGGAGGGCACGAATATCGCCTTCAGCCCCGAGGTCTGGGAAGCGATGTTCGAGGCGGTCCCTTCAAAGGCGCTCGGCCTGGAAATCGATCCGTCTCACATGGTCTGGCTCGGGATCGATTACGTGAAGGCGATCCACGATTATGGAGACCGCATCTACCACGCCCACGCCAAGGACATGGAGATCGTCCACCCCGTACTCGCCCGCGTCGGCATCTACGGACAGGCCTTCGGAAAACCCGAGGGATTCGGGCACGGCTGGTGGCGCGCCCGCACGCCGGGTTGGGGCGACGTGGACTGGCCGGCCTTCATCACCGCACTGATCGAGGTCGGCTACGAGGGGAACATCGACATCGAGCACGAAGACGACGTCTTCGCCGCCGCCGAGTTCGGCAAGGTCGAGAGCGAGGGCGACATCGTCGCCAACTACAGCACGGAGCGGAAGGGATTGCAGCTTGGCTACAACCACCTGTCCGCCCTCATAGCTTGAAGAAGAGTGGGCAAGCACGCGAGGGAGGGAACGACAATGACGAGTCAACTGTTTAGGATCGGCCTTGTGGCCGGGTCTGTCCTGCTGACCACCACAGGAGCGACGCTGGCGCAATCCATCGCCGACATCCCTCGAGAGCGGACGCTGATCTTCGAAAACATCGACGGCCGCGTTCCCGTCCCGGACAACATGAACCCCTTCATCACCGGGCAGTATCTCGATTGGGGAATGTGGCAGGCGGTCTCCGAGTCGCTCTTCTACCTCAATCTGGAGTCCGGCGCGCTTGAACCCTGGCTCGCCGAGAGCGGCGAGTACAGCGACGACGCGAAATCCGTCACGATCAAGCTTCGCGAAGGCGTAAAATGGGCGGATGGCGTCGATTTCACTGCGGACGACGTGGCTTTCACGATCGGCATGCTGAAAGCCAATCCCAATCTCTTGTATTCGGGCGAGATGAACCTTTGGGTCAAGGGCGTGACCGCCGTCGATCCGCGAACCGTCCTGATCGAGCTGAATTCCCCGAATCCGCGCTTCCTGGTCGACTATTTCGGGGTCCGCATCTGGGAAACGGTGCTGATCGTGCCGAAGCACATCTGGGAGAATGAGGACCCGAACACCTTCTCCAACTACGACCTCGAGCGCGGCCTGCCGCTGGGCACCGGGCCGTACAAGCTGGTCAGATCGACAGAGACCGAAACCGTGTTTGATCGCCTGCCTGGCTGGTGGGGCGCGGAGACCGGCTTCAACAATATGCCCGAGCCCGAACGCGTGATCTGGATTGCTGCGCCGACGGAAGACACTCGGGCGGCGAAGGCGGTAAACAACGAGCTTGACGGCATGTGGATCATGTCGCGCAGCACGTTCGAGATCGCGCGCGAGCGCAACCCGAAAATCATCGGTTGGACGAAGGATCTGCCCTACGCATATCTCGACGCCTGCCCGCGGGATCTGCGCTTCAATAACGAGCTGGCGCCGGTGAACAGCAAGGTCATCCGGCACGCGATCAATGATGCCATCGATCGTCAACAGCTCATCGACGTCGCATTCGAGGGCATGACGGAGCCAAGCTACTCGTTGTTTCCAACCTATGCGCCGCTCGCCGAATTCCTGGCGCGCAACGAAGAAGCCTTGAAGCTCGTCCACTCCAATACCGACGAGATCGCGCCGGCGCTGGAGGGGGAAGGCTATGCGAAGAATGCCGACGGGATGTGGGCCGATGCCCAGGGCAATACGATCACTATCGAAATGTCCATCCGGTCGGGCGAGACGGACCAGCTCAAGATGGGACCTGTCCTGATTGCCCAACTTCGGAAGGCGGGCTTTGACATCACTTCGCGACCGATGGAGAGCGCCGTCTATTTTACCGACGTTGCGACCGGCAAGGCGACGATGTGGCTCGGCGGCGAATGCGGCAGCGTCCAGGACCCCTATGCGTCCTTTTCGCACTTTCACAGCAACGTATCGGCGCCGATCGGCGAAGCCGCGCCCCAGAACGCCGTTCGCTTCAAGAACGCGAGGTTCGACGAACTTGTCGACCTTATGTCAGGCGTGAGTTCGGGCCCCGAGTTCGATGCGGCCGCCGACGAGGCATTGACGCTCATGTCTGAAGAGCTGCCGGTTATCCCGCTGGTGCAGGCGCGGCTGCTGACGCCGTTCAACACGACCTACTGGGAGAACTTTCCCACCGTGGAGAATCCCTACATCCACCCTGGACATTGGTGGGTGACCGGAAACTACATCATCCACAACGTCACCGGCGCAGGCCAATAGTCGCGTCCTCCTCCTGGCGCGAAGACCGGAAGGGCGGATGCACGATCGTGCTCCGCCCTTCCAATTTGATGTGCATTGCGTCAGCGTCGGGGGCATAGACCAGCCATGACGCGCTACGCCATCAGCCGTTTCGGCATTTTCCTGCTGACGATCGTCGTCGCGATAACGGTCAATTTCATCGTCATTCACACGACGCCGGCCGACCCGATCGCGGCCATGCTGGGCCGGATGGTCACGCGCGGTTCTTCGGTGGCGGGCGGGGCGCAGATCGTAAGAGTCTACACCGAAGCCTTCGCCCTCGATCAACCGCTCTACGTTCAGTACCTGCTCTACGTGAGGAACCTGATGATGGGGGACCTCGGCTATTCGCTCGCGTACTTCCCGCAAAAGGTGACGGCCGTCGTGCTGAGGGCCATTCCCTGGTCGCTCGGGCTGCTCGTTTTCTCCGTGCTTCTGGCGTTTGTGATCGGCAATTTGCTCGGCGCACTGGCCGTGTGGCGCAAGGCGCCGTGGTTCCTGCAGGGGTTGATCTATTTCTTCATGACGCTGTCGGCCATGCCGTTCTACCTGCTCGCGCTGATCCTGCTTTATCTCTTCGCATTCCATTGGCCGATCCTGCCGATCGGCGGGACGTTCACCGTCGGCAGCTCGCGCGAGTTCGGGCTGGAGACGTTTCTCGACTTTGTTCGCCACGCAACGTTGCCGGCGCTTTCCATCTCGCTCGGGCTCATCGGCTTTTGGGCGCTCAGCATGCGCGGCGCGATGACCACCGTCATGGGTGAGGACTTTCTCGCCTATGCGCGCGTGAAAGGCCTCAAGGAACGTACGATCTTCTTTCGCTACGGCATGCGAAATGCCTTGTTGCCCCAGGTGACAGCCCTCGCCATTGATCTCGGCCATCTCATCTCCGGGCAGGTGCTGGTCGAGACGATCTTCGGATATCCAGGGGTCGGAACGGTCCTCTACAACGCACTCCGGACGAGCGACTTCTTCGTCGTGCAGGGCGTAGTGATGTTCATCATCTTCGCCGTGGCGCTCACCATGATGGTAGTTGACCTGGCGTACCCGTTGCTGGACCCGCGGGTGCAGTATGGGCGGGCGCAAAGATGAGCAGTCTGTCGCCTCATTTGCGCCTGCCTGGCCTTATTGGCGTCGGGCTGATGATCCTGGCGCTGACGCCGGTCCTGATCGGGCGATTCTTCGTTGATCCCGAAATGGCGGAAGTCTTCGGCGGCATACCAAATCTGAGGCCGAGCCTCGAACATCCGCTGGGAACGCAAAGCGAGGGCAGGGACCTGCTTGCCGTGATCATGCTGGGAACGCCGGCGACTCTCGCGATCGGGCTCATCGGTGGTGGCGTCGCCGTCTTGATCGGAGGAATCCTCGGCTTCACGGCGGGCTATTTCGGTGGGCGCATAGACGCGGTGATCCGTACCATGGTCGACGTCGGTCTGACGATACCGCCGCTCGCCATTCTGATCATGATTGCGGCGTCTTATCCGGTGGTCTCCATCACTCTGATGGGGCTTATCATCGCGTCCACGGCCTGGATGTTTGCGACGCGCGTGATTCGCGCGCAGGTGCTGACGTTGCGGGAGCGGGAGTTCGTCCGCGTCGCCAAGCTTTCGGGCGTGAGCGATTTCGGCATCATTTTCTTCGAGCTGGTGCCGAACCTCATACCGTTCCTGGCGGCTTCATTCGTGAACTCGGTGACCACCGCGATCCTCGCCTCCATTGGGCTGGAGGTGCTCGGGCTTGGACCGCGCCAGTCCTTTACGCTGGGCAACACGATCTACGAGGCGACGTACTACACGGCGATGTGGCGCGGCATGTGGTGGTGGTGGGGTCCGCCGATCGCAATCCTGGTGTGCATATTCCTCGGCCTTTTCTTGATCAGCAACGTCCTCGACCGCATCGCGAATCCCAAGCTCGACCGAGGGTTCTGATGTCCGAACCGCTGTTGGACGTGCGCGGTTTGGAGATCAGGTATTCCGGGTTGTCGCTTGGCGTTGGGACCGTGGACCTGAAGGTCTACGGCAACGAAATCTTCGGGCTTGTCGGGGAATCCGGCAGCGGCAAGACGACGCTCGGCATGGGAGTGCTCGGCAGCTTGCCGGCGTCGGCTCAGATCACGCGCGGCACGATCCGCTTCGCCGGCAGGGACCTCGTCACGGCGAGCCCGGCGGATTGGCGGCAGATTCGCTGGCGGCAACTCGCCTATGTGCCGCAAGGCGCGATGAACGTGTTGAACCCGATTTCGCGCATCGGCAGGCAGTTCGCCGACATGGTGCGTGATCATACCGGCGAGAAGCTCAAGGGCAGGTGGCTCGCGAAGGTGGAGGCCGCGCTCGAGGCGGTGCGGCTGCCGGCGAATGTTCTAAAGCAGTACCCGCATCAATTGAGCGGCGGCATGAAGCAGCGCGTTTGCATAGCCATGGCGATCCTGTTCGACCCGAAGCTGATCATCGCCGACGAGTCGACAAGCGCGCTCGACGTCGTATCGCAGCGCGTCGTGCTGCAAACGTTGATGCGGGTGCGAACGCGCTTCAATACCTCGATCATCCTGATCGGCCACGACATGGCCCTGCAGGCGCAGATGGCCGACAGGATCGGCATCATGTTCGCCGGCCGTTTTGTTGAAATGGGCGCGGCCACCGACATTTTCGACAATCCGAGGCATCCCTATACCAAACGCTTGATAGCCTCAGTGCCATCCATCAAACACAAGCAAGGCATCCCAGCGATTTCTCTGCCGACGGAGGACGAACGGGAAAGCTGGCAGCGGGAAAGCGGGCCCTTGCTGGAAGTGGGGCCCGGCCATTTTGTCCGACCCGTCAGCGAAGCAGCGGTCACCGCATGAGCGCCGCTACGCTCGAAATCAGGGGCGCGGGCAAGACGTTCCATAGCCGCGGCCAGGCGACGGTCGCCGTCAAGTCGATGTCAATCGCCTTCCCCGCGGATCGGCCGAAGGTCATTACACTGGCCGGCGAAAGCGGGTGCGGGAAATCCACACTGGCGCTGATGGCGCTCGGATTCCTGACTCCGACGAGGGGAGAGATTCTCTACCGCGGTCGCAGCCTCGGCGCCATGAACGATGCCGAGTTCCGCGACTTCAGGCGCAACGTCCAGGCGGTGTTCCAGAATCCGTACGAGACCTTCAATCCGGTCTACCGCATCGATCGGACGTTCAGGCTGGCCGTTCGAATGCTCGGCCGACCGCCAGCCTCGTCCGAGAGCCGGCAGATGATCGCGGATGCGCTGAAGCAGGTGAGGCTTGATCCGGACACGGTGCTCGGCCGCTATCCGCATCAGCTGAGCGGTGGCCAGCTGCAACGCGTCATCATTGCGCGGGCGATGCTGCTTCGACCGGCGATTCTGGTCGCCGACGAGCCGGTTTCGATGGTCGACGCTTCGCTCAGGATTTTCATCCTCCGGCAGCTGGTCGAGATGAAGGAGGAGTTCGGCATCTCCATCCTCTACATCACGCACGACCTCTCCACCGCGCTCCAGATCAGCGATGAGCTGCTGATCGCCCATAGGGGCGAGGTGGTCGAGCGCGGCGACCCGGCGACAGTCATCAACGACCCCCGGCACGACTACACGCGACTCCTCGTCAGCTCCGTGCCGCTGCCGGATCCCCGCCAGCGCTGGACGGCCGATGTTGAGCTTGCCGAGAGCTGAGGGCGGCAGCCGTCCCGACCGAACTGGATTGATGGAGGTTTGATGAAAGTCAGCATCTCGCAGCTGACCACTTTCCCCGCGGAGTTCGACGCCGAGCTCCACGCCTATCGTGCGGCGGGGTTCCGAGCGGTCGAGATCTCGCTCGAAAAGGTGGGCCGATTCCTTTCGGAGAACTCGCCAAGCGCACTCCAGGAGCGGCTTCACGGGCTCGGAATTGTCGCGTCGGGCGCTATCGGCCTCGCCCCGATGGGTCCGGCTCTGTTGCTCTCAGAGGGGCAAATGCTCGATGCCTACCTGAGTTCTCTGCGATCGCAACTTGAGCTTTGTCGCACGCTTCAATGCAAGGTCCTGGGCATCGGCGCGGACGCGCGGCGCTTCGTCGGCGAGGCGTCCTGGCGGCCAAAGGCGGTGGAGAATCTGCGCCTCGCTGCCACGATGGCGGCGGATCACGATGTCCGGCTCGCGCTCGAATTCATGAGCCTCGGCGCGCCGATCGGCCCGTTTGTCCTGGACACACTCGCCGATGCGAAAGACCTCGTCCAAGAGGCGGCGCGGCCCGCGATCGGCCTCAGCATCGACTTCTTCCACCACTTTCGCAGCGGCGGGACGGCATCGGAGCTGGGGACGCTGAAGGCGGAGGAGATCGCCAACGTGCACGTGACCGATGTCCGGGATCGACCGGCGGAGAGGCTGGACGACGGGGACCGCATGCCTCCGGGAGCCGGCGTAGCGCCTCTCACGGCGTACCGCGATGCGATTCTGGAAACCGGCTATCAGGGCTACTGGACGCTGGAGCTCCTGAACCCCGATCTTTGGCGGCTTGACGTAGCGGAGGCAGCCGCGCTTTCTGCCAAAGCGATGGAGGGATTCGCCGCGGGCGGGCGAAAGGAAGCATGAGCAAGATCGACAAGATGGACGAAAGGATCATCGAGTTCCTCTTGCGGGAGGGACCGGTTCCAAACATCGTCATCGCGAAGGGACTGAAGACTTCCGAGGCAACCGTCCGTCGTCGCCGCACCCGGCTCGAAAAAGAGGGATTCATCAAGTTCGTCTGCGCGGTCGATCCCGTGAAGCTTGGATATGAAGCAGCGGCGATTATCGGAATTGAGGCGCAGGCGAGCCGAGTCACCTCCGTGGAGGCGGAGTTGCAGAAGCTCGACGACGTGCAGTTTCTTGGCCTCAGCACCGGTGGCTACGACCTGATGCTTGAAGTGTGGCTTCGCTCGCCACGGAACGACATCGTGCGGTTCACGACGGAGACGCTTGCCAGCATCGACGGCATTATCCGCACCGATGTCTTCCTGCTGACCCGGCTTTCGAAATATTCTGGCTGGGGCGGCATCTTCGGGAACAAAGCGAATTTCTTTTAGGCGCCGCAGGGCCGGTGTCGCCGCAATTGAGCCGAAATAAGAACAGGCTGCTCGCCTCGACCGATTTCGATGCAAGTCTGAATCGCGCTGCGTGGTCGTCCGGCCGGCTCGATATCGTGAAGGCGATTAACCTCAGAAACGATGTCGTCCTCCTCGATACGGCCGAGTACGTCTTCGGAGAGATCGTCGACAAGTCGGCGCTCAATCGCTACTGCGCGGACGCCGGCCTGCGGCCGTCTCTCCAAGGCGTCAGAAAGGATCCTCCCGAACATTGCCGGGTCGGAGGGACTCGCGATCGAGTACTGGATCGAGGTTGACGGTGTCCTGGAACGCATCCGTTGTGCCCAGAGTGCGCTCCCGGCCGGCGACAGCATCGGCTCGATCAACGGCGAGGCCGGGCCAAGCCTCGGCGCCCAGCAGTGTCGGACAGGTCGATCCTGACTGGTGCGCGCGAACGTAAAGGGAGGGCCGATCATGGATCGCCTTCCACTGTATCCTCGATGGCCTGACCGGTCTGCTGCGCGTCCCGACCAACGCCGCGGATTGTGTTGGAACAAGCTGCAATCCCGACAACGAGCGCAGCGACGGCGAGCAAATATAACGGGCGGGTAGAGGCCATGAGAACCAATCTCCGGTGGGGGCTGTCAGGCTGCCGACGCAAACGTCACTACTAAGTTCCGAGGACCCCTAATTGCCTGCCGCACAGCTCGCAAAGGCAGCGTGCGGGGCAGCACGAAGTCGCGACCTTCAGGTGGGGCTGCCAATGTCCGTGGCTGTTGGAGGCGATTCTTCCCGCCTAAAAAAGGTGATTGGCTCCTCAGCCGGTCGACCGGGCCAAGAGATTACCGACGGTGGACACATGCCAACGTCCGCCATGGGCTGATCGAATGCCTCGATTGTTGAGAGCGACCGCAATCGATCCGAGGCTCGATACTCCGGTGGCTTTGATTGACTCGATGATTGGCAGAATGCCTGCTGCGAAGCGATCCGCTTCCGAGCTTTGCACCTCCCGGCCAAGCGCTGCGGCATGCC
>CAYTTC010000045.1:18331-26620 GCA_964440525.1 uncultured Propylenella sp. | reverse complement strand
GGCGCGGCGCCTGGATCGAATATGACGGGATCGGCGGCTGGGGCGAGGACGCGACCTACGTCGAAAACATCAATCGCATTCTCGACGCCGGACTCGGCGACCAATTGCTCGTGAGCCACGACCGCGGCTGGTTCGACCCGGCGCTCCCCGGCGGCGGCACGCCGAAGCCGTATACGTATTTGAGCGAGGTTTTTCTGCCGAAACTCGAGGCGAGCGGGGTGGATGCGGCGACTATCGACAAGCTGACGGGGGAGAACCCTTTTCGCGCCTTCGCGCGCTAGCAGCCAAGCGCCTCCGCTCTCCCCTCATCCGGAGGTGCTCCCGCGACTTGTCCGCCGAAGCCTTGGCGAAGGCGGAAGCGAAGCCTCGAAGGGCGGGAGAGGGTGCCCCTTCGCTTTGTGAAGGGGCGGGGTGAGGGGGACGCGGCAAATAGGCGCCCTCCCCCGCTCCCCTCGTCCTCATGGTGTCAGGCCGCCAGGGAGTCGGACCATTTGGGGTCGGAGAAAAAATCCACGAGTTGCGTGGGTGAAAGAGGCCTGCTGAACAGAAAACCCTGAACTTCGGTGCAGCCCTCCTTCCGCAGGTAGTCGAGCTGTTCGGCTGTTTCCACGCCTTCGGCCGTCGTCGTCATGCCCAACGCCGCCCCCAGGCCGGTGACGGCCCGCACGATCGCGAGCGAATCGTCGCTGCCGTCGATGTCGCGGATAAAGCTTTGGTCGATCTTGATCTTGTCGAAGGGGAACGAACGCAGATAGCTCAGCGACGAATAGCCGGTGCCGAAATCGTCCATCGAGATGCGGACGCCGAAATCGCGCAGCTGATGCAGCGTGGCAAGCGTCGCCTCGCTGTTCTTGAGGAGAACCGACTCGGTAATCTCAAGCTCCAGCCGGCCGGGAAGCAGATGCGACGCCGCCAGCGCGCCGAAGACGATCGTTGTGAGGTGCCGCCCTCTGAACTGCACCGCCGACAGGTTTACCGCGACGCGGAGGTTGCCCGGCCAGCTCGCCGCGTCGGCGCAGGCGCGGCGGATCACCCAGTCGCCGATCGGGACGATCAGCCCAGTCTCTTCCGCGAGCGGAATGAACTCGGCCGGCGAGACCAGGCCGCGGTCGGGATGGCGCCAGCGCAGCAGCGCCTCGAAGCCGGTGATCTGATTGTCCTGGAGATTCACCAAAGGTTGGTAGTGAAGCTCGAATTCGTCCTCCGCCAGCGCCCGGCGCAGGCCGACCTCCATCCACCGGCGCGCCTGCATCTCCTCTTCCATCGCGGGCTCGAAGAGCGAGTGGGTACCCCGCCCCTCGCTCTTGGCACGGTAGAGCGCCATATCGGCATTCTTGAGCAGCTCGTCAGGATCGTTCCCGTCTTCGGGAGCGAGTGCGATGCCGACGCTGACGCCAATCACGATCTGATGCCCGTTCAGATCGTAGGGCCGGCTGAGTGTTTCGATCAGCCTCCCCGCAAGCTCGGTCGCACCGCCCGGCTGTGCCGAACCAACCTGAACGACTGCGAACTCGTCACCGCCTAGCCGGGCGACCGTGTCCATATCCCGAGTGCACTCCCGCAGCCGGTCGGCGACGGCGAAGAGCAGCGCGTCACCCACGGGGTGGCCGAGCGAGTCGTTGACTTCCTTGAAATGATCGAGGTCGAGGCAGAGCACCGCCGCGCGATTGTCCGGCGAGACCGTCTTCAGCGCCTCCTGCAGCTTTTCGCGGAAGAGCACGCGGTTCGGCAGATTGGTCAGCGCATCATACCTCGCCATGTGCCTGATCCGCGTCTCCGCGTGAACCGCAGAGGTCACGTCTTCATGCGTGGCGACATAGCCTCCGCCGCTCAGCGAAAGGTGGCTGATGCGGATCGTGCGCCCGTCCTCGATCGGGAACTCGAAGACGTGAGTGCCCCCCTCCGTCGAGTCGAGCCCGTGATGGGTGACATAGTTGGGGAAATCCACCGGAGCGTTGCCGATGGAGAGCCGGTAGGCGAAGATCTTTTCCAGCGGCGTCCCCGGTTTGAGGAGATCCGGGGGAAGCTTGTACATCTCGGCGTAGCGGGCGTTGCAGATCACCAGGCACTTCTTCGCGTCGAACATGCAGAGGCCGTGCGGCATGTTGCTTAGCGCCGCTTCCAGCTTCTCGTGTTGCGTCTTCACGTCTTCCGCCAGCTGGTCGCCTCGCCGCTCCGCCGCGTGCTTCTCCTTCGTGCGCCGATACCAGGCGACCGCCGGCATCCCGAATGCGAGGCCGGTCAAGAGGCAAAGCGCCGCCGCCGCCTTGAGGAATGTGCTGTAGAACTGCCCGCGCTCCTCGGTCTGGTCGACATAGGCGCCGACGATGGCGACGGCGTGCCCGTCCACGATGACGGGGACATAGGCGCGCGCGAAGAAGGACGGCCGGTTGGGTTGATCGCCTTCCCGCACGTCGACGATCGGTTCATTCGTCGTCAGCGCGCGGACCGCGTCGGCGCTGAATTCGGAAAGGTTGACCAGTGCGACGCCGCCCTCCGACACCAGCTGCGAATAGCCCTGCCGGTTGAAGATCTCATAGCGAAAAACCTGGCCCGCCTTCTGCGCCCAATCGAAAAAAGTCATGCTGGCGCTCGACGGCGGCTCGCCCGCGGCGATCTCTTCGAGATCGGTGACGGTTTCAGCCAGGAGCCGGGCCCAGTTGCGGGCGGCCGAGGTCGCGTTCTGGTACAAGAGATAGTCCGTAGTGACCTTCACCGCGCTCCAGGTGCCGCCGACGACGATGCCGAGCGCGATGAGGAGGATCGCGATGTTGCGCCGCAGCGGGCTGTGAAGGAGGGCTTGCACGTCGGCACTATTGACTGGAGCGAATCTCGGCGAGCACCGTCTCAGCCTTCGCCAGCAGCTCGCCATTGCGCGGATCGGCCGCCCGCCAGTTTTCGACCTCCGCCTTGAAGGCGGCCTCGGCGCGATCGAGGTCGGATCGCGAGGGCAGGACCACCGCGCGGTTCGGGTCGGCTTTCAGCTGGTCGATCGCCTTGGCGTTTTCCATGACGTAGGTCGCGACAAACCGCTCTGCCGTCCACTCGCCGCTGAATCGACGGATAAACTCTCGCGCCTCGATGGGCAGGCTCTCGAACTTTTGGCGGTTCATCACGACCGCGAGCGGAGCCGAGGCGACGCCGAGGAGAAAGTGATTGGCGGCGACGCGGGCGATGCCGAACTCGATGAGCGGCGCCGGCGGCACGGCCGCGCCATCGATCTCGCCGCTGCTGATCGCCGCGGAGACCTTGTTGATCGGAATCTGCACGGCGACCATGCCGAGCCGTTCCAGCGCACGCGACTCGACGGGATTGTTGGCGCGGATGCGTTTTCCCTTGAGATCGGCCAACGAGCCGACCGGCACGTTCGTGTGAATGCTTTCCGGCTCGCTGGCGAACGTGCCGACCACGAAGAGGTCGTCATAGCCATTTAGCGCGTTGTCGGCGACGAGCCGCGTATAGACCTCGGTCGCTTCGCGGATGCTGCGGAACTGGCCGGGAAGCTCGATCACGCCGTTGTCGCGGAACCGCTCCGGCGTATATCCCGGCACGATGAAGGCGAGGTCGGCGGTGCCGTCGAGCACGAGTTGCAACTGCTCGGCCGGGTTCTTGCCGAGCGCGCCGCTAAAACTCACCTCGATCCGCACCAGCCCAGCGGCATCGGCGTTGACGGCGTCGACGAAAGGCTTGATCGCGGCGAGATAAGTGATCGACCGGTCGGATGAGAAGTAGGCGAAGCTGAGCTTGATCGGCTCGGAGCTTGCTGCGCGAGGAGCCAGCGCAAGCAGAAGCAGTAGTAATACGTATCGCGCCATGAAATTGAACATCGGCTTTCCTGTCTCGGGCTGCGACCGCTGATTATTGCAATGATCGAGTTACCAGTAATTGATTGTCGCTCTAAAGGATTTAAACCGCATTGCCAGAATTGTTACATTGCCGCGCGCTCATGTAACATGGCTGCCGAAGCATTAATTGTTGGACAAAACTCGTCTCGACTTGAGCGCGGCAAAAGCGTGTATCGTCTCCCCCTCTCGCCTCGGCGAAGCCGGAGCGGCTCCCGCCGCGCTGGCGCTGGCGCAGCGGGTTGCTCCGGCGTGGCCGGGTGCGGGGAGAGGGTAGCCGGAACCTCGACAACGACTGCAATGCTGGATGATCAACCTCGACGCGCCGTCCAGGTGCCATTGCAGGTCTGAGATTTCCGTTGGCCCAAGCCCGTGCTCGCGGCTAGCGCGCCGGCAGCGTGTACCACGTCGATGTCGAGAATGAGCTCATAAAGCAGGTTTCATTTCAGCAGGAAGTTTCATTTCGACCGGCTCCCAATTCTTGAAGAAAAACAGGGTTTTCCCTTGCGGGACTGAACGTCGACGAAAGGAAAAAGTTCCACAATTACTTGGAGAGCCACGGATTTTTCTTATGCCGTCGTTCCTAATATCAATTAAATTGACGAACAGGATCTTGTTTTCTTGCCCCTAGGCTCCCAATTTGAAGGGGTTGGCCCCTTGCTTTGAAGGGGTTGGCCCCTTGCTTTGACGAGTGCCCAACACGCTCGATTCGAGCGTTCTCCCCCGATCCCGAGGAGGAAACCCCATGAAATTCCGTCCGCTGCATGACCGCGTCGTGGTTCGTCGCATCGAAGGCGAAGACAAGACAAGGGGCGGCATCATCATTCCCGACACCGCCAAGGAGAAGCCGCAGGAAGGCGAAGTTGTCGCGGTCGGCCCTGGCGCCCGCGACGAGTCCGGTAAGCTGATCCCCATCGACCTTAAGGCCCGCGACCGGGTGTTGTTCGGCAAGTGGTCCGGCACCGAGGTCAAGATCGACGGCGAGGAGCTCCTCATCATGAAGGAGTCCGACGTCATGGGGGTGCTCGAGAGTACCCAGGCCATCCGGAAGGCCGCATAGGCGTGCCGTCGATTTCATCAGACCGAATTCGAGGAGAACGAAAATGGCTGCCAAGGACGTAAGGTTTTCCACCGACGCGCGCGACAAGATGTTGCGGGGCGTCGATATTCTCGCCAATGCCGTCAAGGTGACACTGGGCCCGAAGGGCCGCAACGTCGTCCTTGATAAGAGCTATGGCGCGCCCCGAATTACCAAAGACGGCGTGACGGTTGCCAAAGAAATCGAGCTTGAGGACAAGTTCGAGAACATGGGCGCGCAGATGGTGCGCGAGGTCGCGTCCAAAACCAGCACCGTCGCCGGCGACGGCACGACAACTGCCACGGTGCTCGCGCAGGCCATTGTCAAGGAAGGCGCCAAGATGGTGGCTGCCGGCCTGAATCCTATGGATCTTAAGCGCGGCATCGATCTCGCGGTCGCCGATGTCGTGAAGAACATCGCGAGCCAAGCCAAGAAGGTAAAGTCGTCCTCCGAAATTGCCCAGGTCGGCACAGTCGCGGCCAATGGCGAGACGGAAATCGGCCGGATGATCGCCGAGGCGATGGAAAAAGTCGGCAACAAGGGTGTCATCACGGTCGAGGAGGCAAAATCGTTCGAGACCGAGCTGGAAGTTGTCGAGGGCATGCAGTTCGACCGCGGCTACATCTCCCCGTATTTCATCACCAACGCGGAGAAGATGGTCGCCGAGTTGGAAGACCCCTACATCCTCCTGCACGAGAAGAAGCTCCCCAACCTCCAGTCCATGCTGCCGCTGCTGGAGGCTATCGTGCAATCGGCGGGTCCGCTCCTCATCATCGCCGAGGATGTCGAGGGCGAGACGCTGGCGACGCTCGTCGTCAACAAGCTGCGCGGCGGCCTGAAGGTCGCAGCCGTGAAGGCACCGGGCTTTGGTGATCGCCGCAAGGCGATGCTTGAGGACATAGCGGTCCTGACCGGCGGGCAGCTCATCTCCGAAGATCTCGGCATCAAGCTCGAGAACGTGACTCTCGACATGCTCGGCCGCGCCAAGAAGGTGTCGATCTCCAAGGAGACGACGACCATCGTCGACGGCGCCGGCAAGAAGAAGGGCATCGAGGCCCGCATCAACCAGATCAATGCGCAGATCGAGGAGACCACCTCCGACTACGACAAGGAGAAGCTGCAGGAACGCTTGGCCAAACTATCCGGTGGCGTCGCGGTCATTCGGGTTGGCGGCGGCAGCGAGATCGAGGTGAAGGAGAGAAAGGACCGCGTCGACGATGCCTTGAACGCCACACGCGCGGCGGTCGAGGAAGGCATTGTGCCTGGCGGCGGGGTTGCTCTGCTGCGCGCCAAGAAGGCGATCCAGAGGCTTACCTCCGAAAACCCCGATGTCCACGCGGGTATCAAGATCGTGCTGAAGGCGCTCGAGGCGCCGATCCGCCAGATCGCGCAGAACTCCGGCGTGGATGCTTCGATCGTCGTCGGCAAGGTATTGGAGAACAAGTCGAACACCTTCGGCTTCGATGCCCAGACCGAGGAATACAAGGACCTCGTTGAAGCCGGCATCATCGACCCGGCCAAAGTCGTCAGGGTCGCCCTGCAGGACGCCGCTTCCGTGGCCGGCCTGCTGGTGATGACCGAGGCGATGGTCGCCGAGGCGCCGAAGAAGGAAGCCGCGCATCCGCCGATGCCAGGCGGCGGCGGCATGGGCGGCATGGACTACTAGAGAAGTCCATAGAAAGCCGCCCATCTTCAAATAACGCTGAAGCCGGCAACAGCCGGCTTCAGGTGCGGCATGGACTACTGAGGTCCGGCCGGATCGCAAGAATCGAACGGGGCCCTGCGGGGCCCCGTTTTCTTTTGCGCGGTCGATTTTCGCGTCAGAGCATGGCCAGCATCCTGAAGACGCCGACGTGCCTGCATCGAAACCGCCGGAAGGGGCCGGTTGGGTGAGGGGTAGCGCGACGCAAAGCCTTCTCCCCTTGCTTGCCCGGCGTAGCCCAAAGGGCGAAGACGGGTGGGAGAAGGTGCCCTTTGGCTCCGCCAAAGGGCAGATGAGGGGGCCCATGGCGTCCATGCTGCGTAGGAACTTACCTCGCCTTATCGATGGCAGCATCCGTTGCTGCGGCCCGGCCAACCTCTCTGGCCGCCCATATGATCTTTTTTGCCTCCGCGTCGTTTCTGAGATCGTGGCGCGGTAACCAAATGATCAAGTTCTCAAGAACACGCAGATTTCTTATCTGCTTCGCAGCGTCAACAAACTGCTGCTGACCAGTGTACTGTCGTTTGTAGCCGAACGAATTTATGAAGGCCAATATGAGAAGGTGAAATGCTACAAGCCGATCCCACCTCAATCGGGTCTCGTCGCGCGTGAGGCCATCGAAATAATGCAAGACGTCATCTAAGCCGGAGTCACCATCGAGTAGCTTCGAAAACTCTTCTATGCCTATGAAGCTCCCATCACGCAGGCAACCATCGCAATATTGCCTGAAGAGGTCGGAGAAAAAGTGATCGGTCTGATGGACGCTGTCGTACGGTAGCCCCTCTGTTAGCGCAGCATCCGTCATCACCCAATGCAAAGCAGAAGCATAGTTCAAGAATATGAAATCGCTTCTCCGCGCAATTCTTGTGTCCAATAGCACCGCCTCGGCCTCAAGTTGGCGCACCATAGCTCCTACATTCAGGAATCGATAAACGGAGCTTCTAAAGTAATAGCCTGTCTTTGCAAAGTCGCCGTTTGTACTAAGCCATCCTTTTTGGTGGTTCTCATATAAGTTCCATAGGCGATAGTTCATGCTGTTCGCCGCGTTTAGCAGTCGACCATGGTGCCGGCCGATCAACTCTCGGAGTTTCTTGCGCTGTTGGTATTCGTATTCAACCTCAGCTGTGTCTCGTGTCTCGCGGCGCTTGAACCAGTACGAGACACCGGTGGACACAAGCGCGGAGACCATCACCGCCCATACAAGGTCCGTTTTGGTCGTAAGCAAGTCGCTCAATACGCTCATAGTCGCCTGTGTCCCGGAAGTTCTCGGCGCGCCGGCAAATGGTGGCCTTAGGCAGAAATTCGGCTCCAATAGGTGCGCCTGTCACCCTATCCCATCAACCTCTCCACCAATCTCGCCCAGTAGCTCGCGCCATACCCGATCGCCGCGTCATTAAAATCGTACGCCGGGTGGTGCAGCCCCGCGGTGTCGCCGTTCCCCATGAAAATGAAGGCGCCGGGGCGGGCCCCAGCATGTAGGAAAAATCCTCGCCGCCCATGACCGGCAGTGTGGCCGAGTGAACGAGACGCGGGGCCGCCAGCTTCAGAATGCTCTCGGCAGTCCCGCCTGACGCAGGATGGCGTTGGCGGTATGGCGGCTCGGAATTCCGATTGGCGCCGGGAAATTCCTGCCGGTGCTCGGGCTGCGCCAGATTTGATGGCTGCCC
>CAYTTC010000045.1:0-18231 GCA_964440525.1 uncultured Propylenella sp. | reverse complement strand
TTGCCTTGCCTTGCCTTGCCTTGCCTTGCCTTGCCTTGCCTTGCCTTGCCTTGCCTTGCCGGACCAGGGTGCAGCCGGCAGTCCGCAGCAGCTCGCGCAGCGGCCGGTCGAACTGCGGCGCCATCACGCTGCGACGGATTCGACTTCGCGTAGTGCGGTGATCTGGAGGAACAGCGCACTGGGGTCCACGTCCGGGTGGTTGTCCGGCAACAGATCGAGCGCCATCGCCGATATTTTCGCCAACAATTCATCGAGCGTCGGCGCGTCCGCCGCGGCGGGAATGTCGTCGCAGTGCCCGCTCCATACCGATGCCTCGTCGTCCCAGGCGGCGGAAATCGTGAAAATCACCGGTCTCGACATCTCCGCTCCATTCGCGCCGTCCTGCGACCGCGTCACGGCCAGTAGCTCCTCTTATCATCAAAGCCCGGCAGGCGCTCGCGCATTTCCCCTCACCCGGTCGGCCAACGCCGGCCGACGCCCTCTCCAGCCCGTTGGGACACACCGATGCCATCGTGCGCGTCTACCCCATCAACCTCTCCACCAGCCTCGCCCAGTAGCTCGCGCCATATCCGATCGCCGCGTCATTAAAATCGTACGCCGGGTGGTGCAGCCCCGCGGTGTCGCCGTTCCCCATGAAGATGAAGGCGCCGGGGCGCGCTTCCAGCATGTAGGAAAAGTCCTCGCCGCCCATGACCGGCGGATGGTTTTCGTCGACCTGTTTTTCCCCCGCCACGTCGCGTGCGATCTCGATCGCCTTGAGGGTTTGCTCAGCGTGGTTCACGGTCACCGGATAGTTCCGCTCGTAGTGGAATTTCGCGGTCGCGCCGTGGGCGGCGGCAACGTTCTGCACCACCTCGCGCATGCGCCGCTCGATCAGGTCGCGCACGAGCGGGTCGAGCGAGCGCCCGGTGCCGGTGAGCGTCGCCCGCTGCGGGATGACGTTAAAGGTGTCGCCGGCATTGAAGGTGGTGACCGAGACGACGGCGCTCAAGAGCGGGTCGACGTTGCGGGCGACGATCGTCTGCAGCGCCTGCACGATCGCCGCGCCGGTCACGATCGGGTCGACCGAGGCATGCGGCCGCGCGGCGTGCGCGCCGTGGCCCTCGATCTCGATCTCGAACTTGTCGGTAGCCGCCAGTATGGGGCCCGGCCGGATGGCGAAATGGCCGACCGGCAGGCCCGGCATGTTGTGCAGGCCATAGACCTCCTCGATGCCAAAACGGTCCATCAGCCCGTCCTCGACCATGGCGCGTCCGCCCGCGCCGCCCTCCTCTGCCGGCTGAAAAATGACGATCGCCGTGCCGGAGAAGCGGCGCGTCTCGGCGAGATATTTTGTTGCGCCCAGAAGCATCGCCGTGTGGCCGTCATGCCCGCAGGCGTGCATTTTTCCCGGAATTTCGGAGGCCCAGGGTTTTCCGCTCTCCTCGCGGATCGGCAGCGCGTCCATGTCGGCGCGAAGCCCGATGACGCGGCCGCGCTTTCCTTGAGGTCCGGGGCCTCCAGTACCGGGGCCGCCCTCCCCTTTCACGACGCCGACCACGCCGGTTTTTCCGATCCCCTCCACCACCTCGTCGCAGCCGAATTCCCGGAGCTTTCGGGCAACGTCGGCGGCGGTCCGGTGCACGTCGTACAAAAGCTCGGGATGGCGGTGGTAATCGCGCCGCCATCCGGCGATCTCCTCGTGCAGGTCGGCGAATCGGTTGATGATCGGCATGGTGTTCTCGGCTAGGGCGATTGGGAGGCATCGGACTTTAGCCCCCGCGATGGCACACGGCCATCACATACACCAACCTCATCCTGAGGTGCGGGCCGACCCCGTCGGCCCGCCTCGAAGGAGCCTCCAGAAAGCTCGGGAAGCGCTGCGGTGCGTGCTTCGAGGCTCGCTTTGCTCGCACCTCAGCATGAGGAAGGTGGAGAACGCCACGTCGGATTGCCTGCTGAGGCCGCAAAGGGCTGCCGCCCGCCCCGAAAATGCGCTACAATCACCACGATCGAGAAGGGGCCCGATTTGATAGCGGCTGAGACAAGGATGCGGCTCGGCGCCGCGGCGCTCGCACTTTTGTTGCTTTGCCCCGCGACCGCGTCCGCGGCGAGGAAAAAGCCCGCGCCGCCGCCGGAGCCGCCGCTTCCGGTGGTCCAGGGCCCCTGGCTTATCGCCGACGCCACGAACGGGCGCGTCATCGAGGAATTCGACGCGCTGCGCCCCTGGTATCCGGCGTCCACCACCAAGCTGATGACGATCTACGTCGCTTTTCGGGCGATTCGCGCCGGCGAGCTCCGGATCGATTCGGAGATACTCTACAGCGCCGCCGCCGCCGCCCAGCCGGCCAGCAAGATGGGTTTTAGGCCGGGCACCCTCCTCACCCTCGATCACGCTTTGAAAATGATGATGGTGAAATCCGCGAACGACATCGCGGTCGCCGTCGCCGAGGCGGTCGGGGGGAGCGTCGTCGGCTTCGCGGAGCGCATGAACGACGAGGCGGAACGCCTTGGAATGACTCGCTCTCATTGGGTCAACCCGAATGGGCTGCCGGATTCGGGCCAGGTCACGACCGCGCGCGACATGGCGCTCGTCGCGCGCGCGCTGCTGGTGGAATTTCCGGAGTACCGCGACTACTACAAGCTGCCCGCGATTGTGATCGGCGGCCGGGTTTTGAAGAATTTCAACGCGCTGCTTGAGCGCTATCCCGGCGCGACCGGCATGAAGACCGGCTTCATTTGCGCGTCGGGCTACAACCTCGTCGCCTCCGCCAGGCGCGGGGCGCGGGAGCTGGTCGCGGTGGTATTTGGCGAATATGGCGGTAAAGCGCGGACCGAGCGGGCGGCGGAGCTGCTCGACGACGGCTTCGCTTCCGGCGTCATGGCGACCGAGCCCGCCGTCATGCTCGCCGATGTCGCCTCGGGAGAGGCCTATACGACCCCCCTCGACATGCGCCCCTATGTCTGCGGGCCGCGGCGCGCCACCGTCGCCTCGGAGGCGAATGACGATGACGGCGCCGCAACGCACAACGTGGCGGAAGCGTCGCACCTCTCCCTCCTCCCGATCTATCTCGGGCCGCCGGTCGCCGTGTCGGCCAAAATACCGGCCGAATATGGCGAGCCCGGCTTCCTCGCGCGGCTGCCGCGTGCGCGGCCGGATCCGAACGGCCCGCCGGAGGCCGAGGTGCTGAATGCCTTCGCGCCCGCCGATCAAAGCGCCGGCGAAACTCCGCCGGCCGAGGCGATCGGCGCCGCCGCGGGAAGCCCGAGCCCGCTCGGCGACGTCGCCCCGCAATAGCCGCGGCGATTCTGGCCTGATCTAGCCCTTTTCGATCTCGAAGCGGAGGGCGTCACCGTCGCGCTCGCTGGCAACCAGGCGGTGGCCGTTCTCGCCGCAGAAGTGCGGCACGTCGATCGCCGCCAGCGGATCGGTGGAAAGCACCACGAAGCGGGTTCCCGGCGCGAAAGCCCGCATCCGGCGCTCCGCCTTCAGCACCGGCAGCGGGCACTTCAGCCCGCGAACGTCGATGAGTATGGCTTCATCCATCCAGCCTTCGCTCCCCTTCTCGCGGCCTCGCCTTGCGAAGAGTCGAATGCTAGTTTCGCATCGCCCTTGTGCAAACGAGGAACAAGAGCGCGGATTCTAATATGGCCGCGCCAGGGGGAGGAATGGGTTTCATCGAGCGCATCGGCAGCGACTACGCCTATTTGACCGGCATCCTGCGCGCCGTTTCCAAAGCCACCAAGGTCGCGAAAAATCCGGGCCGCACCTATCCGCAGGTCATACGCGGGCTCGCCGAGACCCACGGCGACAAGGTCGCGCTCATCTCCGATCGCGAGCGCATGACCTACCGGCAATACGATCAACGCGGTGACCAATACGCCCGGTGGGCGATGGCACATGGTGTCGCCAAAGGCGACGTGGTCGCCTTGATGATGCCGAACCGGCCGGAATACCTCGCCGTCTGGCTCGGTATTGCGCGCGCCGGCGGCGTTATCGCACTTCTCAATACGAATCTGAGCGGCACGGCGCTCGCGCATTGCGTCAACATCGTCAAAGCGAAACATGTCATCGTCGACGCTGCCCTCGTCGAGAGCTTCCGCACCGCCGAGCCGCATCTTACGCCGGGCCCGCTCTTCTGGTGCCACGGCGGATCGCCGGAAGGCTATGAGCGGCTCGACACCAAGATCGACGCGCTGCCGGTTGGACCAATTCCCGACAGCGAACTGCCGCCGCTGACGATCGATGACAAATGCCTGTTCGTCTATACGAGCGGAACGACCGGGCTGCCGAAAGCGGCCAACATCAACCACTATCGCGTCCAGAGCATCATGTTCGGCTTCAACGGGGCGATGCGGATGCGGCCGGGGGACCGCGTCTATGTGTGTCTGCCGATGTATCATACCACCGGCGGCGTGCTCGGTCCGGGCGCGGCGATGACGGCAGGCGCCAGCGTGGTGCTGCGCGAGCGCTTCTCCGCTTCGATGTTCTGGAACGACATCGCAAGACACGACTGCACGGTCTTCCTCTATATCGGCGAGCTCTGCCGCTACCTTCTGAACAGCCCGCCGCATCCGCAGGAGACGAAGCACAAGATCCGGCTTGCCTGCGGCAATGGGCTCAGGCCCGATATCTGGGCGGAGTTCCAGAAGCGCTTCCGCATCCCCAAAATCCTCGAATGGTACGCCGCGACTGAAGGAAACTGCGTCTTCTTCAATTTCGACGGCAAGATCGGAGCCGTGGGGCGCATCCCCAAATGGATCAAGAGCAAGTTCTTCGTCGACATCGTGCGCTTCGACATCGAAACGGAGCAGCCGGTCCGCGGGCCGGACGGGTTCTGCGTCAAGTGCGAGCCCGGCGAGGTTGGCGAAGCCGTCTCCAAGATCATGAATGACCCGAAGCGGCCAAGTCAGCGCTTCGAAGGGTATGCTGATCCAGGCGCCACCGAGAAGAAGATCCTGCGCGACGCCTTCGAGAAGGGCGACCGCTGGTTCCGCACCGGCGACCTCATGCGAAAGAATGCGACCGGCTACTATTACTTTGTTGATCGCATCGGTGACACATTCCGCTGGAAGGGCGAAAACGTCGCAACCTCCGAAGTGTCGGAGGCGATCACGGCATTTCCCGGCATCGAAGAAGCGAACGTGTACGGCGTTCGCGTGCCGGGCGCGGAGGGGCGCGTCGGAATGGCGGCTCTAGTGGTCGAAGACGAGCTCGACCTCGACGGCTTCTGCCGACATGTCGTGCAGCGGCTCGCCGGCTTTGCCCGTCCGGTGTTCCTGCGCGTCATGCGGGAGATCGAGACGACCTCGACGTTCAAGCAGCGGAAGGTCGATCTGGTGAAGCAAGGCTTCGATCCGAACGCGACCGGCGACGCGATTTTCTTCCTGCAGCCGGAGCTGCAGACATATGTCCGCCTTACTCCGGCGCTCTATGGTGATATCTGCGAGGGTAAGGTGCGACTTTGAGTAACGAGAGCAGCGTCAGCCCGGCGGACGTGGTCGCATTTTGGCGCGAAGCCGGCCCCGAGAGATGGTTCAACAAAAACGCGGATTTCGATCGGGCCATCGCCGAGCGCTTCACGTCGGTTCACGCCGAGGCGGCGGCCGGGCGGTTGCAGGATTGGGCGGCGACGCCGGAGGGTGCGCTCGCGCTCATTCTCGTTCTCGACCAGTTTTCGCGAAACATGTTCCGCGGCACGCCGAAAGCTTTTTCGCAGGACGAATTGGCTTGCGCGACTGCGCGCGAGGCCATCGACGCCGGCTTCGACAAGGCGGTCGACCCTCAGATGCGCTTCTTCTTCCACTTGCCGTTCATGCACTCGGAAGGGATCGCTGAACAGGAACGCTGCGTGCTCGTCTTCCACGCGCTCGCGCCGGACGGCCTCTCCCACGCGCGCGACCATGAGCGGATCATCCGGCGTTTCGGCCGCTTCCCCCATCGCAACCCCATTCTCGGCCGCCATATGACTCCCGCCGAGCAGGCGTTTCTCGATGGCGGCGGATTTGCTGGTTGACCCGCTCTTAAGCTTAACCCGCCATTAACGGCGCCGCCGGAAGGTCGCGGTATATAGCCTCACGAAAATGCAGATGATGTTTCAACGGGGTGTCTCCATCGGATCGGCGACGCGCTCCCAACCGCGGCGCGGCACCTTCGCGTTGGAGCCTGTCGAGGCGCTTCCGCGCCTGTCGGAGCGGATCAATAGGCTGGCCGAGCGCTCGCTCGAATCCAATCCCTTCTTCTTGCCCGAGTTCCTTGAGCCTGCCATCCAGGCGCTTGGAAGAAAAGCGCTTAGGCTTGCGATCTTCTCCGATCGCGACGATCTGCACTTCTTCGCTCCCGTGGCGGTGAACGGCGGACCGATCCTGGGTGGGCGGAAATTCAGCGTCTGGGCGCATCCCTATGCGCCCCTCGGAACGCCGCTGATCGACCGCGAGCTGGCGCCGCAGGTGACGGATGCCCTCATCGCGCATATGCGAACGAGCAGACGCACGCTCTTCTCCATTCCCCACCTTCCGCTCAAAGGACCCGCTGCGAACGCTTTGCGCGCAGCCGCTGGGCGAAATGGCTTCTCGACGGTCGCCGCGCGTCAGATGCGCCCGATTCTCTATACCGATATGGCCGGCGGCATTGCCGAGTTCGACAAGATGGTCAGCCAGAAGCGGAGACACGAGCTCGATCGCCAGCTGCGAAGGCTTTGCGAGGCGGGGTCCGTCAGCTTCATGTGGGCGCGGACCGCATCGGAGATCGAGAGTGCCTTCAACATGTTCATCGCGCTGGAGGCTTCGGGCTGGAAGGGCCGGCGCGGTACCGCGCTCGCGCGGCGGCGGGGCGTGCATGAGTTTGCCCGCATCGCGGTGACGCAGCTTGCACAGAGCGGCCGCGCGACAATCGATGTGCTGCGCGTCGGCGACAAGCCGATTGCCGCTCTCATCCGCCTCGACCATGGGGGTATCTCGATCCCGTGGAAGGTCGCCTTCGACGAAGAGTTCGCCGCCTTCTCGCCCGGCAAGCAGCTCATGTGCGACGAGACGCGGCGCTGGCTTGCCGACCCCACGGTCGAGCGGGTGGACCCAGTTTGCGAAGAGGACAATCCGCTGATGGCGCCCCTCTGGCCCGATCGCGAATCCTATGGCACGCTGCTCGTCAGCTCGAGCACATGGGGCCTCGGAGCACGCCTCAGGGCGGGCGTCGCCAATCTGAAGGCCGCAGGAAAGGCCAACGCCAAGAAGCTGCTCCGCAGCCGCAAGCCTCGCTCGCGGCCTGCCGCAAAGGGCGCGAAAGGCGGCAGGCCACGGCGGTGACACGCGTTTGGTGCGGTCGCCTGATCCTGATCCGCGCGTGGGAAATGCGGCGGTTGATTCGGCGCGTCCCTGCATTACTTCTCAAAGAGACGAGCCGTCAGGAGGCGACGCGATGAGCGTGAAAAAGCCTCAGCAGTCGAAGCCCGACCGCGAGCAAGAATTGCTCGACGAGGCCCTCGAAGAAAGCTTTCCGGCGAGCGACCCGCCCGCGCTTGTGGAGCCTGGCGGCGGCATCAGCGGACCAGAGGATGTGCTGCAGGCTGGAGACGCGCTCATCATCGTGGACGTCCAGCGCGATTTCTGCCCGTGCGGCGCTCTGCCAATCGAGAACGGCGATACGATCGTCCCCGTCCTCAACCGCTGGATCGACAGAGCAAATCGGATCGGCGTGCCGGTTTTCGCTTCGCGCGACTGGCATCCACGCGCGCACCTAAGCTTCAGGCCACAGGGCGGAGAATGGCCCGTCCATTGCGTCAAGGAGACCGAGGGTGCCACCTTTCATCCCGACCTCAGGCTTCCCCCAGACACGGTGATTATCACCAAGGGAGACCAGACGGATCGTGATCAATATTCGGCGTTCGATGGGACCGGGCTCGCGGAGCAGCTTCGCCGGCGCGGCGTAGTTAGGGTTTTTGTCGGCGGCCTCGCTGAGGATGTCTGTGTCCGCGCCACCGCGCTTGACGCCGTCAAGGCCGGCTTCAAGGTGCATCTCATTGCCGGCGCGACAAAGCCGGTGACGGCGGACGGCGGCAAGAAGGCGATTGCCGAGATGCGCGGCGCCGGTGTGGTAGTTGATTAACTGGCGCTTTGCCCACGGGTGCGCCTCGTAGCGCGCGAAGCCACAGCACGATCAAACAGCTTTGGCCGTTAGGAACACCATGCCGGAATATCCGCTTCTGATCTCTTTCTCCAGGATGCCGATCTGCTCCGTCCGCTGATCGATGGAGATCGGCGCGAACACCTCATGAATGTCGGCTTCGGACACGTTCAGCACCGGAAAAGGTCTTTCGGCCACGGCATAGCCCGATGACCCGACGAGGAATGCCGCTACTAGCGCGCCTCCGGGCCGAACGCACCGCGCGAAGCGGACGCAGGCCACTTCGAACTCGCTGCGCTTCTCGGTGATGGATTCCGCGCAGAAGAACATGGTCGCGGCGTCCCATTGCCGTTCGGGAAGGTCGTACACAGACCCGTTCTTGATGTGAGCTTTCTGACGAAGGACCGGTATCGGGTTCGCCGGCAGATCGAATCCAGGCCGGTAGGCATCAGTCACGACCTTCCAGAAGTGCTGCCATTGCGGGCGCATGGAATCGCTGGCGAGTTCCGCCTTGAGCCAATCGACGTTGCTGCGGGAATATTCCCAGGCCGTGAGGCTGGCCACCCGCGGCAGGGCGCAAAAGAGGGGAAAAAGGTTCGGACCGGTTCCGACGTCGACCGTCTCCAGTCTGTTGCCTTCCGGCTTTGCCGCCATCAGCGCCGCGCAGGCATGCCTGATGACCCGCTCGTCATCGATGTGCGGCACGCCGTAATAGTGCTGGAAATAGGCCTCGGAATCGAAGTGCGACCACGAAAAGTTGTCGTTGCCGGCTGGCTTCGTCTCCTCTGACAATTCCGTGTCCCTTATTGCCGGCGGTTGCGTGCCAAGCGCTGCTCGAGGCTAACTATAGCGAGCACGTCACATCTGCGAATAAGAAATTTCCCGCTTGTCACAAGCCCGCGGCAGAGCGGAAACCCCAAGTCTCGGATGCCTTGTCCCTATGCTTGGGCCTGCTTCTTCCGCGCGCGCATTCCCGCCCAAGCGGCAGGTTCAATTTCGGTCGAGCCGTTGAAGGTTGTCAGCAACGCCTCGATCTCCACGGTGGGCACCGGCTTCGAAAAGAAATAGCCTTGCATCGAATGACAGCCGAGGAAGCGCATCATCACCGCCTCCGCTTCGTTCTCCACCCCCTCGGCGATCACGTCCATACTAAGCGTTCGACCGAGATCGATGACAGTCTGGACGATGGTCTTTGCTGACCCGACACGTGACATTCCACTGACGAAGGAGCGATCGATCTTCAGTTTGTCGAACCGGAAGTCGATAAGATATCTGAGGCTCGAGAATCCGGTTCCGAAATCATCGAGCGCAATTCGGAAGCCGAGGTTCCGGATGGCCTGCAGCGTCGACCGAGTCTTGCTCGAACGATCGAGCAAAAGGCCTTCGGTAATCTCCAGGGTGATCCTTTTCGGATCGACTGCCGTTGATTCGAGAAGCCCTTTCAGCAATCCCTCCAGGTCGACGTGACGGAACTGGGCCGGAGACAGATTGATGGAAATCTCGAGCTCCGGCCAGCGGGCCGCGTTGTCCATCGCCGTTCGCAGGACCCATTCGCCAAGCTCCGGCATCATGCCCGCTTCCTCGGCGATCGGGATAAAGATAGTCGGCGGGATCGATCCGTTGCGTGGATGGAACCATCGCAAGAGCGCCTCAACGCCTATGATCCGGTTTGTCGCGCAGGAGACGATCGGTTGATAGTGCAGCTCCAGTTCGCCGGCATGCAGGGATTCGCGGAGCTCGAGCTCGATCTGGCGGCGCTGTTGCAGTTGCCCGGCCATTTCGGCGGAAAAGAAAACTGATTGGTCCCGGCCCCGCTTCTTGGCCTCATAGAGCGCAATGTCGGCGTGTTGCATGAGCGCATCCGTCGTCAGGCCGTGGTCCGGCGATCTTGCAAGGCCTAGCGACGCGGTGACCCTGATGTCTTGACCATCGACCGAGAATGGCCGCTTGAAGGCGGCCTCCACACACTTTTCGAGCGGCTCACGATCATCAGACCCTGACAGGCATCTAAGGATCGCAAATTCGTCGCCGCCAAAGCGCGCGAGAAAGTCACCGGGCACCAGACAGTCCTTCAGCCTTTTCGCTACACGCTTGATCAGCTCGTCGCCCGTATGATGCCCCAACGTGTCGTTGATGTCCTTGAACCTGTCGACATCCAGATAACAGACGATGCTCGGCAGCTGCGTTCCGTTCGCGCTCCTTTCCTTCAAAGCCTGGTCGGTCCGCAACGCGAAATAGTGCCTGTTCGGAAGCCCCGAAAGCGCATCGTGTTTCGCTTCATGGGTTGCCGTCGCCTCGCGCTCTGCTAGCTCCGCCGACGCTGTTGCCAACCTTCGCAGCATCACTGCAGAAAGAATCCCAGCCCCGATGACACCGATGATCACCAGAGGCAGAATAACGGTGAGCAGAATGTGCCCGGGCCGCTTCGTCGTCCAGGTCAGGTACCCTGCGAACTGACCATCATCGACGACGAAGGGCGCGGAAACGACGCCGTCCTCCGCTGCTATCGCCGTCGACGTCTTCAGATCGGGAAGCAGCAGCGATTGCCCCAGTTCGCTGACGAGCTTGTCATCGACATGGACGACGCTGACAAGCAGATATGGCGTGCCTCTCAGCAGACTGAGATCCACGTTCGGGACGATCGTTATCGCCGTGACGATCGCCGGCTTGCCGTCGATGAGGAGAATGTTCCCCCTCCAGCGCGCCCACTGGAGGACGCCCTTGAGGACGTCGTAATTCTCCTGGCTTGCGCCGAAGACATCCGGTCGGTCACGCAGCTCACCCGATGAGTCCCCCCGCACGCCCGTGATCACCGCGCTGAGCTGAGGCTCGTGGCGATGAAAGGCGGACGGCTCCGCGCGTGCTCCATCGAGAAAGGCGTAGACTGGCTTTCCCTCTGAATCCAATATGTAGACTTCATCATGGCCGTAGGTCTCAGTGAGGAAGATGCCGAAATTGCTGTCCGTAAAGTCCAGATCTAGCTCGTGCGAGATATTGATGACTGCGTCATCCCACCAGGCCACGCTTTTCTGCTGATCCAATGTCCGGGAAATGTTCTGATTCAGCGCGTTCTCGACACGGGCTTGCTCTGCGCCAATTTCCGAAGCATTCGAAGTCCAACCCGTATACGCAATGATGGCAATGAGCAGAACGCCAGCAAAAGCAATCGCTGCGCCGATTATTCTCGTAAGACGACGCAAGTCCTTCTGAGTACTACTTGTGATTGCGCTTCGCTCCATAAGAATTCCCCCCGGCGATCCGCAGGCAATCATATTTACACTAAGAATTTCTGAACCGAACTGTGGGTGCAGGCGAGGGCGCGGCGGCGGACGCACCGCAACCGGCATAGAGAGCGGGACGGCCACCTGCCAGTTGCCACCCGCGGTGATCGCATACAAAGGTCATGGCCAGAAAGCATTGTTAATAGATCGTCCGGATGATTGCGCTTCGACCTCTCTTGATCCTCAATGCTCTATGTCGAAGGCCAGGAAGCATGGGCTTGGATATTCATGCCGCGGCGCTGGGCGACTGGCTGCCTGACTTCGTGCGCGTCAGCAACCGGATGGCCGGGATCGCGCGCGATCCGAGCGCAGCGGAAATAAGCGCCCATCGCGGCCTCTTGGCAGCAAATTCCCTGCGCGTGGAGAACCTGGAACTCTTCGTTCACCATATCGAGCCTGGCGCGGGCTTGCGCGACGCGTCCCAAGCCGACGCTGAGCCGGGCGACGAGGAATCTGCATCGACCATGGATCTGAGAGCAGATCTGGCCACGATCGTTCTGGCTGCGCGGACGAGATCGGCGTCGCCTTACCGCTTGCACCGCATCTACAGTCTGCTGCGGCCCTTCACGGACGGGAACGGGCGCTGTGGTCGCGTCTTCTGGATGTGGCAGATGATGCGGGGGACACGGGAGGAACTCGCTGAGTTTGTGCGGCTCAGCCTGTTCGACGCCAAGCATCCTTGGAGCTCAGGGTCGCGCTTGCGTTCAACGATGACGTGAGGTCAAATGGGCGGCCCGTGTTGGCAATTTGGGAATCACGGATGCGCCACGAATACGGCTCAGCGGCTCAACAACGACCGCATGAACTGGGCGACGGCTGACGATCTCCTGTTCGCCGCGGCTACTGCCCCAGTAGATGATATCGGCAGGGCTGATCGTCGCTTCGAGAATTCTCGGCTTTGCCGCACCCGCCCGAGCGGCGTCTGAGACTGCCACCTCCCGCGACAGCGTCCAGCAAAGCCCGGCGGCGGCCTTCTTGATCGGAGCGCCGGAGACTGGTCGAAAGATGGTCACCGGACCGCTGAATTCCGGAATCGGGAAGTCGGCCCGAGCCAGCATGCGTCGCACCATCTGCGGCGGCCAGAACCTTGTCAGAAGATGCCGTGTCTCATGTATCCAAACGGCCTTCACGATCTCGCGGTAGGCGGGATTCCGAATCTTGGACTGGTAGGCGAGACACGCGATATGTCCACGCAATCTGCGCGGCGCCATGATCATTAGGCGGCGGGCCGCCAGGGCATCACCGGCAAACGCCCTATCCAGGTAAGCCTGCGCGCTTTCCGGCAAGGCGCACCGCACCGACTTCAAATACCGGCCGCTTTTCATGGAAAGCCGCTCCACTGCCCAGCCCATCGTCGGAATGCAAGGTTCTACGAGGAGTAAGTCACCCAGACGTTCGGCTCTTCATAGAGGCCGGCCTGCCGCTCGAGATCGATCGAGAGGGGCGCCAGGGCACCATCCAGAATGTAATCTCCCGACCTCTCGAAACGACGCCCCGCCCAAGTCTCCCAGAACGCGACGTGCTCCTCCACGACCATGGACCGCTCGCAAGGACCGACTAGTCGGCCGCCCTGCGATAGATGGGTGCGTAGCCACGGATCGAACAAACGCCCTTTCGCGTCCTTCCAGGCGACATATTCACCCATGGGGACGTGCGGATAATCGCACTTCGCCGTCGGTCGAACGGGCGCGACCACCGCATCGAAGCCACGCCGCTCGGAGAGCTCGCGCAGCTCGCGGATCATCCGCGTCGCGTATCCTTTGCCGCGATGGACGGTCGGCACGGAAATAGCCAAGGCACCGAGAACGTTTGAGTGGCCAGTTCGGTCTGTTGCCCCGGTTTCCACCAGCCAGTCCCAGCCCTCGGCCGGCAAAGCGTCCAGACCTCCATGGCAAGGCGTGGGCACGCAATTCACCAGAGCGACGGGAAGGTCCGTCTCAACCTCAACTAGACAGAGCTGCAGATCGGCAAATGTCTCCAGGATGCCATCGTAGTACTCTCGGTGGGGTCGAGTGTAATTCAAATAACCAAGTCTACTCCAAGTTGTAGTTTCAACGGCAATAGCCGCGCGCTTCAGATCATCACTGAACGCTCGCGAACGAACTACTAAATCTTCCATGGAGCCGCCGCATCCTGTCGCCGGCTAAGCTGCACGGCGGACAGCCAACCACCCTACGCCTAGCTGAGGTGCTGCTTTAATACACCATTAACCGTAGGAGCGGAAATAGGTTAACCAAAGTTTTCTGGTTACATGGTTAATGCGCGAGGCTCATAGCGGTTCCCGCACAGGCCCCAGCGAGGTTACGCCGGAGCTATCCGCGACGAACCTGACAATCTATTGAGAACGAGGAGCCGTTCATCAAGCAAAGACCGCAGCGCAAGAATCTCACTATTCGAACAAAGTGGAAGCCGAAGTTTCGCGCTGCTCGCAACTCCGCGACAGCGTCCGCTTGACCGCATCCCGCCACGCTTTGATCTTCTTCTCCCGCTCGGCTGAACCCATCTTCGGTTCAAATTGGCGCTCACGCTTCCAGGCCTTTGCAAAATCTTCTGTGTCGGGCCAGACGGCAGCGGCGCGGCCAGCGAGCCACGCGGCGCCGAGCGCGGTCGTCTCCAACACCTTCGGCCGGTCGACCGGCGCGTCGAGGATGTCGGCGAGCCGCTGCATGGTCCAGTCGCTCGCCACCATGCCGCCGTCGACCCTCAGCACCGTCTCAGTGCCGCCGCCCGGCCAGTCACGGCGCATCGCCTCGAGCAGGTCGAGGGTCTGGAAGGCGACCGCCTCGAGCGCCGCGCGGGCGATCTCGCGCGGGCCGGTCGCTCGCGTCAGCCCGAAAAGGGCGCCGCGCGCCTCCGCGTCCCAATGCGGCGCGCCAAGGCCGGTGAAGGCCGGAACGAGGATCACCTCCTGCGCCGGATCAGCCTCGGCTGCGAGGATTCCGGACTGGTCGGCGCGTTCGATCACCTTCAATCCATCGCGGAGCCACTGCACGGCGGCGCCGGCGATGAAGATAGAGCCCTCGAGCGCGTAGGTGGTGCGTCCGTCGAGCCGATAGGCGATGGTGGTCAGAAGCTTGTTCTTCGAGACGACCGCCTCGTTGCCGGTGTTCAACACGGCGAAGCAGCCGGTGCCATAGGTCGATTTCACCATGCCGGGCTTGAAGCAGGCTTGGCCGAGCATTGCCGCCTGCTGGTCACCAGCAACGCCACGGATGGCAATCGGCGCGCCAAAGAGCGCCCTCTCCGTCGTGCCGAAATCGGCTGCACTGTCCTTCACCTCCGGCAGCATCGAGCGCGGCACGCCGAGAAGCTTTAAGAGGTCGTCGTCCCAGTCGTTCCTGTGGATGTCGTAGAGGAGCGTGCGCGAGGCATTTGTCGCGTCGGTGGCATGGACGCGCCCGCCGGTCAGCCGCCACAGGAGATACGTGTCGACCGTGCCGAAGGCGAGATGGCCGGCCTCGGCCAGTGCCCGCGCGCCTTCCACATGGTCGAGCATCCAGGCGATCTTGGTACCGGAGAAATAGGGATCGAGGAGCAGGCCGGTCGTCGCGGTCACCATCGGCTCGGCGCCGGCTTGCTTCAGTCTTGCGCATGTGTCCGCCGTTCGCCGGTCCTGCCAGACGATGGCCCGATGGATCGGATGGCCGCTCCGCCGATCCCAGACGAGCGTCGTCTCGCGCTGGTTGGTGATGCCGAGCGCGGCGACATCCTTCGCTTCGATGCCGGCTTTCGTGAGCGCGCCACGGGCGGTGTCGAGCGTTGTCCGCCAGAGATCCTCCGGATCGTGCTCGACCCAGCCGGAGGCTGGGTAGTGCTGTGGAAACTCCTCCTGGGCAGAGCCCGAGATCGCCTGCTCGCGGTCGAAGACGATGGCGCGCGATGAGGTTGTGCCCTGGTCGATGGCAAGGATGAAATCGCTCATTCGCATCCCCGCAAATGGAAAGCATGGCCGGGATGACCCGGCCATGCCCATGCTTAACCGAAGCGTGGAGCTATTGCGCGGCCCAGCGCTTCACCAGCTCGTCATAGGCGATCGTCTCGCCCTGCGGCTTCTCGTTGTCGAGCTTCGCCGCCGGGCCGTTGTCCTTGCCGAGCCACTCGGAGGGGTCCTTCTCCTCGTTGAGGCGCGGACCGCAGCCACCATAGGTGTTGGCGGCTTCGTCAGCGGCCTGCATGCGGGCCATCGTCACGTCCATCTCGCCGGCGAGCCGGTCCATGGCCTCCTGCGGGGTGAACGCGCCGGAGTTCACATCACCGATCTGCTGCCACCAGATCTGTGCCAGCTTCGGATAGTCCGGAACGTTGACGCCGGTCGGCGACCAGAGAACGCGGTCGGGCGAGCGGTAGAACTCCACCCAGCCGCCGAGCTTCGGCGCCCGCTCGGTGAAGGACTCGTGGCGGATCGTCGAGTCGCGGATGACCGTCAGGCCGACATGCGTCTTCTTGACGTCCACCGTCTTCGACACGACGAACTGCGCGTAGAGCCAGGCAGCCTTGGCGCGATCGACCGGGGTCGACTTCATCAGCGTCCAGGAACCGACGTCCTGGTAGCCGAGCTTCATGCCCTCTTTCCAGTACGGTCCGTGCGGCGACGGCGCCATCCGCCAGAGCGGTATACCAGCGTCATCGACAGTGTTGTTGCCTTCGCTCTTCGGCTTCACCATGTCGGCCATGAACGCGGTGTACCAGAAGATCTGCTGGGCCACGTTGCCAGTGCTCAGTGCCGGCAGCGACTGATAGAAGTCGAGATCCGCCGCTCCCGGAGGCGCGTAGTTCCTCAGCCACTCGTCCCACTTGGCGATGGCGTAGACCGACGCCGGAGCGTTGGTGCCGCCGCCGCGCGAGACAGAGGCACCGGACGGGTTGCAGGAGCCTTCCTCCATGCGGATGCCCCACTCGTCGATCGGGCGGCCGTTCGGCAGTCCGGGCGAGGTGGAGCCGGCCATGGAAAGCCACGCGTCGGTCATGCGCCAGCCGAGGTCGGGCGCGCGCTTGCCGTAGTCCATGTGTCCGTAGATCGCGACGCCGTCGATCTCCTTCACGTCCTTGCTGAAGAACTCGGCGATGTCCTCATAGGCCGACCAGTTGACCGGCACGCCGAGGTCGTAGCCGTACTTCGCCTTGAACTGGTCCTTCAGGTCCTGGCGGTCGAACCAGTCTTTTCGGAACCAGTAGAGGTTGGCGAACTGCTGGTCCGGCAACTGCCAGAGTTTTCCGTCCGGACCGGTGGTGAACGACTTGCCCATGAAGTCTTCGAGATCGAGCGTCGGCAGGGTGACGTCCTTGCCTTCCCCGGCCATCCAGTCGGTCAGGTTGACGGCGCTCTGCAGGCGCGAGTGCGTGCCGATCAAGTCGGAGTCGTTGATGTAGGCGTCGTACAGATTGCGGTTCGTCTGCATCTGCGTCTGGACCGCCTGCACAACTTCGCCTTCGCCGAGGATCTGGTGGTTGACCTTGATCCCGGTGATCTCCTCGAACGCCTTGGTGAGGACGGTCGACTCGTAGGTGTGCGTGGGCACGCCTTCGGACAGCACGTTGACCTCATAGCCAGCGAACGGCGCCGCCGCGTCGACGAACCACTGCATTTCGGCGAGCTGCTCGTCGCGCGTGAGCGTCGATGGCTGGAACTCGCTGTCCACCCATTTTTCCGCCGCAGCCATATCCGCCCATGACGCGCTTGGCGTCATGAAAGCGAAGGCCGCGACCGTACCCAACAACAATCTTTTCATTATGTAGTCCTCCCTTTCCTCCGAACGCCGGCCAGCGGCCGGCAACCCCTTTGGCCTCAGACCCATCGAAACACCGCGAGGGCGTAGATGAACGAGAGGCCAAGAGCCCATTCGAGGCTCGGACCGACGAGTCCGAGCCAAGCAAGATTGATGAAGGCGCTGCCCAGCAGCGAGATGAACAGACGGTCGCCGCGCGTGGTCTCCAGCCTGAGGATGCCGATGCGCTGCCCGCCGCCCGGCGAGACAGCCTCCCAAACCGTCATGCCGCAGAGGAGCAGGAAGATCGCGACGAAGAACGTCGCCGTCTGCCAAGTCCACGCCATCCACGACAGGTCGAACATCGAGTGTTCCATCACACTCTTCCCAGGGCGAAGCCCTTGGCGATGTAGTTGCGGACGAAATAGATCACGATGGCGCCCGGTATGATGGTGAGAGCGCCGGCTGCGGCGAGGAGGCCGAGCTCGTAGCCGGATGTGCTAGCGGTCCGCGTCATCACCGCTGCAATCGGCTTGGCCTCGACCGAGGTCAGGGTCTTGGCGAGGAGCAGCTCCACCCAGGAGAACATGAAGCAGAAGAAGGCGGTGACGCCGATGCCCGAGGCGATCAGCGGCATGAAGATCTTCACGAAGAATTTCGGGAACCCGTAGCCGTCGATATAGGCTGTCTCGTCGATCTCCTTCGGCACGCCCGACATGAACCCTTCGAGGATCCACACGGCGAGCGGGATGTTGAACAGGCAGTGCGCCAACGCGACAGCGATATGGGTGTCGAACAGCCCCATCGCCGAATAGAGCTGGAAGAACGGCAGCGCGAACACCGCCGGCGGCGCCATGCGGTTGGTGAGCAGCCAGAAGAACAGGTGCTTGTCGCCGACGAAGCGATAGCGGGAGAACGCGTAGGCGGCCGGCAGCGCCGCGGTCACCGAGATCACCGTGTTGATAGTGACGTAGAGAATCGAGTTGATGTAGCCGCTGTACCAGACCGGGTTCGTCAGGATTTCCTTGTAGTTCGCCAGCGTGAAGGTGCGAGGCCACAGCGTGAAGGAGCCAAGAATCTCGTTGGTGTTCTTGAACGACATGTTCAGGAGCCAGTAGATCGGCACCATCAGGAACAGGATGTA
>CAYTTC010000044.1:23746-27227 GCA_964440525.1 uncultured Propylenella sp. | reverse complement strand
CTGGCGCCTCGGCGGGGGCCGACGCCGCCGCGTCAGGGACAGCCGCCGGCGGTTCGGCCGCCGGCTGCGGTTCCGCGGCGGGAGCTTGCGGCTCGGTTGAGGCCACTTGGGTCTCCGACTGGTCCTCGGCCGCCCCGGCCGCAGGTAGCGGCGCCGGGTTGTCGGACAGCGTCCGCAGATAGGCGATCACATTGGCCCGCTCGGTGTCCGATTTCAGGCCGGCGAAGGCCATCTTGGTGCCGGGAACAGTCGCCTTGGGATCGGTCAGGTAGGTGTTGAGGTGCTCGTAGGTCCAAGTGCCAGCCTGCTCCCCAAAAGCGTGCATCGCGTCGGAGTATTCGTAACCCTCGTGGGCAGCGATGGGCCGGTTCACCGCGCTCCACAGATTCGGGCCGACCTTGTTCGGCCCGCCCTCTTCGAAGGTGTGGCAGGCGCCGCACTTCTTCGCGGTTGCTGCGCCGGCATTGGGATCGGCGCTCGCCAACAAAACCTCGATCGGCTGGCTTGCCGCTGGCGCGCCCCCGGGCGCCGGCTCTTCAGTCGCGACGGCGACGACGTATCCGGGCGTCTCCGGGGCTTCGGTCTCAAAGATGACGTCTGAAAGGATGGAAAGTCCGACGCTCAGCAGAAGCGCAAAAAGCACCGCTCCCGCGATCTTGTTCCACTCAAACGAATCCATGCGATCGGCGCTCCCCAGGACCTCGGCTGAACGGCGCGATTCCGCGAGTTTTCCTCGCGTTACCGGGGAGAGGTATCGCTTTTGCCAGAGGCCAGCAAGCCGTATAAGCCGCCTCTCCTGAGACCTTTTGCCACCGATCGTCCGCCCCCACCGTTGTCCCATGAACC
Organism: uncultured Propylenella sp.; assembly: GCA_964440525.1. Classification (GTDB taxonomy): domain Bacteria; phylum Pseudomonadota; class Alphaproteobacteria; order Rhizobiales; family Afifellaceae; genus DASWJZ01. Next base: position 26,381 of record CAYTTC010000044.1, on the reverse strand, counting down.
CCATCATCGTCATCCCCGCGCGCCTTGCCGCGACGCGCCTGCCGAACAAGCCGCTCGCCGACATTGGCGGGCGTCCGATGATTGCGCATGTCGTGGAGCGGGCCTTCGCCGCCGGCATCGGACCGGTGGCCGTTGCTGTCGATGCCGCGGCGATTGCAACGGCTCTCGAAGGCTCGGGCGCGGACGTGATCGTGACACGCGCGGATCATCCATCCGGCTCCGATCGGATTTTTGAGGCGCTCGGCCGGCTCGATCCCGACCGCCGCCACGACGTCGTGGTGAATGTGCAGGGCGATTTTCCGACGGTCTCGCCCGCCGCCATCGCCGCCGTGCTCGGCCCGTTGAAGGACGCCGAGGTCGCGATCGCCACGCTCGCCGGGGAGATCGCGCTCGACCACGAGCGCACCAACCCGAATGTCGTCAAGGTGGTCGGAACGCTGGTTGCGCCGGGCCGCCTCCGCGCGCTCTATTTCACCCGCGCCACGGCGCCCTGGGGCGAGGGGCCGCTCTATCATCATAGCGGCATCTACGCCTATCGCCGCGCGGCGCTGGAGCGCTTCGTCGCGCTGCCGCCGAGCGCGCTTGAAACGCGCGAGCGGCTGGAGCAGCTCAGAGCCCTGGAAGCCGGCATGCGGATCGATGTAACGCTCATCGACGAAGTGCCGTTCGGCGTCGACACGCCGGAGGACCTGGAGCGGGCGCGCGCCGTGCTCGCCGGCAAAAATTGAAGCAGGAGAGGATTTTGGCCAAGAAGCGTGTCGTTTTTCAGGGCGAACCGGGCGCGAATTCCCACATCGCCTGCCTCGAAGTATTTCCGGATTGCGTGGCAGTGCCGCAGCCGACCTTCGAGGACTGTTTTCAGGCCGTGTCCACCGGCGAGGCTGACCTCGGGATGATCCCGATCGAGAACTCGCTGGCCGGCCGGGTCGCCGACATCCACCACCTCATGCCGACTTCCGATCTTTCCATCATCGGCGAGCACTTCATGGCAGTGCACCACCAGCTCCTCGGCGTTCGCGGAGCGAAGCTCGCCGATCTGGAGGTGGTGCAGAGCCACGTCCACGCGCTCGGGCAGTGCCGCCGCATTGTTCGTGAACTCGGCGTCTCCGCCGAGGTGGCGGCCGACACGGCAGGCTCCGCCCGCTATGTCGCCGAGCTCGGCGATCCGAAGCGCGGCGCGCTCGCCTCCCGCCTCGCCGCGCAAATCTACGGGCTCGACATCCTGAGAGAGGACGTGGAGGACGAGGCCCACAACACGACGCGCTTCATCATCCTGTCGCCCGAGGCGTTGCGCGCGCCGGCAACGAACGGCCCGGTCATCACGTCCTTCATCTTCCGCGTCCGCAACGTCCCCGCCGCGCTCTACAAGGCGATGGGCGGCTTCGCCACGAACGGCGTCAACATGACGAAGCTCGAAAGCTACCAGCTCGGCGGAAAATTCTTCGCCACGCTCTTCTATGCCGACGTGGAAGGCCATCCGGACGACCACAATCTAAAACTCGCGCTGGAGGAGCTGGAATTCTTCTCCGCCGAGTTCCGCATCGTGGGCGTCTATCCGGCGAGCCCCTTCCGCAAGAACATCGCCGAGCCCGAGGCCAACCGCGATCTCCGCCCGCAGGCGCCGACAACGTAGCTCGGATGGAGCGAAGCGAAATCCGGGGTGGCGTCCGTTGTGTCGTTCACCGATTTCCACGCGGCAAGCTGAGCGAGTCCCGGATTGCGCTTTGCTCCATCCGGGCTACGCGCCGGACTCGGCGAACGCCGCAATCAGATGGTGCGCGATCGCCATCGGAAACGGCGCCTTCAGGCCTTGCGGATGCTCGTCGGCGAGCATGAGGCGCACCTCCTCACGGTCGAACCAGCGACAATCCTCGAGCTCCTCGGCGTCGACGTCGACCTCTGTGGAAAGCGCCTCGGCGTGGCAGCCGATCATCAGCGAGGAGGGGAACGGCCAAGGCTGGCTCGAGTGGTAGGCGACGCGACCGATTCTGATCCCCGCCTCCTCCTTCACTTCGCGCCTGACTGCTTCCTCGATCGTCTCGCCTGGCTCCAGAAAGCCGGCGAGCGCCGAATACATGCCGGGAGCGAAGCGCGACTGCCGGCCGAGCAAACAACGCTCGCCGTCGATCGCCAGCATGATGACGACCGGGTCGACGCGCGGAAAGATCTCGCCCGCGCAGGACGGGCAGGTGCGACTCCCGCCGCCGCCCTTCATTTCGAGCGGCGCGCCGCAGCTTCCGCAGAAGCGGTTCACCGCGTGCCAGTGAAGATAAGAGCGCGCCTGCGCTAGCGCCGCGAGATCGCCCTGCTCGAGCGCACCATCGATCGCCAGCGACCTGAGGTCGACCGCCTTGATGTCGTCGGGAAGCGGCGTCGCAGCGGCGACGTGACCGGCGAGGCGCGGCCCCTCTGCGACGATGCCGAGCAAGATGAGGCTGTCGCGTTCGAGCCCCAGTTCGCGCGCCTCGTCGGGCCGGAAGCCGGCTTTGAGCCGCGCGCCGTTCAGGCGGACGAGGGCGCGATCTTCGCTGAGCAGATAGATCGCCGCGTTCTCCCCGGCGAGCGCCTCGGCGAGGGCGGCCTCGCTGCGCGCCTCGCTCCACCGCTCGATTGGATTGCCGGAAAAGGCATGAAG
>CAYTTC010000044.1:0-23646 GCA_964440525.1 uncultured Propylenella sp. | reverse complement strand
CCTCGCTGCGCGCCTCGCTCCACCGCTCGATTGGATTGCCGGAAAAGGCATGAAGCGAGCTTCGCTGGTGAAGGATGCGGTCGTTGAAGAAAGAGGCCATGGGTGCCTTTAGAGGGTAGCCGACGGTGTGGGGCGGCCACCTGTCACTTCAAGCGCGCGGCGAGCTTTGCGGCAAGGGCTTCCGCCGCGCCCGGTGCGTAGGCTGTTGCGGGCACCGCGCCCCAGACCGGCTTCGGCCAGGCCGGATCGTCGCGCCTGCGGGCGATCACATGGACATGCAGCTGCCGCACCATGTTGCCGAGCGTGGCGATGTTGAGCTTGTCCGCGGGGGCGACAGCCCTGAGCGCCGTGCTCGCCGATGCGATTTCGCGCATGAGGTCCATTTGCCCGGCTGGTTCGAGGTCGGTCAGCTCGACAAGTCCGAACCGGCGCGGAACGAGGAGGAGCCAGGGATAATTGGCATCGCGCATCAGCCGGACCGCGGAGAGCCTCAGCTCGGTCACCGGCAGACTGTCGGCGGCGATCTTCGGATCGAGGGCGAAATCGTGCAAAGCCGCTCCTAGAACATGATCCCGAAAAGTGGGAACCGCTTTTCGGAAAAGATCATGCTTGAACAAACCTAGAGCCCGTTTGAGGGTCTAGGTAGGCTGTTGGTTGACTGTCCGGCGCTCGCGGCTCACAAGGTCCGCGCGCATTTCCCCGGAGGTTTGATGACCGACATTGCCCAGCTTCGCAGCATTGTCGAGGGAGCGTTTGAAGAGCGCCAGACGATCGGCGTTTCGACTGGAGGCCGGGTGCGCGAGGCGGTCGATGCCGCGCTCGACCTTCTTGATTCCGGCGAGGTCAGAGTGGCCGAGAAACGCGACGGCGGATGGATCGTCAATCAATGGCTGAAGAAAGCTGTTCTGCTGTCTTTTCGGCTGAACGACATGCAACTCGTTCCGGGACCCGGAGGCATGGCCTGGTGGGACAAGGTGCCGTTGAAGTTCGAGGGCTGGGGCGAAAGCCGTTTTCGCGCTGCCGGCTTTCGCGCCGTGCCGGGATCGATCGTGCGCCGCTCGGCTTTCATCGCGCCTGGCGTCGTGCTGATGCCGTCGTTCGTCAATCTCGGCGCCTATGTGGACGAGGGCACGATGGTTGATACCTGGGCGACGGTGGGCTCGTGCGCGCAGATCGGCAAGCGCTGCCACATCTCCGGCGGCGCCGGAATCGGCGGCGTGCTGGAGCCGCTGCAGGCCGGCCCAGTGGTCATCGAAGACGATTGCTTCATCGGCGCGCGCGCCGAGGTGGCTGAGGGCGTCGTCGTGCGCGAGGGCTCGGTCCTTTCCATGGGCGTCTATCTCGGTGCCTCGACGCGCATCGTCGATCGCGCCACAGGAAAAGTGTTTTACGGCGAGGTGCCGCCCTATTCGGTCGTCGTCTCCGGCTCCATGCCCGGCGCCTCCGGCGGCCCCTCGCTCTATTGCGCGGTGATCGTCAAGCAGGTCGACGAGAAGACCCGCGCTAAGACCTCCATCAACGAACTTCTGCGCGATTGAGGGACCGTGCCGAACTTGCGGACCGGCGGGTGGGGCGCTTCAATACCCTGGCTCCTTTTCGGCCTTAAGGGGCGGATCTCGCGCCGCGTTTACTGGCTGTCCTATGCTCTGCTGATATGCCTGAACGCCGTCATTGTCGGCCAGCTCCTAGGCGGCGAGCAGGCAAGCTTCTCTCGCCTCGCCCAGGCGGTCGGACCGTTCGTGATTCTGGTGACGGTCTATTCGAATGTCGCCGTTTCGGTGAAGCGGCTGCACGACGTCGGCTATAGCGGCTTCCTGGCGCTGGCGATGTTCGTGCCGCTCGTTAATTTCGCCTTCACGATCTGGATCGGCATGCTGCCCGGCACGGCGGGGCCGAACGCTTATGGCGACGCGACTGATAGCGTGCCGGCATGACGAAAAAGGTTCCAACCACCAGCGATCTCCTCGTCGAGCTTGTGCGGGCTCCGACGGTCACGCCGGCGGGCGGCCCGGCGCTCGACGTGCTGGAGCGCTACCTCGCTCCGGCCGGATTTGCAATCGACCGGCCTACCTTCTCGGAGCCGGGCAGCGTGCCGGTCGAAAATCTCTTCGCTGCAATCGGCCACGGCTCCCGGCATCTCACCCTTGCCGGCCATGTCGACGTCGTCCCGCCCGGCCCGGAGGGAAGCTGGCGGCATCCCCCCTTCGCGGCGGAGATTGTCGACGGCGTGCTCTTTGGACGTGGCGCGGCGGACATGAAGGGCGGTCTCGCCGCCATGGTTGTCGCCGCGCTTCGCTTCGTCGCCGAGAACGGTTCTGATTTCGGCGGAAGGCTGTCGTTCCTTGTCACCGGAGACGAGGAGGGCGCCGCCATCAACGGCACCGTCGAGCTCCTCCATTGGGCCGCAAACCGCGGCGAACGTTTCTCCGCGGCGCTCGTCGGCGAGCCGACCAGCGCGCGCGAGCTCGGAGACCAGATCAAGATCGGCCGCCGCGGCAGCTTCTCCGCCACGCTCGTCGTGGAGGGAACCCAGGGCCATGCTGCCTATCCAGACTTGGCTGACAATCCGGTGCGTGGCCTCACCCAGCTTCTCTACGCGCTGCAATCGGCGCCGCTCGACGCGGGGTCGGAGCATTTCGGGCCGTCGTCGCTCGAGGTCGTCAGCGTCGATGTCGGCAATCCGGTGTGGAACGTGATTCCCGCGAGCGCGACGGCGCGCTTCAACAGCCGCTACAACGACCGTTGGACGCGCGCGAGCCTGCAGGCGGAGATCGAAAAGCGGCTCGCGGTCGCGGCTGCAGATCCGTTGCTCTCGCCAAAACTCCCGATCCGCTGGCGGCTGACGCCAGAGCCTCCGTCGTCGGATGTTTTCCTGACGCGCGACGAGACCCTGATCGGGCTGGTTTCCGACGCGATCGAAAAGGTCGCAGGTCGCCGCCCCGCGCTGTCGACGAGCGGTGGAACATCGGATGCGCGCTTCATCAAAAACTATTGCCCGGTCGTCGAATTCGGTCCGGTCGGCGCCACCGTGCACCAGATCGACGAGCACGTGTCCCTCGCCGATATCGAGCGCACGGCCGCGATCTACGAAGAGATTCTGGGGGCGTATTTTCTCCGGTGATGAACGGCGTCAACTACGTTCGCGACAACCTCACCGGCGCCTGGCAGGTCATGCTCGGCCGGCCGGACGGCCTCAATCGCCTCGACACGTCGCTCGAAGGCTTTTGGCGCTCCTTTGCAGCCGTGATCCTGCTCGCGCCTTTCGCGCTCCTCTCCCTCATCAGCCAACAGCCGCTTTTGCCGGAGTCCGGCGTTGCCGAACCGCTCACCGGCGGCACGATTGCGCTGAATGGATTTGCGCTTCTTGTCGATTGGTTCGCCTTCCCGTTGATCTTTGCGCTGCTCGCGCCTCCCTTTGGGCTCGGCTCGCGCTATGTGCCCTATATCGTGGCGCGCAATTGGGCGTCCGTGCTCATCGCCGCAATCGTGGCGGTGGTGCACGCGCTGCATCTTCTCGGCGTCCTGCCGTCGGCGCTGATGCCCTTTGCGCTGATTGTCGCGATCGCGGTCGCGCTCCGCTTCTCCTATGTCATCGCGCGCACGACGCTTTCCGTCTCCGTGGCGATGGCGTTGCCGATCGTGGTTCTCGACCTCCTGATCAGCCTCGTCGTCTGGTCGGCCTTCGATCGACTAACCTAGCCTTCCGGATAATCCACCCGCATCAGATAGAGCCCGTCGGGCGGCGCGACCGGCCCCGAGGCGGTCCGGTCGCGCGCAAGAAGTGCCGCCTCGAGGTCGTCGCCGCTCCATTTTCCTTCGCCCACCAGCTTCAGCGACCCGACCAGCGAGCGGACCTGGTTGTGAAGGAAAGAACGCGCCGTCGCCTCGATGGTGAGCTCTTCGCTCCGTTTGAGCACGCTCAACCGATCGAGGGTTTTGACCGGGCTTTTGGCCTGGCATTCGGTGGAGCGAAAAGTGGTGAAGTCGTGCGTGCCGACGAGCTTCTGCGCGGCCCGGTGCATCGCGACCGCGTTGAGCGGCCGCCCCACGTGCCAGACGCGGCCGCGGTCGATTACCGGCGGAGCGCGGCGCATGAGGATGCGGTATGAATAATGGCGGCGAACCGCCGAATAGCGCGCATCGAAGCCGTCGGCGACGGCTTCGGCCCGGAGGATTGCGATGGGCTCTGGCCGCAGATGCGCATTGAGCCCGTCCCTGAGCTTGTCGCCCGTCCAATCGCGGAGAAGGTCGAAATGCGCGACCTGGCCGAGCGCGTGCACGCCGGCATCGGTACGCCCGGCGCCGCGGATCGTCGGCTCCTCGCCGGTCAGCCGGACAAGCGCTTCTTCGATCGCCTGCTGCACGGAGCGACCGTTCGTCTGGCGCTGCCAGCCGACGAAGGGCGTGCCGTCATACTCAATCGTCAGTTTGTAGCGGGGCATTTTCGCTGAGCGCTGCAAAGGCCGGCGCGTAAGCGAGGCGTCCTTGTGTGGGCGCTCCGCCGAAGGAAAGGGCCATTAGATAAGGCGATTGGTATTCGCTGTCGAAGTTTGCGACGCGGCGGTTGCTGTAGCCGAATCGGCCATAGAAGTGCGGCTCGCCGACCACGACGGATAGTGTCTCGCCGATGGCGGCGAGGCAGGCGTGCCCCTCCTGCACGAGGCGCGTGGCGATGCCCTGCTGCTGATATTCAGGATAGACCGCAAGTGGCGCCAGCGCGACGGCGCGGAAGGGTGCCTCGCCGCCTTCGACCATGAGCCGCGAAAAGGCGATGTAGCCGATGACGACCCCCACATCCTCCGCCACGAGCGAAAGCACGATGTCGCCGTCGCTCCTCAGCCTGTCGACCAGGATTGCCTCGCCAAAGTCCGTGAACGAAGCCTCCAGGAGGTCGCGGATCTGCGACGCATCGTGCGGCTCCTCGACTCGCATCACCACAAGGTCGGCGCGCGGCTCGGGCTTGGCTGCCAAGAGCTTGTCGGAAGGATGCTTGATCCAGGTCAAATCGAGACTCACAAGCGTCGGCGCGGCATGGTTCTCAGAAAGGCCAAGGAGGTCAACACTTACGCCAGCGTCGATCCCCGAGCCAGACGCGCGCCACGCAGAAATTCGGCCACCGCGGCGGGTTTCTTGCCGGCACGCTGCAGCTCCGTCAGTTCAAGAGCACCCGACCCGCAGGCGACGAGGAGCGGGTCGAGGCTGAGAATGGTGCCGGGTGGCCCCGATCCCTCCGTCCGCCTGGCGCGGAGGATCTTGACGCGCTCGTGGCTCCCCTCGCGCTGAATTTCGCACCAGGCGCCCGGAAACGGCGACAAGCCACGGATCTGATTATGCAAATCCGCGGCGGGCCGCCGCCAATCGATGCGCGTCTCCGCCTTGTCGATCTTTTTGGCATAGGTGACGCCGGTCTCCGGCTGCGGCGTGCAGTCGAGTTTTCCCTCTTCCAGCCTCGCGAGCGCACGGACCATGAGTTCGGCGCCGATCGGCGCCAGCCGGGCGCGAAGCTCGCCCGCTGTTTCGTCCGCGCCGATCGGCACGCGCTCGGCAAGGCAAATCGGGCCGGTGTCGAGGCCCTCCTCCATGCGCATCACCATGACGGCCGTCTCCGCGTCGCCCACCATGATGGCGCGCTCGATCGGCGCCGCTCCCCGCCAGCGCGGGAGCGCTGAGGCATGCAAATTGAGGCAGCCGTGGCCCGGCGCGTCGAGGATCGCCTTTGGCAGGATCAGTCCGTAGGCGACGACGACGGCAACATCCGCGCGATGCGTGGCGAACAGCGCCTCAGCCGCGGGAATCTTGAGGGTCCGCGGTATGACGAGCGAAACGCCGAGTTCGCGCGCCGCCTCATGCACCGGCGAAGGCCGCTCGGCCATGCCGCGCCCGGCCGGCTGCGGTGCCCGCGTAAAGACGGCGGCGACGTCATGGCCGGCATCGACGATTCTCGTCAGCGTGGGCACCGCGAATTCCGGCGTGCCCATGAAGACGACGCGAAGCGCCATCATCAGATCCGATGCTGGCGCTGGCGTTCCTTCTCGCGCGCCGCCTTGGTGAATTTTTTCACGACCAGATCGCGCTTCAGCTTGGACAGGTAATCGATGAAGAGGACGCCGTTCAGGTGGTCGACCTCATGCTGTACGCAGGTGGCGAGAAGGCCTTCCACCTCGCGCTCCTGCTGCTCCCCCTCATAGTCGACGTAGCGGACCCGGACCTTCGCCGGCCGCTCCACTTCGGCGTAGTAGTCGGGGATCGACAGGCACCCCTCCTCGTAGGTCGAACGCTCGTCCTCCGAGCTCCAGAGGATCTCTGGATTGATGAGGAAGAGGGGGCTTCGCGGCTCTTCCTCGCGCGCCACGTCGATTGTGATGATGCGCAGCTTCTCGCCGACCTGGATCGCGGCGAGCCCGATCCCCGGCGCCTCGTACATGGTCGCAAGCAACTGATCCATGAAGCGCCGCGTCGCGTCGGTGACTGCTTCGACGGGCGCGCTTTTCTGGCGCAGGACGGGATCGGGGATGGTGAGGATTTCGAGGTTCGACATGACCGGCGCGACATAGGCGTTGGCCCAGCGGGCGTCAATCGCGCGGCCGCTGCGGGTCTCTCGCTCGCAATCGCTTGTCGAGACTATAGTAGTACTGCTATGAAAGATGCGATGTCCCTTCGGCTTCCCGCCTCGGTCAAGCCAATCGAGTGGGTTGGGTCTTCGCTGGATGATCTGCGTGGCTTCCCTCGTGAGGTCCGCCGCGACTTTGGTCAGGCGCTGTTCGAGGCGCAGATTGGCGGCAGGCACCCGGCTGCGAAGCCGCTTTCTGGATTTGGTGGAGCTGGTGTTTTGGAGATCGTCGCGGATCACGACGGAAAATGCCTACAGGGGCATCTACACGGTCAAGTTCGGTTCTGTGATCTATGTGCTGCATGCATTCCAGAAAAAGTCCAAGCGAGCCGCCAAAACTCCAAAGCGCGACCGGGATCTGATTGAAACGCGCTTAAAGATCGCCGCCGCTCATAACCGAGCGACTTATCGTTCGAAACCAACGCCGGGAACGTAGAGATGGATGTCAAACGCGGAAGCGGGAATGTCTTCGCAGATCTCGGTCTCGAGAATCCGGACGAGGAGCTCCTGAAGGCACAGCTTGCGCTTCGTATCAGGACTCTCATCAGCGAACAGGGACTGACCCAGGCGAGGGCAGCGAAAATGCTGAAGGTGGCTCAACCTGACGTCTCATCGCTCGTAAACGGCCGCATCTCCGGCTTCTCGTTAGAGCGATTGTTCAGTTTCGTGCGCCGTCTCGGCGACGACGTCGAGATAACGATCAAGCATGCTGAGCCGGTGAGGGCGACCGGGCGCATGCTTCTGAAGGTCGCGTGAGGATCGATCCGAGACGATCTGATGAAGAATATCCGTCTACTTCGAACAGAGGCTGACTACGACTGGGCCCTTGCCGAGATCGCTAACTATTTCGAGAACCCGCCCGCGGCACGAACGGCGGGGGCGGATCGATTCGATCTTCTGGCGACCGTCATCGAAGCCGATGAGGCGAAGTATTGGCCGATCGAGCCGGCCGATGCGATCGATGCAATCCGCTACCGGATGGAAACCGCCGGCTATACGCAGGCCGACCTTGCCCGCGTGCTTGGCTCGCGGCCGCGCGCCTCGGAGATCATGAACCGCAAGCGGGCCTTGACGATACCGATGGCGTACAAACTACATCGGGAATGGAATATCCCCGCCGAATCGCTGATCAGGCCGTATCACCTCGATCAATGACCGCTCAAACCGGCAGGCTAGCGATCAATCGCGAAAGGAGCGCGCCCGCGCCAAAGCATCAATCGCGCGGCTGCCGCGGTGGCGCGCGTGAGCGGCGTAGGCGCCCCCGCGCGTTTTCGTTTTTCGCGGCCGACAACAATGCGTTCCAGTCGTCCGGGGGATTTCCCGCCCGCAGCATTGACGCAAAGACCACATATGCGTCTGTCTTGGCGCCGTAGGTTCTCAGCGTCCGATTGTCGTTCACCCAAGCGTAGACAATGATCTTCGCTCTGGAATCGTAGCGAAAGAACAAGCGGAAGCGCTGCCCGCCGAATTTCGCCCGGAACCAGTGCCGGTGATCGGCTCCAAGCGTGTTGCCCAGCCTGTATTCCGGGCGCGCCGGGTCATCGGGAATCGTTTCGAAGAGAAGTCTGGAGAGTGCCCTCAGCAGCTTGGCGTTGGCGCTGGCTTGGTATTTTCGCGGGTGCTTTGCCCGCTCCTTCTCGACCGCTCCGACTAGCCGCTCGAGCTGATCGAGCAGAAGCGGGTGCGCAAAGATCTGCCAGCCTTTGATCGCAAGTCGAGGGTCAGAGGGCGACAGGCCCTTCGATTTCTTCATCCGGATCGACCTCGGCTGTGCCAATCAATTCCGAGATCCGCTCCGCCAGCGCCGTCGGAAACGCGGAAATCGCCTCTGGACGCTCCCGCATGTCCTTCGCAAGGAAGGAAAGAAAACTCGCCAGGGTCGGATCTTCTACCTCGCTATCCACCGGATGAACGGACACGCCACGGTCGTCGACGCGGAAAACGATCCGCCCGCCGTAGGTGACGCCGAGCGCATCACGAACCGGCTTCGGAACGGTGATCTGGCCCTTTTCGGTGATCGTGCCGACTCGCTCGAGAATTGCAGGCATTGGCGCCTCCAAGGAAAACTCAATCGGATGTAAGGAATATTCCTTACTCTGTCAATCGAAACGCGATATTCGTCGGAAAGCTCAAACCGGCAAGCTGGCCGTCGCCCGCAGGCCTCCCTCCGGCCGGTTCTCGAGCCTGACGTCGCCGCCATGCGCGCGAAAGATGCTGCGCGCGATCGCAAGCCCGAGGCCGGCGCCGCCCGTCTCGCGGCTTCGCGATCCTTCCAGGCGAACGAAAGGCTCGAATACCCGCTCGAGATCCGCAGGCGGAATGCCGGGCCCGTCGTCGTCGATGAGGATGCGGACCTCGTCCTTGTCGGCCTCGACCTTCACGCGCGCACGTGCCCCGTAGAGCGTCGCATTGTCGATAAGGTTGCCGATGCCACGCTTCAGCGCGAAGGGACGGCACTTCAGCGTCACCGGCAGCGACTCCTCGAAGCGGGCGTCACGCCCGCTTGCGGCCATGTCCTCGACGATGCTTTCCACCAGCGCCGTTACATCGGTCGCCCGCGTCGGTTCGCTTTCGGAATCGCCTCGCGCGAACGCAAGCACCGCCTCGGCCATGGCCTGCATCTCAGCGAGCGTCTCCAGGATCTTCGCCTTGGCGTCCTCGTCCTCGATGAATTCCGCCCGGAGGCGCAGGCTCGTGATCGGCGTGCGAAGATCGTGCGCGATCGCCGCCAGCATCGCCGTGCGGTCGCGAATGTAGCGCTCCAGCCGCTCGCGCATGCGATTGAAGGCGACGTTGGCCTGCCGCGTCTCCTGCGGCCCGGTCTCGGGAAGTGGCTCGAAGCTTTCACCCCGACCCAGCCGGTCCGCGGCGCTTGCGAGCCGCCGCATCGGGCCGCTAGCCCAGCGGATCCCAAGCGCACCGACGGCGGCGACGGCCGTCGCCGAGATCAGGAAAGAGGCGAGGAAAGCGTGGCCGAGCGGGGGGACCGGCGGGCGGTCGGCGAAGGCGTTCAGCCAGGTGCCGTCCGCGAGGTGAATCGAAAGCGTCAGCCAGCGCGGCCCGCGCCGATCCTCTTCCTTGTCCTCGTCGTCATCCTCTCTCTCCCGTCGCCTCTCGCGAAAGGGGCGTCCGGGGCGCTCGACAAAGGTGACGCGGACGTCGCTCTCGGGCTTTCCGAGAGCGGTGGCGAGGCTCGCGCGAAGCGGGGACGAGTTCGACTGAGCTTCGCTTAACGAGGGCGTTGGCGCAATCGCGATACGAAACTGCGGCGAGGTCGTCGCAGCTACCAGCCGCTCACGTTGCGCAGCCTCGGTCTCCTCCAGAAGCCCGACGAGCGATTCGATCCGCACGAACAGATCCTCGCGATAAGCCATGCGGAATGCCGAGATGCGCTCGCCGGCAAAGAGCGCAAACGTCGCGATCTGGGCAACGACAAGGGTCAGCACCAGGAGCAGCGCGAGCCGCCCGGCGAGGCTCTTCGGCCAGAACCTCATAGCGGCGTCACCTCGCCGGCAAAACTGTAGCCGTCGCCCCACGCTGTCTTGATGAGCCGCGGCGCGCGCGGATCACGCTCGAGCTTTTTGCGCAGCCGGCTGATCTGGTTGTCGATCGAGCGATCGAAGGGCTGTGCCGAACGCCCGCGCGTCAGATCGAGCAACTGCTCGCGCGAAAGCACCATGCCTGGCCGTTCGAGGAGTGCCGCGAGGAGACGGAACTCGCCGCTCGACAGCGGCACCGCGACGCTCTTTTCGTCGATGAGCTCGCGCCGCCCGAGATCGAGAATCCACCGGTCGAAGGCGAGCCGCCCGTGGCCGGCATCGCGCGGCCGCGGCAGCGTCTGAGCCCGCCGCAGCACCGCCTTGATGCGGGCAAGGAGCTCGCGCGGACTGAAGGGCTTGGCGACATAATCGTCGGCCCCGACCTCGAGGCCGACGATGCGGTCGGTCTCCTCGCCCATGGCGGTCAGGAGGATGACCGGGATCGCCTTCGTCTCGCGGATCGAGCGGGTGAGCGACAACCCGTCCTCGCCCGGCATCATGATGTCGAGCACCACGAGGTCGATGTCGGCGGCCTGCATCGCCTTGCGCGCGGCGGCGGCAGTCTCCGCGACGCTCGCGCGAAGCCCGTGCTTGGCAAGGAAGCGCGCCAATAGCTCGCGGATGTCGCGATGGTCGTCGACGATCAGGATATGCGGCGTGCGCTCCATGAGGATCGAGCTAAACCGAAGCCGTCCGCGGCGCTTCAGGAAAAGTGTAACAGATTGTGTCGGTCCTCCGTCCCGGCACGAATGGCGACAAAAAGGGGGATCGCGCGGATAGTCCTGTGACAACCTCGCGCCAGTCTCCGCATCGTTCAACGAGCATCAAGGAGACAGGCTTATGAAGAGAAGTGTGAAAATCGCGCTCGCAACCAGCGCGCTTGCCGTCACCGGCGGGCTGTTCCTGGTCGGGTCGAGCTTCGCCGAGCGCGGCTTCGGCGGTCCGATGGGCCATGGGGGGATGATGGGCGGCTTCGGCGAGATCGGCCACGAAATGCTGCAGAACGTCGATGCCAATAATGACGGCGCGCTGTCGCAGGAGGAGATCGACGCGGCGGTCAACGCCCGTTTCTCCCAGTTCGACGCCGACAAGAACGGCAGCCTGGCGCTCGACGAGTTCCAGGCGCTGTGGGCCGACATTACTCGCCCGCTCGCCGTTCGCGCCTTCCAGTTCCTCGATCCCAACGGCGATGCGGCGATTGCCAAGGCGGAGCTCGACGGCCGCTTCGGCACTCTGGTCAGCCGTTTCGACCGGAACGACGACGGCATGCTTTCGCGCGACGACCACCCGCGCCATCGCGGTCCGCACGGATCCGGGCGTGGGCCGGGGCAGGATGACCCAGAGGATAACGGGCCAGCCAACCAATAAGGCCGGGATCGCGGGGCGCGACCGGGATCCGCCCCCGCCCGGTCGTGGAACGCGAAACGGAGGCCCCGGAGCGGCATGCTTCGGGGCTTTCGGACGAATCAGCTAATTGAGCGGGCATGGAAACGCTTGTCGCGGCCGGTTTTCTCGTCGCTCTCCTGCTTTTGGCCGCGTGTCTCGCGGGGCTTTGGCGCGCTGGTCGCGCCGGCCGGCTCGCCGAGCAGGGCGCCGCCGCCCGTGCCCAGGAGCTCGAGGCGCGCATAGGAGTTCTCCTGCAGGCGCAGTCGGAGATGACCGGCCGTATGCAGGCCATGGCCGAGCTCCTCAGTGGCCGCCAGGCCGAAATGAGCAAGGCGCTCTCCGAGCGGCTCGACGGCATGACACACGGCCTCAACCAGTCGATGGGCGAGGCCACCAAGAACACGCACGAGAATCTGAAGCGCCTGCACGAGCGGCTCGCTGTGCTCGACGCGGCGCAGGCCAACATTTCCGACCTGACGGGCCAGGTGACGACGCTCTCGAACATTCTGGCGAACAAGCAGACCCGCGGCGCCTTCGGCCAGGGGCGCATGGAGTCGATCGTCTCCGACAACCTCCCGCCCGGCGCCTTCGCCTTCCAGTTCACGCTGAAGTCCGGCGCGCGCCCCGACTGCGTGATCTATCTCCCGAACGACGCGCCGCCGCTTGTGATCGACGCCAAATTCCCGCTCGAAGCGCACACCGCCCTGAAGGCTGCCGCAAGCCCCGAAGCGCTGAAGGCGGCGCAGCAGCGTTTTCGCGGCGACATGCAGAAGCACGTGAAGGACATCCACGACAAATACCTGATGCCGGGCGAGACACACGACACCGCTTTCATGTTCGTCCCGTCGGAATCGGTCTTCGCCGAAATTCACGAGGGTTTTGACGACGTCGTGCAGCGCGCCTATCGCGAGCGCGTGGTGATCGTTTCGCCCTCGCTATTGCTTCTCTCCATCCAGGTCATCCAGCAGGTGCTGCGCGATCAGCGCCTCCGCGAGCAGGCGCACGTCATCCAGGACGAGGTGGCGAAGATGATGCTCGACGTCGAGCGTCTCGACGAGCGCGTCCGCAAGCTCGCGAGCCACTTCGGCATGGTCGAGAAGGACATCGAGCAGATTCTCATCTCGGGCGAAAAGGTGACGCGGCGCGGCCGCGAAATCGGAACGATCGGACTCCCAGTGCCAAAGCCGGAACCGCTTCCGGCGCTGCCTTTCGATGAGAACTGATCCGCGCCGCTTGCGACGCCGCGTCTACCCGGCCGTTTCGGGCATGTAGCGCTTGTCGATCGCGGCGGCGCGCTCCGAGGCGGGTCGCGCCGTCCATCGCGCCACGTAGTCGGCAAGCGGACCTTCATTCGGGATGATGCCGAAGAGCATGCCGTAGCGGAGCGTCGAGGCGACATAGATGTCGGCAGCGCTGAAGCGGCCGGCGAGCCATTCGCGCTTGCTGACGGCATCTGTGACGGTCGAAAGCATGTTGTCGAACGAACCCCAGCCGACTTGGCGGCTCGGCAGGTCCCATTTGAAGATTTTCTCGCCGTAGGCCGGCTCCATCACGCCGGCGGCGAAGAACAGCCAGCGGAGATAGTCGCCGCGCTCCGGCGCGTCGACGCGGGGAGCGAGCCTCCCCGGCGCATATTTGTCGGCGAGATACGCGAAGATCGCGCCGGTCTCCGCCACCGCGATCTCTCCGTCGAGAACGAGCGGCACCTTGCCCATCGGATTGCGCTTAAGGAATTCCGGCTTCTTCTGGTCGCCCTTGTTCAGGTCGATGACTTCGAGTCGATAGGGCCGCTCCAGCTCTTCCATGAGGCGGAGCGCTGTGACCGCCCTGCTCTGCGGCGCGTAGTAGAGAACGAGATCGGCATCGTCGGATATCGGCATGGTGCTCCTCCTCCAGCAACTTCCAGAACCGTATCACGTCGGGGCTTCTGTTCGCTATATGTTCTGTAAGGATTAGTCAGAACGGCGTGCGGCTCTTCATGGCGGCGGTGAGCGTGCCGTCGTCGAGATAGTCGAGCTCGCCGCCGATCGGCACGCCATGCGCGAGCCGCGTGACCTTGGCGCCGGAGCCGGCAAGCTGGTCGGTAATGTAGTGGGCTGTGGTCTGGCCCTCGACGGTGGCGTTCATGGCGAGGATGACTTCGGAAATGCCGCCACCACCTTCGCGCAGTTCGCGCACGCGGCCGTTCAACGAGGCGATGTTCAAGTCGTCCGGGCCGATCCCGTCGAGCGGCGACAGCACGCCGCCGAGCACGTGATAGCGGCCCTTTGTCGCCACAGCGCGTTCGAGCGCCCAGAGGTCGCCGACATCCTCCACCACCACCAGGATGGAGAAATCGCGGCTGGCGTCGCGGCAGATGGTGCAGGGCGACTGCGTGTCGACGTTGCCGCAAACGGGGCAAACAGAGACGGCGGCCGCAGCCTCCGCGACCGCTTTGGCGAGCGGCTCCATCAACGCCTCCTTCTTCTTCAGGAGGACGAGCGCGGCCCGCCGTGCCGAGCGCGGTCCGAGCCCCGGCAGGCGCGCGAGCAATTGGATGAGCCGCTCTATCTCCGGCCCGACGACGTTTCGCGCCATGCGGTCGCTCTAGAAGGGGAGGTTGAGCCCGGGCGGCAGCCCGAGCCCGGCGGTCAGCGTCTTCATCTTTTCCGCCGCAAGCCCCTCCGCCTTGCCGCGCGCATCGTTGACGGCGGCGACTACGAGGTCTTCCAGGATCTCGATTTCCTCCGGCTTGGCGAGCGAGGGGTCGATCTTGACGCTTTTCAGGCCGCCCTTGCCGTCGACGGTCACCTTGACGAGACCGCCGCCCGAGGCGCCGGTCGCTTCGAGCATGGCGATCTCCGCCTGCAGGCTCTGCATCTTTTCCTGCAGCTCCTTCGCCTGCTTCATCATTCCCAGAAAATCGCGCATCGTCAGTCCTCGCCGTCGGTTCTTCCGGTCGCATCGTCTGGATCGAGGCGATTGATCTCGGCTTCGGCCTCCGCTTCGACGCCCCGCTCGCGCACGCTCACGATCTCCGCCCCCGGGAAACGCTCCAGCACTTTTCTGACCAGCGGATCGGCCCGCGCCTCGTCGAGGAGCGTCGCCTCACTCTTCTTGCGCGCCTCATGCGCAGTCGCCCCCGCCTCGCTCTTGCTGACGGTGACCATCCAGCGCTCGCCCGTCCAAGCCTTCAGCATTTGCCCAAGCTTTTGCGGCAGGCTCGGCTCAGCGTCGGGCGTCAGCGCGATCTCGATCCGGCCCTGCTCGAAGCGGACCGGCCGCACATGCCGTTCGAGCGCGAAGACGAGCAGCCTGTCGCGCTCGGCCTTCGCCTTGGCGATCACATCGTCAAAACTCCGGAGCATCAGCTCGGGCTTTGGCGTCGCGAGTGACACCGCATCTGTTTCGAGGCGCGGCGCTGTCTGACCGCGCATGATTTGCGGGCTCGCGCCCGATGCGGATGGGCGGGACGGCGCAGGCGGCGAGGGCGCGGCCGCGCCATTCTCCCGCAGCATGCGGATCGCCTCGTCCGGCGTCGGCAGCTCGGCCGCGTGGCAAAGGCGGACCAGCACCATTTCGGCGGCCGAAAGCGGCCGCGACGCCAGGCCAACTTCCTCGATGCCTTTCAAGAGAATCTGCCAGGCGCGTGCGAGCTCGCGGAGCGACAGCGCCTCGGCGAACGCGGCGCCGCGCGCCCGCTCTGTTTCCGAGACGGCGGCCTGCGCGGCGGCGTTCGGCGCAAGCTTCAGCCGCGTCACATAGTGGCAAAAGTCGGCGAGGTCGGTGAGCACGATCGCCGCATCGGCGCCGGCGGCGTGCTGTGCGTCGATCTCCGCAAGCGCCGCAGCGGCGTCGCCCCGCATCGCATGCTCGAAGAGGTCGACCACGCGCGTGCGGTCGGCGAGCCCCAGCATGCCTTCGACCGTGGCGGCCTCGACCTTGCCGGCGCCGTGCGCGATTGCCTGGTCGAGGATCGACAGCGCGTCACGCACTGACCCCTCGGCGGCGCGGGCGATCTGGCGAAGCGCTTCGGGCTCCGCTGCGACCCCTTCCTTCTCGGCGATCCCGGCGAGATGCGCCATCAGCGCCGCGGCGCCGACGCGGCGGAGGTCGAAGCGCTGGCAGCGCGACAGCACGGTGACCGGCACTTTTCGGATTTCCGTCGTGGCGAAAATGAACTTCACATGCGGCGGCGGCTCTTCGAGCGTCTTCAACAGGCCGTTGAACGCCTGCTTGGAGAGCATGTGGACTTCGTCGATGATGTAGACCTTGAAGCGCGCCGAGACCGGCGAGTAGCGCGCCGAATCGATGATGTCGCGGATGTCGTCGATGCCGGTATGCGAGGCGGCGTCCATTTCGAGCACGTCGGGGTGGCGGCCCTCCATGATAGCGCGGCAATGCACGCCCTCGACTTCGAGGTCGACATTCGGCGTGCCGGCGCCGTCCTCCGTCTCGAAGTTGAGCCCGCGGGCGAGAATGCGGGCGGTCGTCGTCTTGCCGACGCCGCGCACGCCGGTCAGCATCCAGGCATGCGGAATGCGCCCCGCGGCGAAGGCGTTCTTCAACGTCCTCACCATCGGCTCTTGGCCGATCAGATCGTCGAAGCGCGCCGGGCGGTATTTCCGCGCGAGCACCTGGTAGCCGGGAGCGGGTTCGGTCATGGCTTGCCGGCGTTGGCCTCGCGCGACGGGAAGGTGGAGAATAAAGCGGGAGGCTGGACTGGCAACCCGTGCCGAATCTCGTTGGGGCTGCTTCCTTCCGGACCTGACCCGGTTGGCGAGTAGCACGTCCGCCGCCAACCTCCCTGGCCATATATCGCCGCTACCGGGGGCGGGTGCAAGCCTAAGAGGATTCCGCGATCTCGTCGTAGCCGCGGCCGACGAACTCCACCAGGCAGAAGCCGTGGCCGAACGGGTCAGCCATAAGCGCCAGCTTCCCCCAATTGCTGGATTTGACCGGCTCCTCCTGCGTGGCGCCGGCGCCCTCGGCTCGCGCCACCGCAGCGTTGATGTCGAGCACGACGAAATCGAGGTGCAGCGGCGTCCAGTGCCGGCAATAGTCGCGGCGCTGGCGGGTTGTCGTCGAAGCAGCGCTGCCGGCGGGCTTCACGAGGAGATAGATGGGAGCGGATGATCCAACATCTCCACGCCCGCCGCTCCGAAGCGCCGTCCGACCTTCAGGTCGAAGGCGCACGAATAGAATGCGATAGCTTTTTCGAGATCGTCTACGTCGATGTTGACGAGGAGATCGGGCATCGCCCGGTCATGACCTCGCTTTGGCGCCGCCGCCGATCGCATCGGCGACCTGCTCGACAAAGCGGGCGAGATCGTCGGTGACAAAGTCGACGTGGTCGTCGTCGCGCCCCTCATATTCCCACTCGCCGTGAAAGACTTCGCGCGTTCCCGCCGGCACCACCAGCACAGTGGTCATGCCGACCGCCTTCGGTGCGACGAGGTTCCGCGTCAGGTCCTCGAACATGACCGCCCGTTCAGGCGCGACGCGGAAGTGTTTCACGAAGCGGTCATAGGTTTCCCGCTCCGGCTTCGGTACCAGATTGGCGGCGACGATGTCGAAGATGTCGGCGAAGTGCGTCGGAAAGCCGAGCCGGCCGGCCACCTTCTCGGCGTGCTGACGAGAGCCATTGGTAAAAATGTATTTCTTGCCGGGAAGCCTCAGGATCGCGGCGCCGAGCGCTGGGTCCGGCTGCACGGCCGAATGGTCGATGTCGTGGACGAATTCGAGGAATTCGTCCGGGTCGACTTTGTGCGTGAGCATGAGGCCGCGCAGCGTCGTCCCGTGCACCTTGTAAAAATTCTTCTGGATGCGCTCCGCCTCGTCTTCGTCGACGTTCAGGAGCTGACGGACATAGGTCCGGATCCTCTCGTCGACCTGCTGGAAGAGGTTGGAGCTGCGCGGGTAGAGCGTATTGTCGAGATCGAAGATCCACGCCTCTTTGTCGGCGAAGATGCCGAGCTCGGGCTGCTTGTGCGGAGCGACGGTTTCCACAGTGAGATTCATGCCGGCGAGTATAGGTCTCCGCGGTTAAGACTTCACCGTCCGAGGATAGACGGAACGCCGGCAAACGATTGCGAAATGCTGTTGCGCACGGAACGGAACGAAGGTCGGGGCGTTCGCCCGGTGAGCGCAACACGCAGGAGTTGACAACATGCACATCACCCAGACAGCCGTCGCAGCAGCCGCCCTCGCCGTCGCCATTGCATGGGGCGGATCGGCGCTCGCGGAGGAGACGAAGTTCCAGGCCACACTGAGCGGTGCTGAAGAGGTGCCTCCTGTGGACACCGCCGCGACCGGCACGGCCAATGTCACTTGGAATTCCGAGACAAAGGAGCTGAGCTGGACGATCGAATTCTCCGGCCTCTCCGGCCCGCCAACCGCCGCACACTTCCATGGGCCTGCTGACCTTGGCGCGAACGCCGGAGTTGCCGTTCCGATCGAGGATCTCGAGAGCCCGTCCGAAGGCTCCGCCCCTTTGACCGACGAGCAGGCGGCAGAGCTTGCTGCCGGAAAGTGGTATGTGAACGTCCATACCGACGCTCATCCGGACGGCGAGATACGCGGTCAGGTCGTGGCGGCCATGTAGCCGATATTGTCAGGGCCGGCGCGTTCGGCCCTGACGCCCACCCCTTGATCAGCGCGCCGGCGTCGCTCAGCCCTCGTCAGGGTGCAGTGTGGCGGCGGCGCGATCGAGAAGCTCGCGGATGTCCGCCTCCTCCTGCGGCGTTCCGAACGCCATCAACTCTTCGAGGCTCGTGGCCTCGATGCGGAGCTTGGCGAAGCCGTGTACGAGAGACCAGGCGAAGAGGACATTGATCCGCCCGCGGCGCTCCGTCAGCGGATCGTCGCCGCCCATCATCCCGGACACCACCGCCAGCAGGTGACCGAAGGCCACGTCGCCGACACCCTTCAACCTCTCACTGCTCTTGTCGAGCCCGGCGCCTCCGAACATCAGCATGAAGTGCTGCGGGTTCTTCATCGCGAAATCGATATAGCCCTGCCCGGCGGCGACGAACTGCGCGCGCGCGTCGCTCGCGGCCTTAGCGCGCCGCTCGCGCATCGAGGCGACTAGGCGCTCAAAGCCGACCGCCGCCATCTCCGTCAGCAGCGCCGTCACGTCCGCAAAATGATGCGCGGGCGCGGCATGCGACACCCCGGCACGGCGGGCGCAGGCTCTCAGCGTGAAGCCGTCCACACCCTTCTCCGCCAACTCCGCCTCGGCGGCTTCGAGCAGCGCGGCTCTGAGGTCGCCGTGGTGGTAGCGCCTCCCGCGCCCGCCGCGCCGGCGCTCGCGCGGGGCGGTGTGGCGCACCTGGCGTTCCATAGCGTCACTCACCGCTTCGTGTTTCTCGCACTGTAAGCGTCGATCTTGACATCGTCCAGATAGAGATGATCTAGTCGCTGTCAAGATTGGAGGCGCCGATGAGCATCGACCTGATCTTTTCCGTCGCGAACATGTTTGCGTTGCTCGGCTGGGCCGGACTGATCCTGCTGCCCGGGCGGGCATGGGTCATCGACGGCGTCGCCGGCTTCGCCGTTCCAGCGCTCCTGTCGGTCGCCTATGCAGGGCTGATCGGAGCCTTCTGGGCCGTCGCCGAGGGGGGCTTCTCGTCGCTCGACGAGGTTCGCCTGCTTTTCCAGACG
Organism: uncultured Propylenella sp.; assembly: GCA_964440525.1. Lineage (GTDB taxonomy): Bacteria > Pseudomonadota > Alphaproteobacteria > Rhizobiales > Afifellaceae > DASWJZ01. Next base: position 4,470 of record CAYTTC010000044.1, on the reverse strand, counting down.
CCGGGCCTGCTGCTCGCCGGCTGGCTGCACTATCTCGCCTTCGACCTTTTCGTCGGCGCCTGGGAGGTGCGCACGTCGCGGGCCGAAGGTATCCCGCACTTCCTCGTCGTGCCGGCGCTGGTGCTCACCTTCCTCTTCGGGCCGGCCGGGTTTCTTCTCTTCATGGTGATCCGCGCCGTTGCACGCCAGGCGCGGCCGGCGGAGGCCTGACGCCATGACCGCATTCTCGCTCCCGCTGCAACGCTCCGCCCGTGGCCTGGACGGCGGCGTCCTGTCGCGCATCGCCGGCGAGACGATCAGGCGGCAGCCGGCGTTGGCCGGGGCGGGGATCCTGCTTTTCGCCGCCATGGCGCCGACGCTCTTCGCCTATCTGGTGGAGACGCGCACGCTTTACGGCATCAACGTCTGGACCAAGGCGCTGAAGTTCGAGGCCTCGGTCGCGCTCTATTTCCTGACGCTCGCGTGGTTCTGGGGCTACCTGTCGCCGCGGCTGCGAGACGCCCGCGCCGTGCGGGCGCTGGCGGTCACGATCGCCGCCTGTGGCGTGCTCGAGATCGTCTACATCGGCTTCCAGGCCGGCCGCGGCGTGAGCTCGCATTTCAACACCGCCACGCCGCTGGAAGGCCTCCTCTTCAACCTGATGGGCCTCGGGGCGGTAATCATGACGGCCGGAAGCCTCGTCCTCGCGCTCCTGATCGTCCGCTCCGGCGTTGGCGCCCTCTCGCCTGTGTTCCGCTCCTCGGTGATCGCCGGCCTCATCCTGACCTTCGCGCTCGGCACCGGCGCCGGGCTCGTCATCGCGGAGAACGGCGGGCACTGGGTCGGTACCGTCGCCTCCGACGCTGGCGGCCTGCCGATCTTCGGCTGGGCGCGCGACGCAGGCGATCTGCGGGTGGCGCATTTCTTCGGCATTCACGCCATGCAGGTTGTGCCCGTCTTCGCGCTTCTCGCCGAGCGGCTCGCGCCGCGTCGCGCAAGCGCAACGCTTGCGGCGTTCGCGCTCGTCTATGCCGGCCTCACGGTCGCCACGCTTCTGCAGGCGCTCGCCGGCCGACCGTTCCTGCCCATGCTTGGATAGGCGCCGAGGCCGACCGGCCCCGACATCAGGCCTTGATGAGTGTGCCGGCGCCGTGCTCGGTGAAGAGCTCCAGGAGCACGGCGTGCGGCGTCTTGCCGTCGAGGATGACGACGCCCTCGACGCCGCGGCCGACCGCCTTGATGCAGGTTTCGACCTTAGGAATCATGCCGCCGGATATGGTGCCGTCGGCGATGAGCGCGCGCGCCTCCGCGACGGTCAGCTCGTCGATCAGCGCGCCAGACTTGTCGAGCACGCCGGGAACATCCGTCAGGACAAGCAGGCGCGTCGCGGCGAGCGCGCCGGCGATTGCGCCGGCAAAAGTGTCGGCGTTGATGTTGTAGGTCTCGCCGTCGCGGCCCGGCGCCACCGGCGCGATCACCGGAATCATCTCGGAGCGGGCGAGGAGATCGAGAAGCGTGCGGTCGACTTCGACCGGCTCGCCGACGAAGCCGAGGTCGATAACCTCCTCGATCTTCGAATCGGAATCGATCGTCGTCCGCGTCGCCTTCTCGGCAAACACCATATTGCCGTCCTTGCCGGAGAGGCCGATCGCCCATTCGCCCTCCTTGTTGATGAGGGCAACGATCTCCTTGTTGATGGAGCCGGCCAAAACCATCTCGACGATCTCGACCGTCGCCTTGTCGGTGACGCGAAGTCCGCCACGGAACTCGCTCTTGATGCCCATCTTCTTCAGCATCTCGCCGATCTGCGGGCCGCCGCCATGCACCACGATCGGATTGACGCCGGACTGCTTCAGGAGCGCGATGTCGCGCGCAAAAGCCTGGCCGAGCGCCGGATCGCCCATAGCCGCACCGCCGTATTTGACCACGATCGTCTTGTTTTCATAGCGCTGCATGAAAGGCAGCGCCTCGGCGAGAAGCCGGGCTTGGTCGTGGGCGTTCTGCCTTGCGATATCTTGCGGCGTGTCGTTCATCGTGTCGCTCCCTGCCGTGCTCATAGCTGCCGGCTGCCGCATTGAAAAGGCGACGACGAAGATAGCGAACCTCATGGCAGCGCTGCAGAAGGGCGTTGTCGCGCCCGTCGAGATCGTCAGCCGTCGCGCCGCGCGATCCGGATCACGTGAAGGAGGCGATCTCGGCGCGCACAGCGTCGAGACCATCGCCCTTTGCGCTCGACGTTGTGATGATCGCCGGATGCGCCGCCGCCCGCTTGCGGATCGCCTCCGCGGTTGTTTGCTCGATTGCCGCAAGCTCATGCGGCTTCACCTTGTCGGCCTTCGTCAGCACGATCTGGTAGGAGACGCCGGCGCGGTCGAGCTCGCCGAGCAGCGGCTCGTCCGTGGACTTCAGCCCATGCCGCGCATCGACGAGCAGGAAGACGCGCTTCAGCGACGCTCGTCCGGCGAGATAGGCGCGGATCAGCTTTGTCCAGGCGGCAACCACATTCTTCGGCGCCTTGGCGAAACCGTAGCCGGGCATGTCGACGAGCGCGATCGGCGGCAGGCGGCCGGGAGCCGCGTTCGGCTCGTCCGGCACAAAGAAGAAAAGCGACTGCGTCCGCCCCGGGCTGTTCGATGTGCGTGCGAGATTTGTCTGCCGGACGAGCGCGTTGATGAGGCTCGATTTGCCGACGTTCGAGCGACCGGCGAATGCGACCTCCGGCGGTCCCTCCGCCGGCAGCGCGGCCATGTTCGGGGCTTCTGTGACGAAGCGCCAAGGATAGCGGAAGAGGGCCTCGCTTCTCATGCGAGGCTTAGAGCATGAAGCCGCGGAAGGGTCACCGGCTTTCGCGGCAACGATCGCAGGCGCGCGCGCCCCGAGAATCTACTCGGCCGGGGTACCCTTCGGCTTGGCCCGGCCGAAGAGGCCCTTCATGTTGCCGAAGAGCTCGATCGGCACGCCGTGCCGCCGCATGATCAAGCCCTGCTGGATGACCGACAGCGTGTTGTTCCACGCCCAGTAGATGACGAGGCCGGCCGGAAACGAGCCGAGCATGAAGGTGAAGACCACCGGCATCCAGTTGAAGATCATCGCCTGGGTCTTGTCGGGCGGCGTCGGGTTCATGCGCATCTGCACGAACATCGTGAAGCCCATGAGGAGTGGCCATACTCCGAGATGCAGCGCCTGTGGCGGATCCCAGGGGATCAGCCCGAAAAGGTTGAAGACCGTCGTCGGGTCCTGCGCGGAGAGGTCCCGGACCCAGCCGTAGAAGGGCGCGTGCCGCATCTCGATGGTGACGAACAGCACCTTGTAGAGCGCGAAGAAGACGGGGATCTGGATGAGGATCGGCCAGCAGCCCGCTATCGGGTTCACCTTCTCGCGCTTGTAGAGCTCCATCATCTCCTTTTGGAGCGCCATGCGGTCGTCCTTGAAGCGCTCCTGCAGCTTCACCATCTCCGGCTGCACCTTCTTCATCTTGGTCATCGACGAATACGAGCGGTTGGCGAGCGGGAAGAAGACGGCCTTCACCAGCACCGTGACGGCGAGGATCGCGAGGCCGAAATTGCCGAAAAAGCGGTAGAGCCAGTCGATCAGCTGGAAGAGCGGCTTGGTGATGAAATAGAACCAGCCCCAATCGATCATCAGTTCGAACCGCGGAATCTGCAGGTTCTCCTGATAGGCGTCGAGGAGCGCCGTCTCCTTCGCGCCGGCGAAGAGGAGCGTTTGGTGTTCGGCCTTACCGCCTGCGGGAACCGTGACAGCGTCGCCGAGAAAATCGGCTTGATAGGTGGGCTCCGCGCCGGCCGCACCCTTTAGGAAGCGCGGCTGGAAAGGCCTGTCGCCGCTGGGAGCGAGTGCCGCGCCCCAGTACTTGTCGGTGATGCCGAGCCAACCGCTGGAGACTTTTGCTGGCATGATCGAGGTGGCGTCGTCGAGGTCGCTATAGTCGACTTCCTCCAGGCCCGCCTCGCCGAGGAAGCCGATCAAGCCCTCGTGCAGGATGTAGTAGCCGGTGGTCTGCGGCAGCCCGGTGCGGCTGACGAGGCCGTAGGGAAAGAGCGTCACGGCCTCGCCGCTGGTGTTGTCGACGCTCTGCCGCACGGTGAACATGTATTTCTCGTCGACCGAATAGGTCCGCTTGAAGACGAGCCCCTGGCCGTTGTCCCAGGTGAGGGTGACGTCCGTGCCCGGCGCGAGCGGCCCGCCTTCCGCTGTCCAAATGGTCTGATCGGTCGGCACGGCCGGCGCGCCTTGCGCTGCGACCCAGCCGAAATCGGCGAAATAGGGGTGTTCGCTGCCGGCCGGAGAGAAGAGCTCGACGAGCGGGCTCGTGGGCTCGACGGTCACGTGATAGTCGGCGAGAAGCAGGTCGTCGAGGCGCCCACCGGAGAGGCTGATGGAGCCCTTCAGCGAAGGCGTGTCGATCTTGACGCGCTCGGCGCGGGCGAGCGCCGCCTCGCGCGACACGACCGCGGTGGCCGCCGGCGCGGG
>CAYTTC010000043.1:0-27984 GCA_964440525.1 uncultured Propylenella sp. | reverse complement strand
ATCTCTCCGGCGAGCGCACGCCGCACAACGATCCTTTTGCGCGCGGCGTCTTCTGCGGCCTCGACCATGACACCGACCCGATCGATCTCGTTCAGGCGGCGCTCGAAGGCGTGGCTTTCTCGCTGCTGGAGGCACGCCATTTGATGGATCGGGCCGGTGTAGGCTTGTCGTCGGTCGCCGTGGTGGGGGGAGGGGCGCGCAGCCGGTTTTGGATGCAACTCCTCTCGCACGTCCTCGGATTGCCGATCGTGCGCTATTCGGGAAGCGAGACCGGACCCGCTTTCGGGGCGGCGCGGCTCGCCCGCATGGCGCTCACCTCGGAGCCGCCGCGCGACGTGTGCGCCAAGCCCGCTGTGCTCGAAGTGTTGGACCCCGACCCGGCGCTCACCGCGACATACGGCGAACGCTTCCAGGCCTATCAGGCGCTCTATCTGGGTCTGAAGCCCGAGTTCCGGCCGTTCATAGGCTCTCCTTGAACAAGAGCTCGCGGTCGCGGGTAAAGCTTGCAAGCATCGGCAGGCATGCTCCGCCGATGGCGCGGGCGCCTGAGCCGATCGTCCCCTCCAGCACGGAGACCGGCGACAGGCCCTGGCGGTCGAAGGATTGCATTGCGGTTGCCGTCGCCTGCACGATGCGCTTGCGGACCTCGGGCGGAAAAGCGCCGTCGATGATGACGGCCTCGAAATCGATCACCGAGATCGCCGCGACGGTCGCTGCCGCGAGGCTGCCGGCGGCCTGCCCGATCCAGCGGTCGAGCTCGGGTCCGACGTCGCCCCAATCGTCCGGCGAGCGCCAGAGCACGGCGGGGTCGCGGCCGGCGGCGGTCAACTGCTTCTCGAGCACATAGATGGACGCGCTGCGGATGAGCTGCTGCGACGCCGAGGAGCCGGTCGGCCCAAGGGCGGGGACCGGAAGCGAGCCGAGCGCGCCGGCATTGCCGCTCCGCCCCGGATAGAGGCTGCCATTCAACACAATCCCGCCGCCGACGAAGGATCCGATGAAGAAATAGAGAAAGTCGAGCGCGTGGTCGGGGTTGCCGAGCACCAGCTCGGCGCCGCAGGCGGCCGTGGCATCGTTGCAGAAATAGACCGGCCAATCGCAGATGCGCGCGATCTCTTGCCGGATGTCGAAGCTTCGCCAGCCGTCGAGGACCGCTCGCGGGGCGCCGATCTGCTCCTCCCAGTTCCACAACTCGAAAGGCGCGGCGATTCCAAGCCCGGAAATGCGCGACCGGCTGCGGCGCGGAAGGCTGTCGACGAGCATCTCGATCGCCCTGCCGGCGAAATCGAGGATGCCGGAAGGCGTCGGATAGCGACAGGGCTCGTGCAGTCCTTTGAGCGGCCGTCCGAGGAAATCCAGCAGCACGAGGTCGCTCGAGCGCCGCCCGATCTTTAGCCCGAGGAAGAACGCGCCGTTCGGGTTGAGCGAGAAGGGCACCGAAGGCTGGCCGATTTTTCCGCGTTGTGGCGCTTCCTTGCGGAGAAGGCCGTCAGCCTCGAGCTGGCGCATGATGACCGAGATGGTTTGCGCCGAGAGCCCAGTCAGCCGCGCGATCTCGGCTTTGGCGAGACTCCCGTGGCGGCGGACGAGGGACAGCACGAGCCGCTCGTTATAGAGACGGACGCCGCTCTGATTGGTGCCGCGGCTCGGGTCGACCGACCGATGCCGCGCAGCGTCGGCAACCGCGCTCTGCGGCTTTGGGTCGTCCACGATTCCTCCCGCCTGTTTTCGATCCGAAAGCATTTTCGCTTCGGCGCGGCTTCGGTTTCGTCTGGCCGCTCTGACAGGTCACAACCCCGCACGATGTCGCGGCGGATCGGTCCAAGTCAACGACTAAATCAATTGGAATGATCTATTGACTTCGCGCGGGCTTAGGATGACCTTGAAGGTACGATGGGTAGCCCGCCGCCTGACACGTCGATAGGCTTGTCGCGCGGGACAAAAAGAGCGACCCAGGCGGATTACGAAATCATCCAAGGGAGGAAGACGTGAACAGAAAACTTCGCCTATTCAGCGTTGCGAGCGTGCTCGCAATCGCACTCGCCGGCACGGCCTCGGCGGCCGACATCGTCGGCCTCATCACCAAGACCGAAACCAACCCGTTCTTCGTCAAGATGCGCGAAGGCGCCGAGGCGAAGGCCGCGGAGCTTGGGCTCGAGCTGATCACCGCCGCCGGTAAGTATGACGGCGACAATGACGGCCAGGTCGCCGCGATCGAAAACATGATCTCGGCGGGCGCCAAGGGCTTTGCCATCGTGCCGAGCGATTCCAAGGCCATCGTGCCGACGATCAAGAAAGCGCGCGACGCGGGCTTGATGGTCATCGTGCTCGACACGCCGCTCGATCCGATGGACGCCGCCACCGCGACCTTTGCCACCGACAACCGCAAAGCCGGCTGGCTCATCGGCCAATGGGCGAAGGGCACGCTCGGGGACAAGGCCGTAGACGCGAACATCGTTTTCCTCGACCTCGCCACCAATCAGCCGACCGTCGACTATCTGCGTGACCAGGGCTTCATGGATGGCTTCGGCATCGACGTGAAGGATCCGAACCACTACGGCGACGAGGACGATGCGCGCATCTGCACGCACGAAATCAGCGAGGGCGATCAGGCCAAGGGCCGCACCGCTATGGAGAACGCGCTGCAGAAGTGCCCCGACGTGAACGTCGTCTACACCATCAACGAGCCTGCGGCGGCCGGAGCGTGGGAAGCGCTGAAGGCGGTGGGCAAGGATGACGGAAGTGTGCTGCTCGTTTCCATCGACGGCGGCTGCCCCGGCGTGAAGAACGTCGAGGCCGGCGTCATCGGCGCCACGTCGCAGCAATATCCGCACAAGATGGCGGCCATGGCGCTGGAAGCCATCGCGTCGGGCAAGCTTCCGGACATCGATCCGGCGGCTGGCTTCCTTGATACAGGCGCGACGCTCATCACCGCGAAGCCGGTGGAAGGCGTTCCCTCGATCTCGGTCGAGGAAGGCCTGGCCCTTTGCTGGGGCTAGTTCCCTTCGAAGCCTAGAATTCCTAGACTGCCACGCATAACCTGGAGAGCAACCGGTAACGGTTGCTCTCCTTAGTCATGCGGGGAGAGGGGGCGTCGGGAGGGGTATGAGCGCCAACGAGGCAGGCGGCCGCGGGCCCGCCGATTTTGAAACGGTTTTGCCGGCGGGAGGGCAGGCCGTCGCCACCTTCGAGGAGGAGGCCCCCGGCGCACTCCGCCGCGCCCAGCATTTCCTCCATGCCTATCCGACCATTGTCCCCTTCTTGGTTCTCCTCATCGGCATCGTGTTCTTCAGCTCGATCGTCGGCGGCAAGTTCTTCGCGCCGTTCAACCTGTCGCTCGTCCTGCAACAGGTCACCATCATCGCCATTCTCGGCATGGCGCAGACGCTGGTCATCCTGACCGCCGGCATCGACCTTTCCGTCGGCGTGATCATGATCATCTCTTCGGTGGTCATGGGCCGGACCTGCGTGGTCTACGGGGTGCCGCTCGAGATCGCCTTTCCGCTCGGACTTTTCATCGGGTTCCTCTGCGGAGCGGTCAACGGCCTGATCATCACGCTCCTCCGCCTGCCGCCGTTTATCGTCACGCTCGGCACGTGGAGCATTTTTGGCGCCCTCAACATCTTCTATTCGCGCAGCGAAACCATCCGCCAGCAGGACATCGAGGCCGTAGCTCCGTTCCTGCAGTGGACCGGAACGGTCATCAAACCCTACGATTTCGTGCTGAACACCTTTGGCGTGACGCTGCCGTTGCTGAAGGGTTCGGTGCTCACCTACGGCTCGATCCTGATGGTGCTGCTTGCAGCGTTCATCTGGTACATGCTGAACCGCACCGCCTTCGGCCGCCATGTCTATGCGACCGGTGACGATCCCGATGCCGCCCGCCTCGCCGGCATCGACACCAATCGCACCCTGATCTTGGTCTACGCGCTCGCCGGCCTTGTCTGCGCTATCGCCGCCTGGGTGCTGATCGGCCGCATCGGTGGGGTGAGCCCGCAAGCCGGACAGACCGCCAACCTTGATTCGATAACTGCCGTGGTGATCGGCGGCACCAGCCTTTTCGGCGGGCGCGGCTCCATCGTCGGCACCTTGATCGGCGCGTTGATCGTGGGCGTTTTCCGCAACGGTCTGGCGCTCTCGGGTCTCGATGCCTTGTGGCAGGAGTTTACCGTCGGCGTGCTGATCATCGTTGCCGTAACCCTCGACCAATGGATCCGGAGGGTCTCGGCATGAGTGCGGCGCTCGATATGGAAAGCGAAGCAGCGCCCGTCTCGGCGAACCAGCCAGTCCTCGAGGCGCGTGGGTTGGTGAAGCACTATGGCAGGGTGGTGGCGCTGGACCATGCCGACTTCGAGCTCCGCCCAAACGAGATTCTAGGCGTGATTGGCGACAACGGCGCGGGCAAGTCGACGCTGATCAAGGTGCTCGCCGGCGCCATCAACCCCGATGCCGGTCAAGTGCTGATGGATGGCGTCCCTGTCCATTTCCGCACGCCCATCGAGGCGCGGCAGGCCGGGATCGAAACGGTCTACCAGAACCTCGCGCTGTCGCCGGCGCTGTCGATTGCCGACAACCTCTTCCTCGGCCGCGAAAGGCGAAAACCTGGTCCGCTCGGTCAAGTGTTTCGGCTGCTCGACCGCGCCGGAATGCGCCGCGAGGCGCGCGAGCATCTGAACTCGCTCGGCCTCCTTACCATCCAAAGCATCCGCCAGCCGGTCGAGACGCTGTCCGGCGGTCAACGCCAGGGCGTGGCGGTCGTCCGCGCCACCGCCTTCGGCAGCCGCGTCATCATCATGGACGAGCCGACCGCCGCGCTCGGTGTCAAGGAATCGCGAAAAGTGCTGGAGCTGATGCTTGACGTGAAGCGCCGCGGCCTGCCGATCATTCTCATCAGCCACAACATGCCGCACGTGTTCGAGGTGGCCGACCGCATCCACATTCACCGGCTCGGCAAACGCATCGCGGTGATCAACCCGAAGGATTTTTCCATGTCGGACGCGGTTGCCATCATGACCGGGGCGATGAAGCCGCCGGAGCAAACGGCGGCCTGAGGGACGAAACGAAAAGCTTGCAGCCCCCACCTCCGTTTTGTCATCCCGGATGCGCGGAACGCGCAGTCCGGGAGCCATGAACACTGGTCTGCGAGAGTAGGCGCTCTCCTTGGTGTATTGTCGGCACCGTATCGTGTTCATGGGTCTCGGCCTTGGCCTTCGGCCAAACGGGGATGACAAATGGCAGAGGTTTAGGACAAGGAAAATTCCCATGCGCGCACTGGTTCTTGAGCGGCAACGCGAGCTTTCGCTCCGGGAGATCGATTTGCCGCTCGAAATCGGGCCCGACGACGTCAAGGTGAAGATCCACACCGTCGGAATCTGTGGCAGCGACGTGCATTATTATACGCACGGAAAAATCGGGCCGTTCGTGGTGAAGGCGCCGATGGTTTTGGGCCATGAGGCGGCTGGAACCGTCGTCGAAGCGGGCAAGAGCGTCAAAGGCCTTAACGTAGGCGACCGGGTCTGCATGGAGCCGGGCATTCCCGACCCGAACTCCAAGGCGAGCCGCCTTGGCATGTACAATGTCGATCCGGCGGTGATTTTCTGGGCGACGCCGCCGATCCACGGCGTGCTCACGCCGTATGTGGTGCATCCCGCCAACTACACTTTTCGGCTTCCCGACAATGTGAGCTTTGCGGAGGGCGCGATGGTCGAGCCGTTCGCCGTTGGCATGCAGGCCGCGACCAAGGCGAGGATCACTCCTGGAGATACTGCTGTCGTGCTCGGAGCCGGGCCGATCGGCACCATGGTCGCGCTGGCGGCGCTCGCCGGCGGCTGCGCCCGCGCCATCGTCGCCGATCTTGCGCAGCCAAAACTCGATATTGCGGCGCGCTATCAGGGCGTCATCTCGGTCAACATCCGCGAGAAAAGCCTCGTTTCCGAGGTGAGGCGACTTACGGACGACTGGGGCGCCGACGTCGTTTTCGAGTGTTCCGGCTCGCCAAGAGCCTGGGACACGATAACCGAGCTGCCGCGGCCGGGAGGCACGATTGTGGTCGTCGGGCTGCCGGTCGAGCCGGTCGCTTTCGATATCGCGTCGCTGTCGGTCAAGGAGGTCAGGATCGAGTCGGTTTTTCGCTACGCCCACCAGTATGACCGCGCCATCGCCTTGATGGCCTCCGGCAGGGTCGACCTGAAACCGCTCATCAGCGAGACGTTTCCGTTCGAAAAGAGCATTTTCGCCTTCGAGCGCGCCGCGGAGGGCCGCCCGGCCGACGTGAAGCTGCAGATCGTGATGGATGGGGCGGGGTGAATTTGCGGGTGGCGCTTTTGCATAGCGGGGAGATTTCAGAACTGTCGTCATTGCCGGGCTTGACCCGGCAATCCATTCCGTAACCGTTGCGGCTGGCCAGCCGCCACGGAATGGATGCCCGGATCAAGTCCGGGCATGACGACCAACTGGAATTAAGGGGGAGGACATGGATCTCGGACTTAAGGACAAAGTGGCCGTAATAACCGGTGCGAGCGTCGGCATCGGGCTGGCGGTGGCCGAGGGACTCGCCGCGGAGGGGGCGCATATCGTCATGGCCGCGCGGCAAGGCGACCGCCTCAGAGGAGAGGCGCGGCGCGTCGCCAAGGAATACGGCGTGAAAACGATCGCCGTCGTCTGCGATGTCGCCACGGCGGAGGGATGCGACGCGCTCGTTGCTGCAACGCGGAAGAAATTCAAGGGCGCCGACATCCTGATCAACAATGCCGGCACTGGCTCCAACGAGACCATCATGCAGGCGCCGGACGAGAAGTGGCAGGCCTATTGGGACCTGCACGTCATGGCGGCGGTCAGGCTGGCGCGCGGCCTCGTGCCCTCAATGAAGAAGCGCGGCGGCGGCGTCGTCCTGCACAACGCCTCGATCTGCGCTGTCCAGCCGCTCTGGTACGAGCCGATCTACAATGTCACCAAGTCGGCGCTGATGATGTTTTCCAAAACGCTCGCGACCGAGGTGGTGAAGGACAATATCCGGGTGAACTGCATCAATCCGGGGCTGATCCTGACCGGCGATTGGATCAAGACGGCGAAGCAGCTGACAGCCGACAAAGGCGGCGACTGGCAGGGCTATCTGCAGTCGGTCGCCGACGAGCACGCGACCATCAAGCGGTTTGCGAGCGCCGAGGAGCTGGCGCACTTCTTCGTGTTCCTCGCATCCGACAAGGCGACCTATTCGATCGGCTCGACCTATTTCGTCGACGGGGGAATGCTGAAGACGGTGATGTGAGGGGGCGGGGGGCCGCAGTGCGGGACCTTCTCCCATGGCTGCGAAGCAGCCGGATGAGGGGGTTCGACAGCGGGAGCTCGTCCTCAGACGCCGCAACCCCTCACCCGTCGCCTTCGGCGACACCCTCTCCCTCTGGGAGAGGGAGAGCTGATGTTCCCCTCAAAACTCGGCGTTCGGATTGGCGGCGAGGCGCTCCACCACATGCTCCTGCAGCCGCCGGGAGACCTCCATCGGGTCACCGTCGGCAAAGCGGTCCTGCGGAATGAGCGGGCCGAAGCTGATGCGAAAAGTCTTGCCGCGCTTGTTCAGGAGCTCGTGGAACACGGTCATGTCGCGGAGCTCGGTGTTCCAGTTGGCGAACCAGTAGAAGAGGCCCGAGTTCCGCGACTGCACATTGACCGGCAGGATCGGAACGTCCTGCCTGCGCGCCAGCGTGATGGCGGAGCTCTGCCACGGTCGCTCGTTGAGGCGGCCGTCCTTCCAATAGGCGATGCGGCCGGAGGGGAAGATGACGACCGCGCGTCCCTCGCCGAAAGCGCGCGAGGAGAGGCGCAGCGTCTCGCGCATCTTTGTGCGGTCGCGAAACGCTTCGCGCCACTCGACCGGGATAAGAATTTCCGACAGACGCGGATTGATGCGGAGGGCGTCGCGGTTGGTGAAGACCGCAACGTCTGAACGGACACGTGTCAGGGCATCATAGACCGCGACGCCGTCGGCGATGCCGGTCGGGTGATTCGCGGCCAGGATGAAGGCGCCGTTCGCCGGGATGCGGTCGAGGCCCGTCACGTCGATGTCGATGGAGAGGAGCCGGCTGACATAGGCCATCGCGGCCTTCGCAGGGAGCGGCGCCATCTCGTCGGCCATGCGGACCGCATCGTCATAGTGCAGGATCTTGTAGAGAAGCGGCCTGACTAACGGCCACCAGCGGCTGTTGACTATCTTTTCGCCGCGCTCGGCAATCAGGATGTCGGCGATGTGTGGGGTGCGACGAGCGCCAAGATCGAGTACCGTGGACCGTACTTCCCCCACATTTCTCAGATCAGTCATCGCCCCGATCCGCCGTTGGTGACAATGGGCCTAGGACGTGCAAGTAAGGCGGTCAAGCCTGCGGGATTTTGGGATTTCTCGGCGGCTGCCGCCGCGCCATAGAACGGGGTGAGCATGGCAGTTCGATTTCACACACTCATGACAGTTGGAGTAACGGCCATGCTGGCCGCCGGTTGCAGCCTGATGTCATTCGGGCGCGACGAGCCCAGCAACCGGCCGCCGGAACCGCTTGCCGCCGTACCGGCGGGCGCGGTGACGGGAGCGCCGCTTCCGCCGCCCGGGGCCACCGACCCTGCGGGGCAGACGCCAACGGGCCTCGCGTCACTCGATCCGTCGCTGCAAACCGGAACCACGCCCATGACGACCGGCAACGCCCCAGTCGGCCGAACCGATCTTCTCGGTGGCTGGACGATCAGCGCGGCTGGCGATTCGTGCCAGTTGTTCATGACGCTGACCACCTGGGCCGGTGGTTACCGGGCTTCGACGCGCGGCTGCACCAACGCGGCGCTGCAGACGATCTCCGCCTGGAACATGGAGGGCGGACAGGTTCAGCTCCTGAACGATGCCGGCTCGACGATCGCGCGCCTCTATCCCGCGTCGAAGACGCAGTTCAACGGCCAGACAGAGGGTGGCGGACCCGTCACGGTGTCGCGCTGAGGAGCTGACCAAGCCGTTTCGTTGAGCGAGGCGGCTCCGTACTTTCACTCATCCAGATCGAAAAATCGCATGCGTGAGACCGTGAGGCGGCGCTACGAGGCGATGGCGCAGTCCGGCGAAATCGTGCCGGACGCGACTCAGGGCGAGCTCGCCGACGCGCTCGATTCGCTTGTCGCGGCGCTCGGAGGTCGCCATCGCACAGCCGGGAACGGAGCGCTCGCGTGGCTCCGATCCATCGGTGCGAACACGTCGCCGCCGCGCGGACTTTATATCTGGGGCGGGGTTGGGCGCGGCAAGTCGCTGCTCATGGACCTCTTCTTCGACGCCGCGTCGACGACACGGAAACGCCGCGTCCACTTCCATGAATTCATGGGCGAGGTGCACGACCGCATCGCAGCCCTCCGCCGCGAGACGAAGAACGGCGCGACGAATGGCGGCGATCCGATCTCGTCGGTCGCGCGGGCGCTGGCTTCCGAGATCGAGCTTCTCTGCTTCGACGAATTCGCCGTCTACGACATCGCCGATGCGATGATCCTCGGCCGCATGTTCGAGCAATTGTTTCGGCGCGGCGTCGCCATCGTCGCGACCACCAACGTGGCCCCCGACGAGCTCTACAAAGACGGGCTCAATCGCGCGCTCTTTTTGCCGTTCATCGCGCTCCTGAAAGAGCGCATGGCAATCTTCCATCTCGACGCGCCGCGCGACTACCGGCTGGACAGCGCCGGCACGGAACGCCGCTATGTCACGCCGCTGGGGCCTGACGCGGAAGCTTGCTTAACCGCGCATTTCCGCCATTTTTCCGGGCGCGCCAAGGGCGAACGGTTGGAGCTTTCGAGCAAAGGGCGGCGGCTTGTCATCCCCGAGGCCGCGGCCGGAGTGGCCCGCTTTTCGTTCGAAGACCTCTGTTCCCGCCCGCTCGGCGCCGGCGACTATCTGAAGATCGCGGAGGCGTTCAAAACGGTGATCCTCGCCGACGTTCCGATCCTTGCTCCCGCGCGGCGGAGCGAAGCGAAGCGGCTGATCAATCTCATCGACACGCTCTACGACAAGCGCGTCCGTCTCGTCGTTTCGGCGGCGGCTGAGCCGAGCGATCTATGGCAGGGGACGGATGGGGCCGAAGCCTTCGAGTTCGCGCGGACGGCGTCGCGGCTGATCGAGATGCGATCGGATGCGTATTGGAACGCGGCGACGGCGACGGCGGAAATGGAAAAGGCCCGGGCGGTTGGGCCCGGGCCTTATAAGTGAACCTAGATGCTACTTTTTCTTCGCAGCTTTCTTCGCAGACTTTTTCTTGGCAGCCTTTTTGGCGGGCCTCTTCGCGGACTTCTTCGCTACGGACTTTTTCGCAGCGGCTGACTTGCTCGCGGCCCTCGCAGAGGATTTTCTGCCGGTCGTTGCTTTGGCCATAATGGTCTCCCCTGATGACCGACTCAGTTCAATCGGCCAAGCGGAACGCTAGCAAAGACGCAACCAATGCGTAAGGGGCGAGTCGCATCTCGGCTAAATTTTCTACAACTGCGTTCGGCTTGCCTCACTCATGCAATCGCGGTAGTGACCCGCGCGCATCCGCACCTATCATCAACGTCGTCACGGGAAGGCATCTCATGAGCCGTAAAAAGGTCGCGCTCATCGGCGCCGGTCAGATCGGTGGCACACTCGCCCATCTCATCGGACTGAAAGAGTTGGCAGACGTCGTGCTCTTCGATATCCAAGAGGGCATACCCGACGGCAAGGCGCTCGACATCGCCGAGTCCTCTCCGGTCGACGGCTTCGACGTGCGCTACGCGGGCGCACAATCCTACGAAGCGATCAAAGGCGCCGACGTGATCATCGTCACGGCGGGCATACCGCGGAAGCCTGGCATGAGCCGCGACGATCTTCTCGAGATCAATCTGAAGGTCATGGAGCAGGTCGGCGCCGGCATCCGCAAATACGCCGGCGACTCGTTCGTCATCTGCGTCACCAACCCGCTCGATGCGATGGTGTGGGCGCTGCAGAAATTTTCCGGCCTGCCGCCGAGCATGGTCGTGGGCATGGCTGGCGTGCTCGACTCCTCGCGCTTCCGCTACTTCCTTGCGCAGGAGTTCAACGTCTCGGTCAAGGACGTGACCGCCTTTGTTCTCGGCGGCCATGGCGACACCATGGTGCCGCTCGCGCGCTATTCCGCGGTTGCCGGTATCCCATTGCCAGACCTAATAAAAATGGGCTGGATTACGGAGAAGCGGCTGGATGCCATCGTGCAGCGCACCCGCGACGGCGGGGCCGAGATCGTCAGCCTGCTGAAGACCGGCTCCGCCTACTACGCGCCCGCTGCCTCGGTGATCGCGATGGCGGAGTCCTATCTGAAGGACAAGAAGCGCGTCCTGACCTGCGCGGCGTATCTGCAAGGGCAATATGGGCTCGACAATCTCTATGTCGGCGTGCCGGTGGTCATCGGCGCGGGAGGTGTCGAACGGATCATCGAGATCGATCTCGACCGCAGCGAAAGGGCGATGTTCGACAAGTCGGTGGAGGCGGTGCAGGCGCTCTGCACGGCCTGCACCCGCATCCAGCCTGCTCTCGCCTGAACAAAGCGGCGGCGCTCCCGCGCGGACGATCGAGATGAACATTCACGAGTATCAGGCGAAGGCGATCCTGAAGGCCTATGGCGCCCCGGTCGCCGAGGGCGTGATGATCACCGATGCGAGCGAGGCGCGCGCCGCGGCGATGCGTCTTCCCGGTCCCGTCTATGTCGTGAAGAGTCAGATCCATGCCGGCGGGCGTGGCAAGGGTCGCTTCAAGGAGCTCGGCCCCGACGCCAAGGGCGGCGTGCGCCTCGCGAAGAACGTCGACGAGGTGGTCGCTCAGGCAAAAGAAATGTTGGGGAAGACTCTCGTCACCAAGCAGACGGGCCCCGCCGGGAAGCGCGTCAACCGCCTCTACGTCGAAGATGGCGCCGACATCGTGCGCGAACTTTACCTCTCGATTCTCGTCGACCGGTCGCTCGGCCGCGTCGCCTTCGTGGCCTCGACCGAGGGCGGCATGGACATCGAAACGGTGGCGGCGACGACGCCCGCGAAGATTCTTACCCGAGCGATCGACCCGTCGGCCGGCGTGACGGACGCCGATGCGGAAGCGCTCACTGCCGCCCTCAAGCTCGAGGAGCCGGCGCGCGGCGAGGCGAAGTCTCTCTTCAAGACGCTCTATGGCGCCTTTTTCGACAAGGACATGAGCCTGCTCGAGGTCAATCCGCTGGTGGTCCTGAAGAATGGCCACGTTCGCGTTCTCGACGCGAAGATGTCGTTCGACAACAACGCGCTCTTCCGCCATGCGGACGTGCAGGCGCTCCGTGACGAGACGGAGGAGGACCCGAAAGAGATCGAGGCGTCCAAACACGATCTCGCCTATGTGGCCCTCGATGGATCGATCGGCTGCATGGTGAACGGCGCCGGCCTCGCCATGGCCACCATGGACATAATCAAATTGCACGGCGGCGAGCCGGCGAATTTCCTCGATGTCGGCGGGGGCGCCTCCCGGGACAAGGTGACGGCTGCCTTCAAGATCATCACCGCCGACCCGAACGTGAAAGGCATCCTGGTCAACATTTTCGGCGGCATCATGCGGTGCGACACCATTGCGGAGGGCGTGCTGGCGGCGGTGAAGGATGTCGGTCTGACGGCACCGCTGGTCGTGCGGCTGGAGGGAACAAAGGCGGAAGAGGGCAAGCGCATCCTGAACGAAAGCGGGCTCGACATCACCGCCGCAGGCGACCTCGACGACGCCGCGCAAAAGATCGTCGCGGCGGTCACGGGGACCCGCTGATGCCCATCCTTGTCGACAAAAACACCAAGGTCATTGTGCAGGGCCTGACCGGCAAGACCGGCACGTTCCACACCGAGCAGGCGCTGGCCTATTTCGGGACCAAGATGGTGGCCGGCACGCATCCCAAAAAAGGCGGGGAATTCTGGACCGGGAAGGTCGACGGCGCTGAAAAGCGGTTGCTGATCTTCGCGTCGGTCGCCGAGGCAAAGGAGCGGACCGGCGCCAACGCCTCCGTCATATATGTACCGCCGGCCGGCGCCGCGGCGGCGATCGCGGAGGCGATCGATGCGGAAATTCCGCTGATCGTGTGCATCACCGAGGGTATTCCGGTTCTCGATATGGTAGGGGTCAAGGCCAAGCTCGACCGTTCGAACTCGCGTCTCATCGGGCCGAACTGTCCTGGCGTGCTGACGCCCGAGGAGTGCAAGATCGGCATCATGCCAGGCTCCATCTTCAAGAAGGGCTCGGTCGGTGTTGTCTCGCGCTCCGGCACGCTTACCTATGAGGCGGTGTTCCAGACCACCATGGCCGGCCTCGGGCAGACGACAGCCGTCGGCATCGGCGGCGATCCGGTCAAGGGGACGGAGTTCGTTGACGTGCTCGACATGTTTCTCGCCGACGATGCCACCAAATCGATCATCATGATCGGCGAAATCGGTGGCTCGGCGGAGGAGGATGCGGCGGAATTCCTGAAGGACGCGAGGAAACGAGGCCGCTGGAAGCCGGTGGTCGGGTTCATCGCTGGCCGGACGGCGCCCCCGGGCCGCACCATGGGGCACGCCGGCGCGGTGATTTCCGGCGGCAAGGGCGGCGCGGAGGACAAGATTGCGGCGCTGGAGGCGGCCGGCATTCGCGTCTCGCCATCGCCGGCCAAGCTCGGCGAAACGCTGGCGACGTTGTTGAAGGGCTGAGAACGGGTGGGCCGGGGATCGGACCGGCCCGTTGGACGATGCGCGCTTTGCAGGCGCTGCAACTGAAAGGGCGGGGCAGACGCGCCCCGCGAAGTGAGATGGCACGACGCGAAGCGAACGAGGCCTTCCAGCTCTCCTCCTTCCTCTATGGCGGCAACGCCGCCTATCTCGAAGACCTCTATGCCCGCTACCAGGAGAGGCCGGACCTGGTCGATGCCGATTGGCGCGACTTCTTTTCGACGCTGAAGGATCCGAAAGACGCGGTGATCGCCGGATCACGCGGGCCGAAGTGGCGGCGGAGCGACTGGCCGGTCGTCGCCAACGGGGAGATCGTCGCCGCCTTCGATACCAACTGGCTGCCGCTCGAGACAGAGGTCGGCGACAAGATCAAGGCCGGCGCCCAGTCGCGCGGCGTCGAAGTTTCGGACCGGGAAGTCTTCCAGGCGACGCGCGATTCGATCCGCGCGCTGATGATGATCCGCGCCTATCGGATGCGCGGCCATTTGCACGCAAATCTCGATCCGCTCGGCCTCACCCCGCCCGGCGACCACGAGGAGCTGCATCCTTCCAGCTACGGGTTCACAGAGGCCGACTACGACCGCAAGATCTTCATCGACAATGTGATCGGCCTCGAATTCGCGACCATCGGCGAGATGCTGGAAATCCTCCGCCGCACCTATTGTTCGACGCTCGGCGTGGAGTTCATGCACATCTCCGACCCGCAGGAGAAGGCGTGGCTTCAGGAGCGGATCGAGGGGCCCGACAAGGGAATCGCGTTCACGCCGGAAGGAAAGCGCGCCATCCTGAACAAGCTCGTCGAGGCCGAGGGCTTCGAAAAGTTCATCGACGTCAAATATACGGGCACCAAGCGGTTCGGACTCGACGGCAGCGAGTCGGTCATTCCGGCTCTCGAGCAGATCATCAAGCGGGGCGGCGCGCTCGGCGTGCGCGACATCGTGCTCGGCATGGCCCATCGCGGCCGGCTCAACGTGCTCGCCCAGGTGATGGGCAAGCCGCATCGCGCCATCTTCCATGAGTTCAAGGGCGGCTCCTACGCGCCGGACGATGTGGAGGGCTCGGGGGACGTGAAATATCACCTCGGTGCATCGTCCGACCGCGAGTTCGACGGCAACAAGGTGCACCTTTCGCTGACCGCCAATCCCTCGCATCTGGAGATCGTCGATCCGGTCGTGCTCGGCAAGGCGCGCGCCAAGCAGGACCAGTTGCAGGACAAGGAGCGCTCGAAGGTGCTGCCGCTCCTCCTGCACGGCGACGCGGCCTTTGCCGGCCAGGGCGTCGTGGCGGAATGTTTTGGCCTGTCGGGTCTCCGCGGCCACCGCACCGGCGGCTCGCTGCACGTCATCATCAACAACCAAATCGGCTTCACCACCAATCCGCGCGGCGCCCGCACGTCGCCCTATCCCTCGGATGTGGCGAAGATGATCGAGGCGCCGATTTTTCACGCGAACGGCGACGACCCGGAGGCGGTTGTGTTCGCGGCGAAGGTCGCGACGGAGTTCCGCCAGCGGTTTCACAAGCCCGTCGTCCTCGATATGTTCTGCTATCGCCGCTACGGCCATAATGAAGGCGACGAGCCGGCCTTTACGCAGCCGCTCATGTACAAGGCGATCGCCAATCACCCGTCCACGCTGCAGATCTACGGCGCGAAGCTGGTCAAGGAGGGCGTCATCGCCGCCGACGAGGTCGAGGCCGCGAAGCAGCGCTGGCGCACACACCTGGAGGAGGAGTTCGAAGTCGGCCAGGCCTACCGGCCGAACAAGGCGGACTGGCTTGATGGCGCCTGGTCGGGTCTGGCCACGCCGCAGGCGAGCGACGAGCGGCGGGTCGGTGCGACTGGCGTCGCGGCCGAGAAGCTGACGGAGATCGGCCATCGCCTCGTCAGTATCCCGAAGGATTTCAACATCCACCGCACGGTGAAGCGCTTCCTCGACAATCGCCGCAAGATGATCGACACCGGCGAGGGCGTCGACTGGGCGCTCGGCGAGGCGCTCGCACTCGCCACGCTCTTGAAGGAAGGCTTCAAGGTTCGCCTGTCGGGACAGGACGTGGAGCGCGGCACCTTCTCGCAGCGCCACTCCGTCCTTTTCGACCAGGAAACCGAGAAGCGCTACACCTCGCTCAATCATCTCGGGGGCGAGCAAGCGGCCTTCGAGGTTGTCAACTCAATGCTCTCGGAAGAGGCCGTGCTCGGCTTCGAATACGGCTATTCCCTCGCCGAGCCGAAGGCGCTGACGCTCTGGGAGGCGCAATTCGGCGACTTCGCCAATGGTGCGCAGGTCGTGGTCGACCAGTTCATTTCTTCCGGCGAGCGCAAGTGGCTTAGGATGTCCGGCCTCGTCATGCTCCTGCCGCACGGCTACGAAGGGCAGGGCCCTGAACATTCATCGGCGCGGCTGGAGCGCTATCTGCAGTCCTGCGCGGAAGACAACATGCAGGTCGCGAACTGCACGACGCCGGCTAACTATTTCCACATCCTGCGGCGCCAGATGCATCGCAATTTCCGCAAGCCGCTGATCCTGATGACGCCGAAGTCGCTGCTTCGCCACAAACGGTCAGTGTCGCGGCTCGACGAGCTTGCCGAAGGCTCGACCTTCCATCGGCTGCTCTACGACGATGCGGAAATGATGAAGGGCGAGACGATCACGCTCGTCGCCGACGAGAAGATGCGCCGCGTCGTGATCTGCTCCGGAAAAGTCTATTTCGACCTTTACGAGGAACGCGAGGAACGCGGCATCAACGACATATACATCCTGCGTGCCGAGCAGCTCTATCCGTTCCCACTGAAGGCGGTAGGAGATCTTCTGTCCCGTTTTGCGGCAGCCGAAATCGTCTGGTGCCAGGAAGAGCCGCAGAACATGGGCGCCTGGACCTTTGTCGAGCCACGGCTTTGCGCCGTGCTGGACGGAATTGGCGCAGGAGAGAAGCCGGTGCGCTACGCCGGGCGGGCGGCGTCGGCGTCGACCGCGACAGGCCTAATGTCGAGACACACGGCGCAGCGCGATCAGCTGCTCGAGGAAGCGCTCGGCGGGTGATCGTCCGCATCAGACTCTAACGCGACTGGAAAGAGGAATGGCCCTCGAAATCAAGGTCCCGACGCTGGGCGAATCGGTCACCGAGGCGACCGTCGGCCAGTGGCTGAAGAAGCAGGGCGATTCCGTCGCCCGTGACGAGCCTCTGGTGGAACTGGAAACCGACAAGGTGACGATCGAGGTGCCGGCGCCCGCCGCCGGCCGGCTCGAGACGATCGCCGTCAAGGACGGCGAGACGGTCGCCGTCGGCGCGCTGCTCGGAATGCTGGCGGAGGGCGAAACCGGGCGGGCCGCTCCAATCAAGGCTGGGCCGGAGGTGCCGCAGCCGAGAACCGAGCCGAAAAAGCCCGAAGCGGAGCCCGAGGCGAAGGCCCAGCTGGCCGCGGAGGATAGCGAGGAGGAGCAGGATCCCCGGACGCCGCCGGCGCCCTCGGCGCGCAAGCTGATGGCCGAAAAGGACGTGTCGCCCGAAGAGGTGAGCGGCAGCGGCAAGCGCGGTCAGATTCTCAAGGGCGACGTGCTTGCAGCGCTCGATCGGACCGCAAAGCGGACACCCGAGGCGCCGCCGCAGGCCCGTGCGCCCGCGGCACCGGGCGATGAGGCGCGCGAGCAGCGGGTGAAGATGACGCGGCTCCGCCAGACCATCGCCCGCCGGCTGAAGGAGGCCCAAAGCAATGCGGCGTTGCTCACCACGTTCAACGACGTGGACATGAGCGCCGTCATGGAGCTCAGGAAGACCTATCGCGAGGTCTTCGAGAAGAAGCACGGCGTGCGCCTTGGCTTCATGGGCTTCTTCGTCAAGGCGTCGGTGCAGGCTTTGAAAGAGATTCCCGCCGTCAACGCGGAGATCGACGGCGCCGAGATCGTCTACAAGAACTACTACCATATCGGCGTCGCGGTCGGGGTCGAGAGGGGGCTCGTGGTGCCGGTCATCCGCGATGCGCAGGACCTTTCGATCGCGGAAATCGAGAAGAAGATCAACGATTTCGGCAAGCGCGCCCGCGACGGCAAGCTGACGATCGAGGAGATGCAAGGCGGCACCTTCACCATCTCGAACGGCGGCGTCTACGGCTCGCTGATGTCGACGCCCATTTTGAACGCCCCGCAATCCGGCATTTTGGGCATGCACCGGATTGAGGAGCGGCCGGTCGTGCGCGAGGGCGCCATCGTCATCCGGCCGATGATGTATCTGGCGCTCACCTACGACCACCGCATCGTCGACGGCCGCGAGGCCGTGACATTTCTGGTGCGGATCAAGGAATTGCTCGAGGATCCGCAGCGGCTGGTGCTGGATCTGTAAGGCTATGCCGACTGTCGCTGTCGTTGACGGAGTGAAGATTCAATTCTATCCACGGGATCATCCGCCGCCCCACTTCCACGTGGAATTTGCTGAGTATCGCGCGACCATCGACATTCGTAGCCTTCGCATTGTCAGGGGCACGTTGCCGGAAGCCAAGCGTCGCTCGGTAGTAGCGTGGGCATCGACAAGGAGGGAGGCTCTTCTCTCGACCTTCACCAAGGCGATATCGAAGCAAAGACTGGATCAACTGCCATGAACGCCCTTCTTCCGCGCATAGTGTCGGCGGAGCCCGTGATCTTCGGCGTCGTCAAGCTTGTCTGGAACGACGGCTTCGAGGGCGTTGTTGATCTCCGCCCTGCCATCGCGGACGGCGAGGTCTTCGAATATCTGCGGAATCCCGAAAATTTCCCCAAGGTTGCCGTGTCGGAATACGGCCATTCGATTTTTTGGATCGACGATGCCGGCTATGAGATCGATTTCGGGGCCGATCAGCTCCGAGAAGACGCTGAGAAACAGGCAGAGCTGCATCGCCTTGCTGGTTAGGCCGCTATCCCAAGAGCACCCTTCGTCGAAGCGGTCCAATTGACTCTGAAATGACTTGTCATTGAAGGTCCGGGGAGAGGATCTCATGCCCCAGTACGATCTCGCCATCATCGGCACCGGTCCCGGGGGCTATGTCTGCGCTATCCGCGCGGCGCAGCTCGGCCTCAAGGTCGTGGTTGTGGAGAAGCGCGCTACCTACGGAGGCACCTGCCTCAACATTGGCTGCATTCCGTCGAAGGCGCTGCTCTACGCCTCGGAGATGTTCGAGGAGGCGGGGCACGGCCTCGCCAAGCTCGGCGTGAAGGTCGGCGCGCCCGAGCTCGATCTCCCGGGCATGATGGCGCACAAGGACGCCACCGTGAAGTCCAACGTCGATGGCGTGGCCTTCCTTCTCAAGAAGAACAAGATCGACGCTTTTCACGGCACCGGCCGCATCGCCGCGCCCGGCAAGGTGGAGGTGACGGCGGACGGTGCGAAGCAGACGATCGAGACAAAGGCGATCGCGATCGCGACCGGCTCCGAATCGACGCCGCTTCCTGGCGTCGCGATCGATGAGGAGCGGGTCGTTACCTCGACGGGGTCGCTCGAATTGAAAAGCGTGCCGAAGCGGCTCCTCATCGTCGGCGCGGGCGTGATCGGCCTGGAGATCGGCTCAGTCTGGCGTCGGCTCGGCTCGGAGGTCACCGTGGTCGAGTTCCTCGACCGCATCCTGCCCGGCTTCGACGGCGAGGTCGCCAAGCAGAGCCAGCGCATTTTTCAGAAGCAGGGCTTTGCGTTCCGCCTTGGCTCCAAGGTCACGGCTGTCGCCAAGGACGGAGACGCCCTCAAGGTCAGCGTAGCGCCGGCCAAGGGCGACGGCGCCGCGGAGACTCTGGCAGCCGACGTCGTGCTCGTGGCGATCGGCCGGCGGCCCTACACCGAAGGCCTCGGACTGAAGGAGGCCGGCGTGGCGCTCGACGAGCGCGGCCGCATCAAGACCGACGGGCATTTCAAGACCAATGTGGACGGCATCTATGCCATCGGCGACGCGATCGCCGGGCCGATGCTCGCCCATAAGGCGGAGGATGAAGGCGCGGCGCTTGCCGAGATTCTTGCGGGCCAGGCGGGGCACGTGAACTACGAGGCGATCCCGAGCGTCGTCTACACCATGCCCGAAATCGCGGTGGTCGGCCGCGGCGAGGAAGAGCTGAAGGACGCCGGAATCGACTATCGGGTCGGAAAATTCCCCTTCACGGCGAATGCGCGGGCGCGCGCCATGAACCACACCGAAGGCTTTGTGAAGGTCTTGGCCGACAAGGCCACCGACCGCGTTCTCGGCGTCCACATTCTTGGCGCCAGCGCCGGCGAGTTGATCCAGGAAGCGGCGGTGCTCATGGAGTTCGGCGGCTCGGCGGAGGATCTCGCGCGCACCACCCATTCGCATCCGACCATGTCGGAAGCCGTGCGCGAGGCGGCGATGGCCGCCTGGTTCAAGCCGATCCACATTTGAGCGATCGAAAATGGCGTCCCTTCCGGCCATCGTAATGATGGGCGTCTCCGGCAGCGGCAAGACGACCGTGGGCGGCGCGCTGGCGAAGCGGCTTGGCGTTCCCTTTCGCGATGCCGACGAGTTTCATCCGCGATCCAATGTCGAAAAGATGTCCGCTGGCACACCGCTCACCGACGAAGACCGCTGGCCGTGGCTCGACGCGATCGCCGCGGCCATCCGCAACACGCCGCCGGGAGAGGGAATCGTCGTGAGCTGCTCGGCGCTTCGAAAAATCTATCGCGACCGGATCATCCAGGCGGCGGGCCGCCCGGTGACGTTCGTGCATCTCGAAGGAACGAAGGCAACGATCAGCCCACGAATGGCGACCCGCACCGGCCATTTCATGCCGCCCAGTCTGCTCGACAGCCAGCTGGCGACGCTCGAACCGCTCGCCGCCGATGAGCCGGGGTTCCGGGTCTCCATCGAGCTGCCCGTCGAGCAGCAGGTCGCGATGATAGTCGATCGCTTGCGACAGGGCTCGAAGGGCTGACTGGGCAATTTGCCTGAAGCGTTCGATGCCGTATGGCAAACGCGTTCAGGCCAGCGCATATATGAAAGCATGGCCGAAAAAGCCGAATTCCGTCCCGAGCCGTCCGATCGGTCCGGCCTGCTGCACCTTGCCGGCCACCTCGGGCTGCTCCTCGCCACGGCTTTCCTGATCGCGGTCGCGCGCGGATCCCTGCTGCTCCTCCCGGCGCTGGTTCTGCACGGCATCGTGCTCGTGTTCCTGTTCGCGCCGCTGCACGAATCCGTGCATCGTACCGCGTTCCGTTCCCGCGGTCTGAACGACGCAGTCGCTTGGATCGCCGGTCTCCTCCTGCTTCTCCCGCCGAACTGGTTTCGCGCTTTCCATTTTGCGCATCACCGCCACACGCAGGTCGAGGGCCGCGACCCCGAGTTGGAGCTGAAGCGCGTCGAGACCTGGCCCGACTACCTCGTGAACCTTTCGGGTTGGCGGTATTGGAAAGCCGCCGTGGCGCTTATTCTGCGAAATGCTTCCGGGCGCGCGGCCGCGGCATTCGTGGCGCCAGGTCTGGAACCGCGGCTTGTGCGCGAAGCGCGTATCATGCTTGCGGTCTACGCAATCGTTGCGGCGCTGTCGGTCGCTTTCCGCAGCAACGCTGCTCTCCTCTACTGGATTTTTCCGGTGCTCCTCGGCCAGCCCTTCCTCCGGGCTTATCTGCTTGCCGAGCACACCGGCCTGCCGCTGGTGGAGGATTTTTGGGAAAATACACGCACCACGCTGACCGGCGTCCCCGTCCGGTTCCTCGCCTGGAACATGCCGTTCCACGCCGAACACCACGCCAACCCGGCGGTGCCGTTCCACGCCTTGCCACAACTCCATGCACACGAACGGGCGAAGCTCAAGGCGGTCTCGCCCGGCTACGTCGCTTTTCATCGCGAGTGGCAGTCGCGGCTCCACTGAACGCTTCAGCGCTTGCGGTCAGCAAGCGTGAACCAGCCGACGCCCGCGATCACCAGAACCGTGCCGCATGCGTCGAGCAAAGTGAAATGCTCGCCAAGGATCGCAACCGCGAGCAGGATTGTGACGACTGGGCTCAGCGTGCCGATCGTCGCGTTCGCCTGGGCCGAGATACGGTGCAAGGCGGCGTTCAGCAGGAACGACGGCAGCACGGTCGCGCCGATTGTGAGGAACAGACCGTAGACGAGCATATGCGGCCCGACGATCAGGCTTTTCAGCGGCTGCGTCAGCGCGAACTGCAGGAGAGCCGCGGCGGCCGCGCCGCTCATGGGCGATGCAGGTGAAAAGCCGTGGGCCGATCTTTCCGATCAGCCCCTTGGCGAGCAACTGGTAGAGCGCGAATGCGATCGCCGCAGCGAGCACGAGCGCCGCCCCCTTCGCCACCTCAGCGCCGACGTCGGTGAGCTTGGTGGCGAATATCAGCGCGAGGCCGAAATAGCTGATCGCGATGCCGAAAAGCGTGCGCGGCCGGATCGGCTGGGCGAAGAAAAGCGCGCCGAACACCACGACGAAGGCCGGATAGGTGAAGAGGATCAGCCGTTCGAACTGTGCCGAGATGTAAAGGAGGCCGAGGAAATCCGTGTAGCTCGCGAACCAGTATCCGAGTATTCCGACCAACGCGGCACGCAGAACGAGGCCTCGCTCTGGCAGCGCGCGTCCGATGCGGCGCCTGTCCAAGACCGAAAGCCAGCCGATTGCCGCGTAGAAGGGAAGGGAGAGCAGCATGCGGAGCGCGAGCAGCGTCTCGGCGTTGATCCCGTCCGCATAGGCGAGCTTGACGATGATTGCCTTGGTGGAAAAGAGCACCGCGCCGAGCGCCGCGAGCAGATATCCAGTCCAGAGGCCACGGGGCTCCGGACTCGGCGCGGGGCCGGTTACGGGCAGTTCGGCGGTGATTTCGGAGATTGGCTGAGTCATCAGGCGGTCGCTTGAGTTTGGGTGCGAAGCGACCGGGGAGAGAAGTGCCGGCCCGCGTCGCTGACGCGCCCGGCGGATGAAATTCAGAGGCCGCCCGGGACGCGCGTGGCGCGAAGGATTTTGAGCCAGGGACGGCGGGCCGGTTGATCATTGGTTTGCCTTAGCAGCCGTCACAAAAAAGGACCAGCCGCTGACAAGGAGAGCGCCGGCTCTTGGCCGGCGCTCACGCAATCTGGTTCAGTCTGGGGCAGAGGGGAGGAAAGCTATTCCTTCGCCGGCACGCAGTCTTTCGCGTCGGCGGGGCATTCCGCAGTCGCCGCGGTCGTCGGCGCCTCCTCCGTCACAATCGGAAGCATCGGTTCATCATGCGTGCTCATTGCCACGCCTTCTTCGGCCGTGGCGTTGCTCGCCGTCACGTGCTTGTTGTGAAAAGCGCATTCGGCCTGCGCGGTTGACACAAAAAGGGCCAGGGCCGCCGTTGCCGCAAGGCTGGTGAGGAGCTTTTGCATCGAGGCCTCCGTTGAGGTGCGGGAGGGAGTCCGCCGGGGAATCGAAGTCTACCCTGCGCCGGTATCATCGCAACCCTCCGCCATTCAAGAACCGGTGATCGGCGCGCTCACTCGACACGTGTGACGGTGTAGCCGCTCGCCCGCAGGAGCTCGACCAGCCCATCGTCTCCCTGAAGATGCAGTGCGCCGACGCCCACGAAGGCGTTGCCTTGTTCAAGGATCGGCAGGAGCCGGTCGTGCATCCGTAGATTCCGGTCGTGAAGAAGTGCGCCTTCTATCGCGCGAAATGCGTCCGCGCTTTGCCTGAATTCCGGCATGTTCAGCGTGAGAAGCAAATCGAGTGACGGCCGTTCCTGCAGGTACGAGTCGAGCATCGTCGCGAGGAGGTCGGCGATCATGTCCGGTCCGAGCTCCACGAGTTCCAGGAGCGCGTCCGGGCCGATCCCCTTTTCGAGACTAGCGATTGCCGCCAGCTGCTCATCAATCGTCTCGAGCCCTGCAACGGGCTTCCCGGCGGCCAACGCATTCCGGTGTAGCTTTTCGTCGACACCTTGTTCGCCGCGCAGCATCGCGATGTGTACGCAAGGCGGCATCGCCAAGGTAAGTGACAGGAACCAGGGCTTCATCCGCCGTGCCACGAAATATGGCATGCCCACCGCCGCCGTCATCTTGGCGAGCGAGTCCTTCTGCTGTTTGGTGAAGCTGGAGTCGAAGCTCTCACCCTCCGGCAGTCGGGCCAGAGGCAGCAGCTTCTCCGCCATGGCGAGTTTGCTCTCGCTCAAATCCTCCCCCAGTTCGAGGACGAGGACGTCCGACTTCGCGAAGGCTTCAACAACGGCCGGTCTGAATGCGGTGATCTCCGGGTCGGGAATGTGCATCGTGCCGAGAAGCCAGGACGGGGAGGTCCCTTCCTTCGCAATCTTCCAAAGCAGGCCTGTGCTGTTCGGAGTGGCTTCGAGATCGGCCAGCGCCTTCTTCCAGACCTCCGGGCGACCTTGCTCAATTTCATCGAGCATCGAATCGCCTGCGCAGGCGGCGGCGAACGCCGGTCCAGGTGTGAGCAGGCCAAGAGCGAGAAGCAGCGCCGGGATAAATCGCATTTATCGGAAACTCGTGTTTGAACCGAAGCGTCTAAGCCCTTGGATGTGCACTGCGATAGACCTCCAGCAGCCGCTCGGAATCGACATTCGTATAGATCTGCGTCGTTGACAGGCTGGCGTGGCCGAGGAGTTCCTGAATCGTGCGGAGATCGCCGCCGCGCCCAAGCAGGTGCGTGGCGAAGGAATGCCGGAGCGCGTGCGGCGTCACGCTGGGCTCAAGACCCATCGCGCCGCGGAGCTGTGCAATCGCCAGCTGGACAATGCGCGGCGACAGCACTCCGCCCCGCGCGCCGCGAAAGAGCGGCAGATCCGGCTCGAGCGGGAACGGGGCGAGATGGAGATACGCCTCGACCGCCCGTCGCACCGCCGGCAACACCGGGACGACGCGCTCGCGCCCGCCCTTGCCGACGACGCGGATCGCTTCGGTTGATCCGATCGGCGCGTCGGAGCCGGTGAGACCGAGCGCCTCCGAGATGCGCAGCCCGCAGCCATAAAGAAGCGTCAGGACGGCGCTATCCCGCGCGGCGATCCACGGCTCTTCGGAGAGCGTCTTCGCTCCCCCAATGAGGCGAGCGCTGTCGGCGATCGAAAGCGCCTTCGGCAGGCTTTTGGGTTGTTTCGGCGGTCGCACGCTGGTGAAGGCGGTGGTCGCCGCAATGCCCTGCCGTTCGCTGAAGCGGGCGAAGGACCTCAGCGCCGCGATCTGCCGCCCGAGCGTCCGCGCGCCGACCCCCTCCGTCCGGCGACGAGCCATGAAGGCGCGCACATCCGCCGGGGTGAGGGCGGAAATGTCGGAAAGCGACGGCGGCGCACCGAGGTGGCTGGTCAGAAAGCGAAAGAATTGCTCGATGTCACGCTGGTAGGCCTCAAGCGTATTTTCGGCGAGCCGCCGCTCGCGGCCGAGATAGGCCGCCCAATCGAGCGCCGCCTGGCGGAGCCTGGGCGCGGATGTGACCAAAAGCTGCGTCTCGGAATCCATCCAAGGGTTCCCCGGCCCGCTGCGCCCACGCGAGAATCGGCGACTGGCGAGGAAGCATCGGCGCTTCCACCTTTATTTTCGGTGATCGTTCGCGCTTCCTTCTCCTGAAATGAGTCGTCCCAGCCCGCATCTCGTGCCGGTGCTCGTGCCGGTCGCCGTGGACCGGCCCTACACCTATGCCTCCGATCGCGAGCTTGCGCCCGGCGCCATCGTCGTGGTGCCGCTCGGAACGCGTCTCGTGATTGGTGCGGTGTGGAACGCGCCGCCGGACGAAATTGCGCCGAAGAAGCTTCGTGAGATCGAGCACATTTTCGACGCGCCGCCGCTTCCCGAGGCGCTCGTCCGCTTCGTCGACTGGGTGGCTGACTACACGCTCGCGCCCCGCGGTATGGTTCTCCGCATGGTTTTGCGCTCGCCGGAGGCGCTGGAGCCGGAAAAACCCATGGTCGGCGTCAGGCTCGCCGGCCCACCGCCCGAGCGGATGACCGCGGCGCGAAAGCGCGTGCTCGATGCGGCGGCTGACAGCCTCGCCTGGTCGAAATCGGGCCTCGCATCGGCAGCCGGAGTCTCGCCCGGCGTGGTGGATGGGCTTCTCGCGCAAGGCACCCTCGAAATCGTCGAGCTCCCGGCGCGCCCGATCGCCGCCGATCTCGACCCGGACCATGCGCGGCCGGAACTTTCGGCGGAGCAGGAGCGGGCGGCCGCCGCCCTCCGCGAGGCGGTGCGCGACGACTTCTCCGTGTCGCTCCTCGACGGGGTGACCGGCTCGGGCAAGACGGAGGTTTATTTCGAGGCGGTCGCCGAGACGCTGCGGCGTGGCAAGCAGGCGCTGATCCTCCTCCCCGAAATTGCGCTGACCGGCGCTTTCCTCGACCGCTTCGCCGCCCGCTTCGGCTCGCGGCCCGCCGAATGGCATTCGGAGGTTGGCGCGAGGCAGCGCGAAAGAGTCTGGCGGGCGGTGGCGCGCGGCGAAGTTCGCGCGCTCGTCGGCGCGCGCTCGGCGCTTTTTCTGCCGTTCCCCGATCTTGGCCTCATCGTCGTCGACGAGGAGCACGACCCCGCCTACAAGCAGGAGGAGGGGGTCGCGTATCACGCCCGCGACATGGCGGTGGTCCGGGCCAACCTCTCCGGCTTTTCCGCGGTCCTCTCTTCTGCCACGCCGTCGGTCGAGAGCCGCGTCAACGCCGACCGCGGCCGCTACCTGCATCTGCGACTGCCGGCGCGGTTCGGCGTCGCGCTCGCGCCGGAGGTGTTTTCGATCGACCTCAAAGCGCACCCTCCAGAGCGCGGGCGCTGGCTTTCGCTGCCGCTGGTGGAGGCGGTTACCGAGACCATCCGGCGCCGCGAGCAGGCGCTTCTGTTTTTGAACCGCCGCGGCTACGCGCCGTTGACGCTCTGCCGCCATTGCGGGCACCGCATGGCCTGTCCGAACTGCTCGGCCTGGCTGGTCGAGCACCGTTTTCGAAAAATCCTCGTCTGCCACCATTGCGCTCACGAGGAGAGGCGGCCGGGTTCCTGTCCGAGCTGCGGCGCGGAAGAAAGCCTCGTCGCCATTGGCCCGGGCGTGGAGCGCCTGCAGGAGGAG
The DNA here is from genome assembly GCA_964440525.1 of uncultured Propylenella sp. GTDB lineage: Bacteria > Pseudomonadota > Alphaproteobacteria > Rhizobiales > Afifellaceae > DASWJZ01. The sequence continues at coordinate 1,306 of CAYTTC010000043.1, read as the reverse complement.
GTATTGGACCGTTTTCCGGCTGCGCGCACGCTGGTGATGTCGAGCGACATGCTCGGCGGCACGCAAAGAATCCGCGCCGAGCTCGAGGCGATCGCGCGCGGCGAGGTGGATATCATCGTCGGCACGCAGCTTGTCGCCAAGGGCCACAATTTTCCCGGCCTGTCGCTGGTCGGCGTTGTCGACGCCGACCTCGGGTTGTCGCATGGCGACCCGCGCGCGGCGGAGCGCACCTGGCAGCTTCTGACGCAGGTGACAGGCCGCGCGGGGAGGGTGGGGCAGAAAAGCCGCGGCCTGATCCAGACCTATTCGCCCGACCATCCGGTGGTGCAGGCGCTCGTCTCGGGCGACCGCGAGGCGTTCTACGCAAGCGAGATCGAGACCCGCCGCCGCGGCGGCCTGCCGCCCTTCGGGCGGCTCGCTTCCATCATCGTCAGCGCCGGCGACCGGCACACTGCCGAAGCGCACGCGCGCGCCATGGCGATGGCTGCGCCGATGGAGGAGGGGGTGCGGCTCCTCGGCCCCGCCGAAGCACCCTTCGCGGTGCTCCGCGGCCGCCACCGGTTCCGCCTATTGGCGCAGTCGCAGACTGCCGCGCGCCTGCACGACTGGCTGCGCACCTGGCTCGCCAAGGCGCCGAGGGAGCGCGGCAGCGTCAAGGTCGCGATCGACGTCGACCCGATGAGCTTTCTGTAGCCCGGATGGAGCGGAGCGAAATCCGGGCTGCGCCTGCACCTGCACCCAGAAACGAAAAGAGCCGACCCCGAAAAAGGGCCGGCTCTTCTCTACGGGGCTTAGTGCCCGCTTACGCGACGCCTACAGCCTGCAATAGTGGCGCTGGCCGTCAAAGCCCATATAGGTGTCGGACTGCCAATCGTAGGACCGATAACGGGCCTCGCAGGCTACCCCATGGGTAGTCGACGCCCCGGTCGCGAGTGCGCTGCCGACAGCGGCGGCGGCGAACCCGAAGATCGCCGCGGCGGTATTCTCGGCGCCGAAATTCTGATGGCGGTGGTGGTCGCGATACCAGCGATCATAGCGGGACTCGTCCCAGCGATCGCGGTTGTGGTCCCAGTCGCGGCAATCATCGTCCCAGTTGTTGCCGCAATAGTTCTCGATGAAATTGTTCTGCCGGTCGAAGAGTCGCGGCCCAGCCGATGCGCTTGTGCCGATCGCGGTCGTGGCGAGCAGGATCGAAGCAACAGCGACGCCTAGTGCTTTTTGCATATTTGAGTCTCCTTGCGTTGTCGGGGGGGGGGCAGGCTTCGCACCGAAGGCGCATACCGCCCGCGATCACGCCGAGGGATTT
>CAYTTC010000042.1:0-30191 GCA_964440525.1 uncultured Propylenella sp. | reverse complement strand
GGCGGGCGTAGGCCGAGAGCGACTCGACGTAGCGGCGCTGGCCCTCGGCGTAGATCGTGTCGAAGGCGAGCGAGGATTTTCCCGAGCCCGACAGCCCGGTCATGACGATCAGGCTGTCGCGCGGCAGGTCGATGTCTATATTCTTGAGATTGTGCTCACGAGCGCCGCGGACGGAGATGAACTTGCCCGCGGAAGCATCGCGCAATGTGGTGGGCTTCGCTTTAGCCATTCTCTTCCGATCCGAAGGGGAGGTGCGACGCCGCCCGCCGCCTCCCAAACTTAGGCTCTTCGCGCGCTTAGACAAGCGTCGGCTCCCGATTGTCCCCGATCTGCCGCCACGCTGCTGACAGGAACTCGGCGCGGGCGCGAATCCGGGTCAGAGGATGCTGGCGGAGAGGCCTTGTCTTGTAAAGAACAAAATGCGAACATGACTCGCTTGTACTGTGCCTCGAACCTCCGGAGATTTCGGAGTTGGCGATTGATTTCCCGATCTCGATCTTGAAAACCCTCTGGGGCCGCCAGGCCGATGGTCAGTGGGCGATTAGTGACATGAAAGGGGTGGACCTCACTTCGGAGAGTGAGACAGACAAAAGATTTTTCGTGTTACGCGGCGATGTCCAGCTAATGACCAACTCACCCAACGGCAGTTTGGAAGACGTGATGTCGTTGTTTGGGACGGCCGATTTTCTGATGCAGCAAAGCATCGTTCCTGTTGTCGCCTGGATCGAAGGCGAAGACGCCATAAGGTGCATTGGCACTGCTTCGATAATCAGTTGCACCGGTTACTTGCTGACTGCCGCACATGTTATGATGGACCCGCTGGAAGGAGGCTACGGTGCGGTGCGCCAAGGGACACAGGTGACGCATCACGACAATCTAAATTTTGGTGTCCTGATCCCGTTTTGGGGTCCTGGAATTGGCATGACATTTCGTAAAGCGTATCGGTTTTTTCCCTTCGAAAAGATGTGGAGCTGGGGTGAATGGAAGCAAAGCCCTTTGCTCCATGAAGATGCCCGCTGGGAATACCTGACAGACGTGGCTGTTTGTAAGATTCCTGAAATGCCAAACGGCAGAGCACACCAACCCCTCAACATGTCGCTGAACTCATTCGTTCCTGGCGAGGACGCCTATGCCCTTGGCTATGCGGAGATGCCCGACACACAACTAGATCCAGTAAACGGCGGCATAGCGGATAGCAATTTCCGGCTGAACCTACATGCTTCGGTCGGCAAAATCATCAGAGCTTTCCCGCAGAACCATATCGAGAGGGAAGTTTCCACGCCGGGTCCCTGTTTTGATTTTGATGCTCGCATTCCCGGTAAGATGAGTGGCGCACCGATTTTCGGAGCAAGAGGCGCAGTGATCCGAGGCGTCGTCAGCTGCAGCTTTTCGGGCGAAGATCATGCATATGGTTCAATGTTAGGGCCGGCAATGGATTTACGGCTGGATGAACCACAGATTACAAACCGCTCACTGCGCAACTTACTTGAAAGCGGAAGCGAAGGTATGTCCAAAGTCATCGGCGCGGGACTTTGATCGCTTTTGGGGGATTCTCGGCCAATTTCGTACGGAGTAACTCATTCTGAGGAACGCGTGCCACTATGGTGCGCCCGCATATCAAAGGGCGGCGAAAATTCACTATCGAGGCCAACAGCACTTTTCCTGGCATGACACCTCTATCGAAATAAGGGATGTCGTGTCGTGATCTGGTTTGACGTCGACAACAAAGGCGTGACGCTCGAATACGAACCCGATTTCGGCGGCGATGCCTGGGTCACGCGAGAGCTGGACGCGAAGGGCAAGGTGAAGCTCAGCCGCGTGTTCTTCTTCCAACGTTCCGACCTCATCAAGGACAAGGCGGATGCCGAGAACGATGACGACGAGCGGACACGCTATCGTTTTCGGTTCGCCACGACGAAGGGCGGATACCATCACATTCCCGGCCGCATCCTGGGCATCGAGAACGACGTGCTGATCGTCGCGCAGGGGATCACGCTCGACAGGAAGATCTTCGCCGCCGAACGCAATGTCGGCATTTTTCGGCGCATCGCGAAGCTGAAGCAGGACCGCGGTGAGATCGTCGTTGGTGGCGACAGGAGGGGCAATATTCCCTTAGACGCCTTCCGGGAGCTGCTTGAGAGGTTCCCGAACACTATGGAGCTCGATCGCTACGCCGCCGCGAGGGTAGAGACCCTCCTGGGCGAGTTTTTCGAGGGTGTGAAAAGCGCGAGGGAGCAGTACGAAAGCTACCTGGACCGCCGAAACGCCGGCGCAGCCAACCGGGCCGTCCGGAAAGACGAGCTGCTTCGGGCAGAGATCGACAAATTCGTCTTTCTTCGGGACACGCTGTCCGCTTGGCTCGCAAAGGCCCTGAGCTACTCCGAAAAGGAATGGCAGAAGATGGTCATCAGCGTGATCCTGCTACTGTTCCCGAAATACGTGGCGGTGCTGGAGAATGTCCGGATCGCGGATTTCTACTCGACGCCCGGCAGGAAAAAGCACCGGTACATCGACATCTGCGTCGTCGACGCGAACGGCAATATCGACGTCATCGAGATCAAGAAGCCCTTCGACGACGTGCTGCTCAGCAGGGCGCTCTATCGTGGCAACAGCGTTCCAACGAAGGAACTGTCGGGGACGATTATGCAGGCCGAGAAGTACTTATTCCACTTGTCCAAGTGGGGCGTCGATGGTGAGCGCGAACTGTCAAAGCGCTACCGCTCCGAGCTCCCAGCCGGGTTGCAGATTCGGGTGACGAACCCCAAGGCTATGCTTCTTCTCGGCCGCGACCGTCGATCGGACGGCAGGGCGGCGCTCACCGACAACCAGTCGTTCGACCTGGAAGTAATCAAGCGGAAGTACGCGAACATGATGGACATCGTTACCTACGACGACCTGTTGCGTCGTCTGGACAGGATCATCGCTTCGCTAAGGTTGCGTGTGACTACGAGCAAATAACCCAATCGCTCCGTGGCCCGCCCCGGTCGAATGGCGGCTATGGGTCAGAAGCAACCGAATGGTGGTTCCCCGGGCGCCGCCGGTCTTCGGCAAGAGATACACGAAGTCTTTCTACTCCTATGTCGGTTTCCATGAAACGCATCGGCTTTCTCTCCTTCGGTCACTGGACCCCGTCACCGCAGTCGCAGGTGCGGTCGGCGTCTGACGCGCTGCTGCAATCGATCGAGCTCGCCGTGGCGGCGGAGGAGGTCGGGGCGGATGGGGCGTATTTCCGGGTGCATCATTTCGCGCGGCAGCTCGGCTCGCCGTTCCCGCTGCTCGCGGCGTGCGGCGCGAGGACCAAGCGGATCGAGATCGGCACCGCGGTCATCGACATGCGCTACGAGAACCCGCTCTACATGGCGGAGGATTCCGGTGCGGCCGATCTCATCGCCGGCGGGCGCCTGCAGCTCGGCATCAGCCGCGGCTCGCCCGAGCAGGTGATCGACGGTTTTCGCTATTTTGGCTACGCGCCGCCGGAGGGGAAGACCGACGCCGACATGGCGCGGCAGCACGCCGAGGTTTTCCTCGAGGTGCTGCGCGGCCAGGGTTTTGCCGAGCCGAACCCGCGGCCGATGTTCCCGAACCCGCCGGGGCTGCTCCGCGTCGAACCACATTCACCGGGTCTGCGCGAAAGAATCTGGTGGGGCGCTGCGACCAGCGCCACGGCGGAATGGGCGGCGAAGCTCGGCATGAACCTGCAGAGCTCGACGCTGAAGTTCGACGAGACCGGCGAGCCTTTTCACATCCAGCAGGCGAAGCAGATCCGCGCCTACCGCGAGGCCTGGAAGGCGGCCGGGCACGCGCGCGAGCCGCGCGTCTCCGTCAGCCGCTCGATCTTCGCGCTCGTCGACGACCGCGACCGCATGTATTTCGGGCGGAACGGCGAAAGCCAGGACCAGATCGGCTTCATCGAAGCGAACACGCGGGCGATCTTCGGCCGTAGCTATGCCGCGGAGCCGGACGTGCTGATCGAAGAGCTCAAGCAGGATGAAGCGATCGCCGAAGCCGACACGCTGCTCCTCACCGTGCCGAACCAGCTCGGCGTCGACTACAATGCGCACGTCATCGAGGCGATCCTCAAATACGTCGCGCCAGGAATGGGGTGGCGGTGAGGTGTTGGCGAGAAGCGTCGGCTCGCCGCCGATCGCGCTTTTCAAGCCCGCCCCGAAACTAGCCCGCCTGCCACCTGGTCCAGCGGCCGTGGTGGTCCGCTCGGCCGAGATTGTGCGTCGTTCCAGGGGGCCAGATAGTCGCCCGTATGGCGGCAGAGCCGTCGATGTCGTCAGGTTCAATGCTCAGCCATGCGATCGGCGCACCAGCCGTAGCGCCGGCCCCGGCGTTTCGGATCGTTGTCTTCAGCCGCTCTTTGGTGCCGGCATTCAGGTAATCCCAGACGGCTGAGTGGAAGACGACGCGCGTCCGTCCCGTCGCGCCATCGACGGCCAGCCGTTTTTCGAGCCACTCGGCAGCATCGGCGCGTTCGACGCGAAGCTCCGATTGTGCGGCGAACGCGAGCGCCGCTTCAATTCGCGCCAGCCGCTCAAACTGGTCGGGCCAGACATACGACAGGAGCCTGTCACGATCCGACGGTGACCGAGGGTCGAGCGGTTTCACATCGCACCCCGCGCGCGCGCCGATCGTCAGCGGAGTCGTCAATGATGGCGCATCGCCTTCCCAGCGCGAGGCGATCTGAACCGGCGCGTCGGGCGAGCCCCACCGGCCAACGCCGAGATCGTAGCGATAGCGATCGAAGGCGAGATTGAGGCCCGCACTGGAGCCGATCTCGAACAGCTCCAGCGGCAATCCGGTTGTCTCAGCAACAAACAGGCACCCACCGAGAATCGCGTTAGACCGTGCGACCTCATTGGTCTGCGGCGGGCCGTCGAGATAGGCGCTGAGGAAGACGTCTTCCCGCTCAATCGCTGCAATGACGCCCGCCCAAACTGTGTCCGGGTCGGCCGTATGTGGCGGGTAGGCGGCGGAGAGGGCAGGGCAGCGCCCGGAGCGGGCGAGTGCGTGCAGTCCGCCGGCGGCGCGGAGGGCCAGCCCGTCATCCTTCGGGTTGCCTTTCCAACCGCCGATGCGTCTGGCGAAAAGGCTGTTGGCTTCCAGGCGGTCCGCCAGCAAGCGGCAGACGAGCGCCATGAACGGCGACCCGAGGGTCACGCTCCCGTCGGCCTGGCGGTGGAAGGTCTCCGCAATGTGGGCCGGCAGAGGCATGCTGCACCTCTTGGGTGGTCGTGAAATCCCAGCGGCTCGCTGGGGGAACTACGGCGCGGCAGGTGTCCAAACGGTGGTGCCGACGGTGGAGCGCGGGTTCCGCGGCGTGGTCTTCTGCTCGATCGAGATCGCCGGCGACAGACCGTCGATCTGGTCGACGTCCGGCGCCTGCATCATCTCGAGGAACTGGCGCGCGTAGGCGAAACGTATCCTCAGGTCCGACGACCCACGTCCGTCCGTTCGCGCCCCTCATCGCTTGGGCGGGGACCGTAGGAGTGCAGAGAAGATGAATAGCCTGCTCGGTGTCCTCTGCTCTTCGTCAGAGCGCATTCGGCAGACTGATTTCGGGAGCAACCCAAACTTCTTCAACGCTCGGCCATGCGCGAATGAGCTCGACATAATCGGCAGGCGATTCCCCTTTAGGCAAAATCACCTGCATATGCCGCCGGAGGTCTTTCTCAGACTTAGATAATTTGGCCGGGTCTACCGCGGCCAGAGCAGGCACTTTGTAGACGATGCGGGTGTTTTTCGGAAGATCGCCAGAAGGTTTGAATCGTTCGCCGGACTCCGATTCGAAAATGCGCCTGCCCGGATCATACCTGTACCGGGGCTTGAGTTTCACTTCCACCGGAATTCGAATTCCAGCGTTCTGGGGAACAGGCACTGCCGGCATCATTGCAAATTACTCTTACACTTTCTTCATCGCTTCAACCAAGTTCGGCTGGGGGCCAATTTTCTGGGTTAGCGGCACGCCGGGACCTGCTTGCTGCGGTGTGCCTGTCGACATCAATATATCTCTCGCTTTTTGCGGGGTCAAAGGAGCGCCGTTTTTGGCTTTGGCTCGTCCCTGCAGACAGGCGACCGCGCCGGTCACGATGGGCGAGGCGCTCGACGTGCCAGAAAAGCGGAGGGTGTACCAGGTGTTCTCCGAAGCCCCACCCTGCGCGTCACCGTAGCCGAGCGTGGTCACGTGCCAGCCCCATGCCTGAACGTTGACGATCTTGCCGTAGTTGGAAAAGAAGATGCGCGAGCGCGGAACGCCGAGCGACGCATAGGAAGGAAGCCCGCCGCCGAAACCGTCAAAATCGACGTGATTGGTGGGCGGCACTCCCGCGCCGACAATTATTGCGCCGCTGTCTTTCTGCAGGCCCGTCCCGCTGAAAACTGCCAGATCGAAGTTCTCATTTCCGTTACCAGCCGCTTCAACAACTGTGATGCCCTTATCAACGGCCGCTTTGATGGCAGTAAAGATGTCGGGCCAGAATTGCATGGCGACGTACTTTCCGTTCGGCCCGGTGGCCTGCAACTCGATGAGAATGACATCACCGGCCTTCAAATGACTCGCGGCATTGCTAATCGCTCCGGCAGTGTTGAAGACGCCGCCGATGATAGCTGACTGGACGGCGGCTTTGGCTTGATTGCTGATGCCTACGCAGCCCCTGCTATCGGGGATCGAAACCATCTCGCCCAGCACCGCCGTTCCATGGTTCCTCCATCCGAGATCGCTAATCACCGTGCCGCCGAGCAGCGGGATACCTGTCGGCAAATCTTCGTGCGTGCGATTCCAGTTGCCTTCAATGTCGCAGATCGTAATGCCTTTGCCTTTGGCTCCGGCGAGACTCCACACTTCCTCGGCTCCGATGCCGTTCGGAGCATCATAGAGATAGCCCTGCGAAGGTTCGAAGTTACGACTTCCGGCAGCCGACCCGGCAGGCATCGCGGGCAGCGGGCGCGGGGCGACATAGGCTTTCCAGACGGAGTCCTGCTTGTTGAGAGCGCTGGCAATCTTCCTGGCATCTGCGCTCGACTTGGGCACGACCTGCACGAAGCCGCTCTCAATGAACTCTGTGTCCATTCCCCTTTTGGCAAATTTCTTGGGGTCCGGCTCGGGGGGCAGCGTGGCCGCCACCTCTATGCGAGCCTTGACCGTCGACGCGGGAAGGCCGAATTGCGAGCGCATCGTTGCGATGTCAAACTTGGCAAGGGTGTTGTTGAGCGACTCTGCCAGCGGCGCGGAAGCAGCCGGAGCGGCAAACCTTGCGGCGCTAAAAGCGACAGGGGCTTCATAGCGCAGCTCAACGACTACATAATCCGGAATGTCTGACGCTGATAATTCAGCCGAGAGAAAACCTGCTTTAGTCTTCTGTCCGGGCTGACTGGGCGATTTGGCTTTCTTTGCTGCCATCAGGATTCTCCTTAACAGGTGAATTCCGACCTACGTGGACGCCGGTTTAATATTTCGCTCGGCGTGGGCACTTCGGAAAAAGCTATTTCTAGTTGTTCATTATTAGTTGATGCAGTCGAATGCTACAACCTAAATTTCGTCGCCGATCTGCGAAAAGCTCCTAGCGACGAGCGTGATCATCGACGCCAAGCGGTTCGAGCAGCTCGACGACAACGCTGCCGTAGTCGTCGATCTCGGATACGGGGGCCGGCCCTTGAGGGACCGGCAATGACCGAGCGGCCTAGGCGGCCTTCTTGCCAGATTTGTGCTCGTACATCATCGCGTCGGCTTTTGCGATGAGGGCTTCGATCTTGCCGGCGCCGCCCGGTGGCAGTTCCGCGTAGCCGGCGCTGTAGACGATCCTTTGCGGAAGGGATCCGCTGGCATTGGAATTGGCCACATTCCCTTCCAGACGCGCGAGCACGTCCGGCCCGGAATCGGACGCGCCCGCTGTCAGCACAACAAACTCGTCTCCGCCGATGCGGGCCACGACATCGCTGTCCCTGAAGGATGCGACCAAAAGCTCCGCAAATCTTTTTATCATCAGAGATCCGACGTCGTGGCCGCTGTCGTCGTTCGCCTGCTTCAGCCCGTCGAGATCGAAATAGAACGCGATCAGCCCGGTTTGCGTACGTTGAGCGTTGCGCATGAAATATTCGGCCACGGCATCGAATCCGCGCCGATTGAGCACGCTCGTAAGCTGGTCGGTCAGGGACTGCAGACGAAGCTGCCGCTCGAGCTCGTTGGTCCGCTGACCCATCCACACGACAATCGCGAGCGCTACCAGCGCGACGAGGGGGGCTGCGATGGCGCGCGTTTGCAGCGTCGGCAATATGCCGGACTGGTTCAGATATTCGATCAGCGTGAACAGAAGAAACGGCGCCGCAACGATACCCGGCAGCACCATGCGGGCAATCTGACTGCCTATGCCCGTGTTCACCAGGAAGGCAAGCAGCACTCCTTCCGTCGCCCGCCGGGCGGCGATGACAAACGCAAGAAGGAAGAAGCAGAACAGTGCTTGCGGGGAAGTCACATTCGCGGCGTCGACGCCGACGAACTCCATGACCTGAAAGGCATAGCCGCCAAACAAGAACAACACGAAGAAGGCCAGGGCAATTGCGCTGATATCTGCCGGTATCGACAATCTGTTGTTGGCCTGCCGCGCCAGAGCCAAGCATGTCCCGAGGAGGACAAAGCAGAGAGCGGTGTGCGGCGCTGGACGTCGCGGCCAATTGTCGATCTCAAAGGGAACGATGCCACTGTGGGCCAGGAGCACGATGATCCCCAATGCCATCAGAGCGAGGGCCATGATTGTGCTCGCCCGGAGCGCAAACGCGGAGCGGCGAGGGGCCGATAATGTCAGGCTGCCGGTCGCAAGGAGAATCCCGACAGCCGTAGTGGCTGTCATCCAGGACCAACCTGCAGGCGCGAATGCGGCGACCGGCGGCAGCAGCCATAATGCAAGGGTGCCTCCCGCAACCGCGGCGACGAGCACCAGCGCTCGCTTCTCGAACCACTCGAGGTTCGACAGAATGCGAAGGTCAGGCTCGTGGGAGGGATCGCGCATGGCAGAATCTGAACCGACGCTAGCTCTGCAGGCGTCAACCCTTCCGTAAGCAATACGCTCAATATTTCGCGATTCGGTGAATCCGACTTGCCGACGCGCGTGAGAGCCGGCTCGAACGTTTTTGGAGTGGTGTCCGTTTACGCTACCGCAGGTTTTCTCCTTTATCGTGCAGCTCAGCCAAATGATTCTCTCGGAAAACTGGAGCGATTTGCGGTGAACCGGACAGCCTGGAATGAACTCGCCGAAAATTTCGAAGACCTCGTTTGCGATGTCGCCTCCAATGAAACGAACGATCAGCTGCGACGCTTCGTAGGCGCAACGCACCCATCGCCAAAGACATCCGTCCTCGTCGACCTTGGATGCGGAATCGGTAGCTTCATCAAAAGATTTGCCCACCGTTTCGGGGAAATCTTCGCAGTGGAGTACGCGCCGCGAACCATTGCCAGGGCTCAAGAGCGGTGTGCAGCGATCGAAGGGATCAAGTGGTTCGCAATGGATGTCGCGCGCGCGTCAAAGCGCATTGGTCCCCGCGCCGATCTGACGGTGTGTTTGAACGTCATTACGTCGGCAAGCACCGCTACACGAAACGCGCAATGGTCAAGCGTTGGGGCGGTCACGAAACCGTTGGGCTTCGCCTTGCTCGTGGTGCCGGCGCTCGAGTCGGACGAGATGATGCAAGCACACAGCCGCCGGGCGCGAAGCGCGAAATCCGCTGCGACCGCAGACGGGCTGGTAGACAGGGACGGCAGCTGGCAGAAGCACTATCGGCGCGATGAGCTGGTGTCTGTGGTCTCCCAGCACGGTCTCGATGTCAAACGCATTGGGCGCGTGTTCTCGCCTTGGTCAGGCGAAGGACTCGATAGACCGCCATCAGGCAACTCCAAGGGTCCATGGGACTGGATTTGCCTGGCCCAGCGGCCGCTCCGGGCGGGCTGAAACTCGGCGCGCAAGGGGTGCTATTTGAAGTGCTTCATCGATGTATTCGAGGTCGTCCATCTCCTGAAGCGCGGCGGAATCACTGACGTCGATCCCCGGCATGGGACCGCCGGTGGCAGCGCTACAGCGAGGCAACAGGCGCGCTGCCCTCGGCGATGGCCTTGCTTCGCGCTCGGCTCAGCAAATCCTTGGGAACGCGGAGGGTGAAGCGATGTTTATGCATGATCCGTCAGCGCGACGAATTCCGGGTCGTTCTGGGTGCGGCGTTCGAAGGAGAGAAAATCGTAGTAGCCGCAGCGACCGGCGCCCGGGAACGCGCGGCAGACGGCGGGCCGCGCCGCGTAGATGGTGCAGCTGCGCTTCTCCGTGTCGAAGAACTGACAGATCATGCCAAAATGCTCGTCCTTCTTGCGGCGCATGATGCGCTTGTGGCCGTGCGCGGCCTTGGTGAAGCGCTTCGCCGCGGCCTCCGGCTCGAGCCCAAAATGCCTCGCGAGCCGCTCGAGGTCGTATTTGGTGAGGCTGATCACCGGATAGGAGCAGCAATAGCCGGGGCACTTGGCGCAATTGTACTGGACGCTCTGCTTCGGGCCTGAACCCGGCACGGCAGCGCCGTTGCCCTTGCCGATTGTCGCGCCGTTGCCGTTTGCCTTGCCGCGCGGATTGTAGGTCGCGGGATGCAGGTCCGGCACCTCGATCGCCGCCGCGCCGTTTGTGTGCGGCGCGTGACCGTTCTTCTTTGGACCCGCCATGTCTTCCCCGAGGTGAATTCCGCCGCTCGCGAATTCGCGCCGCGTGGATACACCTAGTATAGGTGCGCGGAGACAGGAAGGCGGCAATGGCCTCGCCCGGGATTCATCCCCGTCATGTTCAGGAGTGCATTCGCTCGCGCCCGAAGCAGCGATCAGCGGGACCGGCGAGCCAGCCATTTCTGAAGAGACGCCTAGGCTTCACCCTTCCGGCAAGAAGGCCTTCGACCGAGATATCCTCATCCAGATCCGACCAGTGAATCCCGTCGCCGCCGGCGATCAGCCGCCAGTTCCCCCGCTCTTCCGCGCTCGCATGGACAAGGCGAGGATACCAGGCGAGCGGAACCGCGATTGTGCGACCATCGGAAAGGTCGACGCTTAGCGCGTCCTCGGTGACCGATACTGCAACGACATGTGTTCTCATGTCCGACTGAGCTTGACGTCGCCTTTCTTGGTGATCGTCCAGCCCGGGTTCCAAGCGACCTCCCAGGGGCGGCCGTCGGGGTCGGCAAAGTAGCCCGAATAGCCGCCCCAGAATGTCTCCTTGGCGGGCTTCAGGATGCGCGCGCCGGCGCGTTCGGCCTCAGCGAGCACGGCATCGACGTCCTTCTTCGACCGTGCATTGTAAGCAAGCGTGATGCCGCCGAAGCCGCGCTCGTTCGGCGCGAGCCCCGCGTCCTCGGCGAGCGCCGAGCGCGACCAGAGCGCGAGGATCATTCCGTTCAGCTGGAAGAACACGACGGTGGGATTGTCGTTGCCGCGCTTCCAACCGAGCGCCTCATAGAAACGAAGCGACCGTTCGAGATCGGCAACGCCGAGCGTCACCAGGCTCAGCCGTTGTTCCATCGCGACTCCTTCCGAAGCTACTGAAGCGGTGCTACCGCCGTTCCGTGTCCGATGTTTGTTGCCCTTGATTCCTATCCTGGCAGGGGCTATAGAACATAGCAAGAACAAACCTGCATCAGCCTGTGCGTTGAGCCGAGGGGACTGTGGACAGACCCGGCCAGCGGGCTGTGGCGCGGGGGCGTTTAGGGCAGGGTGGCCCGCAAATAGCGGAGGCGATCATGGCAGGCGTCAACAAGGTGATCCTGGTCGGCAATCTCGGCCAGGATCCGGAAGTCAGGCGGCTCTCCTCGGGCGATCCGGTCGTCAATCTCAGGATTGCCACGTCGGAGAACTGGCGCGACAAAGCTTCGGGCGAGCGGAAAGAGCGGACGGAATGGCACTCCGTCGTCATCTTCAACGAAAACCTCGCAAAGGTGGCCGAGCAGTACCTGAAGAAGGGGGCCAAGGTCTATATCGAGGGCCAGCTGCAGACGCGCCAATGGGAGGATCAATCGGGCCAGAAGCGCTCTACGACCGAGGTGGTGCTGCAGCGTTTTCGTGGCGAGCTGCAGATGCTCGACAGCCGCGGCGGGGGCGCGGGGGCGGGCGCGGACACCGCCGATCGGAATGGCCGCGGCGCCGAGTTCGGCAATGCCGGCCCGATGGAGCGGAGCGGGCAGGGCGGCACGAAGATGCGCGAGGAAATGGACGACGAGATCCCGTTCTAATGTTCGGTCATGACGGCCGACGCTTTTGAGGACGCACGGGTCGCTGCGATCTTCGACGCCTATCCGCGCGCGACGCGGGCGAAGCTCCTCACGCTCCGCAGGTTAATATTCGATACCGCCGCGAAGACGAAAGGTGTCGGAAAGCTGGAAGAGACCGTGAAATGGGGGCAGCCGAGCTATCTGACGACAGCGACAAAGAGTGGGAGCACGATCCGAATCGACAGCGTCAGGGACAGTGACGCGCATTGCGCCGTCTATTTCCACTGCCAGACCGGGCTGGTCGAGAGGTTCAGAGAGCTCTATCGCGACAAGCTCCGATTCGAGGGCAACAGAAGCATTATGCTCGCGGCGGACGATCCATTGCCGACGGAGGAACTCCGCCATTGCATCGCGCTGGCGCTCACCTACCACCTCGACAAGCGCCGGGCGAAATCGCGGAGTTGACCTGCCTAAAGAGCTCGGCGGGAGTTTTTATCCGCGGGCGAAGGCCAGCACGCCGTCGGCGATGAACTGGACCGCGAGCGCGGCCAGGATGAGGCCGAGGAGCCGCGTCAGCACGATGCGTCCTGTTGCGCCGAGCAAGCGCTCGAAGCGATCCGCTGTGAAAAACACCCCCCAGGCGATGGCGAGGTTCGCCGCGACGATGAAGATGAGGGTCAGCCGGCCGAGCGCATCCGAATAGGTGCCGGAGAGGAGGATGGTGGCGGAGATGGCGCCCGGGCCCGCAATCAGCGGAATGGCGAGCGGAAAGATCGCGATGTTGCGGATGTGATCGGCGCGCGCGATCTCGGCGCTTTTTTCTTTCCGATCCTGGCGCATCTCGAAGATCATCTCGAAGGCGATGTAGAAAAGGAGTACGCCACCGGCGATGCGGAAGGCGGGGATGGTGATGCCGAAGACGGCCAGGATGCCGAGGCCTGCCACGGCAAAGAGCACGAGGGTGGCGAACGCGGTCAGCGTAGCGCGGAGCGCGACCTGCGCCCGTTCGTTACGGCTCATGCCGGCCGTCAGCGCCAGGAAAATCGGCGCCAGCCCCGGCGGGTCGATGGTGACGAAGAGCGTCACGAAGGCGGAGAAGGCCTGCTCGAGCATGACTGGACGGCCGCGGTTCTCTTTATGGAACAAGCGTAGCGGCGAAGAAGAGGCCGCTGCGACGGTTTCCGCAAGCCCGGAATGGGCCAACCTGGAATCGGGCGTGTGACCGGCCGCTGCCCGATCTGCGGGTCGACATCCTTCGTTCCGGGGCCGAAGGGGCGGATGGCGCCGAACGGAGAATTGCCGCGTTGCGCCGGCTGCCGGTCGCTCGAGCGGCACCGCATGTTCCGAAAAATGTTCGAGCGGCTGGGTGTCGAGGAGTTTTCGAACGAGCGCGCGATCCAGTTCAGCCCCGATCCGACACTCGACCCTGGCTGGTTCAAGTCGTTCGAGCTCGCAGTCTTCGGCGAGGGCGAAAATCTCGACATCCAGGCGATCGACCGGCCAGACGGGGCCTATGGCCTTGTCGCCTGCTCGCACGTCCTTGAGCATGTCGCCGACGACCGAAAAGCGCTTAACGAGCTTCTCCGCATCACCGCCGCCGACGGCGTTCTCTATCTCGTCGTGCCCGACCCCTTCCGCGAGGAGAAAACGCGCGACTGGGGTTTTGCGAAGCCGGAAAAACACGGGCATTTTCGCGTCTACGGCGCCAATATCGCGGAGCGTTTTTCCCGCTACCTACCGGACCAGCCGGTCCTTGCCTATATGGGAGAAGACCCGGTGACGGGCGAGCGCGACGGCTGTTTCCTGTTGCCGAAATCGGCGGCCGGAAGGCGGCGGATCGAGGCTCGGCTGACGCCGGATTCTTGGCTTTTCTCCGGCCCTCGCGAGAGCGCACAAAATTAATTCACGGACTGACCATAGCGAATTGTTCTAATTAGGTTTTTCCTTGGCGCTCCGATTGGCAATCCGGGCCGAAATGAGCTAGAAAACCACCACCCTCAACGGACTCGATTCTCCCTTGGCAGACGAAAGCAAAACGCCGCCCAGCGACCGCGACGGCGACATCAAGCCGATCTCGATCACCGACGAGATGCGGCGCTCCTACGTCGACTACGCGATGAGCGTCATCGTGAGCCGCGCGCTCCCAGACGTGCGCGACGGCTTGAAGCCCGTGCACCGGCGCATCCTCTTCTCGATGCACGAGAGCGGCTTCGATTGGAACAAGCCCTACCGCAAGTCGGCCCGCATCGTCGGCGACGTGATCGGCAAGTATCACCCGCACGGCGACCAGTCCGTCTACGACGCGCTCGTCCGCATGGTGCAGAATTTTTCCATGCGCCTGCCGCTCATCGACGGGCAGGGGAATTTTGGCTCGATCGACAACGATCCGCCGGCGGCCATGCGTTACACCGAGGTGCGCCTGCAGAAGGTGGCGCATTCACTCCTCGACGACCTCGACAAGAACACTGTCAACTTCCGCGCCAACTACGACGATTCCACCAGGGAGCCGGTGGTCCTTCCGGCAAAATTCCCCAATCTCCTGGTGAACGGCGCCGGCGGCATCGCTGTCGGCATGGCGACCAACATCCCGCCGCACAATCTCGGCGAGGTCATCGACGCGACGATTGCGCTGATCGACGATCCGAGGCTCGACGCAACTGCGCTGATGAATTTCATGGCGGGCCCGGATTTTCCGACCGGCGGGATCATCCTCGGGCGGTCGGGGATTCGCTCCGCCTTCGAGACCGGGCGCGGCTCGGTGATCATGCGTGGCCGCGTGCACTTCGAGACCGTCCGCAAGGAGCGCGAGGCGATCATCATCACCGAGGTTCCCTTCCAGGTGAACAAGGCGGCGATGCAGGAAAAGCTCGCCGAGCTGGTGCGCGACAAGCGCATCGAGGGCATCGCCGATATCCGCGACGAATCCGACCGCGACGGCATCCGCGTCGTCATCGAATTGAAGCGCGACGCTGTCGGCGACGTGGTGTTGAACCAGCTCTACCGGTTCACGCCGCTGCAGACGAGTTTTGGCGTGAACATGGTGGCGCTGAACGGCGGCCGCCCGGAGCTGCTCGGGCTCAAGGATATCCTCACGAGCTTCATCGCGTTTCGCGAGGAAGTGGTCGGGCGGCGCACC
Source organism: uncultured Propylenella sp. (assembly GCA_964440525.1). Classification (GTDB taxonomy): domain Bacteria; phylum Pseudomonadota; class Alphaproteobacteria; order Rhizobiales; family Afifellaceae; genus DASWJZ01. The sequence continues at coordinate 14,827 of CAYTTC010000042.1, read as the reverse complement.
AAGTTCCTGCTCGGCAAGGCGCGCGACCGCGCGCATGTGCTGGTGGGCCTCGCGACTGCCGTCACCAACATCGACGAGGTCATCGCGCTCATCCGCTCGGCTCCCGATCCGCAGGTCGCCCGCGAACGGCTGATGGAGCGGCACTGGCCGGCCAAGGACATCGAGTCGCTGATCCAGCTCATCGCCGATCCCCGCCACACGATGGCGACGGACGGCACCTACCGGCTTTCGGACGAGCAGGCGCGTGCCATCCTCGAGCTTCGCCTCGCGCGGCTTACGGCGCTCGGCCGCGACGAGATCGCGGGAGAGCTCGAAAAACTTGCCGCGGAGATCCGCGACTATCTCGATATCCTCGCTTCGCGTCCCCGCATCCAGGCGATCGTGAAGGACGAGCTGAAGGCGATCCGCGACGAGTTCGCGACGCCGCGACGGAGCGAGATCGTCGAGGGCGGGGCGGATCTGGAGGACGAGGATCTCATCCAGCGCGAGGACATGGTCGTCACCGTCAGCCACGCCGGCTACATCAAGCGCGTGGCGCTGTCCGAGTACCGCGCGCAGAAGCGCGGCGGCAAGGGCCGCTCCGGCATGACGACGCGCGAGGAAGATTTCGTCACAAAGCTCTTCGTGGCAAACACCCACACGCCGGTGCTGTTCTTCTCGTCGCGCGGCATCGTCTACAAGCTGAAGGTCTGGCGGCTGCCACTCGCCGCGCCACAGGCGCGGGGCAAGGCGCTGATCAATCTCCTGCCGCTCGAAGAGGGCGAGCGCATCACCACCATCATGCCGCTGCCGGAAGACGAGGCGAGCTGGGAGGCGCTCGACGTGATGTTCGCCACGACCGGTGGCACGGTGCGGCGGAACAAGCTTTCCGACTTCGTCGACGTCCGCCGCTCCGGCATCATCGCCATGAAACTCGGCGAGGGAGAGGGCATTCTCGGGGTCGAGACTTGTACGGAAAACGACGACGTGGTGCTGACCACCGCGCAGGGGCAGTGCATCCGCTTCCCCGTGCCGGAGGTGCGCGTCTTCGCCGGGCGAAGCTCGATCGGCGTGCGCGGCATCAATCTGGAGGAAGGCGACACGATCATCTCGATGTCGATCCTGCGACACTTCGAGGTGACGCCGGAAGAGCGCTCCACCTACTTCAAGATGAGCCGCGCGGTTCGCGGCGAGAAGGAGGCGGAGAAGGAAAGCGAAGAGCAACCGGAAGACGATCAGGCGGGGCGGGGCATCGGCGGTGAGCTGTCGCAGGAGCGCTATGCGGAGATGGGCGCGGCCGAGCAGATCATCCTGACCGTGTCGGAGAACGGCTACGGCAAGCGCACGTCATCCTTCGTGTACCGCATCACGCGGCGCGGCGGCAAAGGCATCGTCGCCATGGTCGTGAACGAGCGGAATGGCAAGCTGGTCGCGTCCTTCCCGGTCAACCCCGACGACGACATCATGCTCGTCACCGACGCCGGCAAGACCATCCGCATGCCGGTCGAGGGCGACAAGCCGATCCGCATCGCCGGGCGCTCCACGCAAGGCGTCATCCTGTTCGACATGGCGGAGGACGAGAAAGTCGTCTCCGTCGAGCACATCCCCGATCCGGGCGAGGCAGAGGTTTCCGAGGATAGTGATGGCGAAGCAGGAGATGGCGCTGACGAAGCGCCAACTACCACCGAATAGGGGCTTGGCTGCCCGCGTTGCGCCGAATCGGCGAAGCGGGTAAGCCGGAAAAATGGACCGAACCGCGCTTTATCCCGGCAGCTTCGACCCGCTCACCAACGGCCATGTCGACATGCTGGAGGGCGCTTTTCGCCTCTGCGACCGGCTGGTCGTGGCGATCGGGGTGCATCCGGCGAAGGAGCCGATGCTTTCGGTCGACGACCGCCTGGAGCTGATCGAGACGGTCGGGGCGCCGATGGGGGAGACGGCGGGCGTCGCAGTGGAGGCCTGCACCTTCGACAATCTCGTCGTCGACTTCGCGCGCGAGGTCGGCGCGACGATCCTGATCCGCGGTCTCCGCGATGGCACCGATCTCGATTACGAGATGCAGATGGCCGGCATGAACGGCACCATGGCGCCCTGGCTGCAGACGGTGTTTTTGCCGGCGAGCCCCGAGGCGCGCCACATCACCGCCACGCTTGTCCGCCAGATCGCGCAAATGGGCGGCGACATAGAACCCTTCGTGCCGTCCGCCGTGGCCGCGCGCATCAAGGCGAGGCTTAACCGCTGAGGGCCAAGACCCTCGAACTCACCGGAAGGACTCTCATGCTCCTTGGCAAGCTCTTGGCCGCATTCGCGGCCGGTTTCCTGTTTCTTTCGGCGCCGGCGTTGGCGCAGACGCCCGACCCGGAAAATACGCTCCTGTTGGAGCTGAAGGACGGGACGGTGACGATTGCGCTCCGGCCCGATCTCGCTCCGAACCACGTCGCGCGGCTGAAGACGCTGGCGCGCCAGGGCTTCTACGACGGCGTTCTCTTCCACCGCGTCATCGACGGCTTCATGGCGCAGACCGGCGACCCGACCGGCACCGGCAGCGGCGGCTCAGATCTTCCCGACCTCAAGGCCGAGTTTACCGACACGCATTTTTCGCGCGGCATTATCGGCATGGCGCGCACGCCCGATCCGGACAGCGCCAACTCGCAGTTCTTCATCATGTACGGTGAGGCGCCAGCGCTCGACGGCCAATATACAGTGCTTGGCCAGGTGGTGAGCGGCATGGAATTCGTCGACGCCATCAAAAAGGGCTCGGAGGCCGATAACGGCCTAGTCGACGGCCCCGACAAGATCATCAGCATGAAAGTGGCGGCGGACACCCAGTAAGACCTCGAGGAGATCGAAATGACCGACATCAAAGACCCTGAAAACACGCTCCTCCTGGAGACGAGCAAGGGACCCGTCGTCATCGAGATGCGGCCGGATCTTGCCCTCGGCCATGTGGCGCAGATCAAGGCGCTCGCCCGCAAAGGCTTCTACGATGGATTGAAGTTCCACCGCGTCATCGACGGCTTCATGGCGCAGACCGGCTGCCCGCAGGGAACCGGCACAGGCGGCTCGGGCAAGAAGCTGAAGGCCGAGTTCTCACCGGAGAAGCACGTCCGCGGGACGGTCTCGATGGCACGCGCGCAGGATCCGCATTCCGGCGACAGCCAGTTCTTCATCTGCTTCGCCGATGCGCCTTTTCTGAACAAGCAGTACACGGTGTGGGGCCGCGTCATCGAGGGCATGGAGAATATCGACCTGATCAACAAAGGCGAACCGCCGCGCCAGCCCGACACGATCGTCACGATGCGGGTCGCCGCCGACGCGGCGTAACGGCGTTTCGGTCTCGGAAGCGGAGCCCGGGAACCGGCACGTTCGTCGGCTCGCGAGGACCGCGTCTGGTACGGCTCGGCAGTTTCGCGTGATAAACCGTTTCCATGCGCGTCGCGGACTTCGATTTCGACCTGCCGGAGGAAAGGATCGCCCTCCGCCCCGCGACCCCGCGCGACGCCGCGCGGTTGCTCGTAATAAAGCCGCGGACGGCATTTGAAGATCGTCACGTTGGCGACCTGCCGAGTCTCCTCCGCCACGGCGACGTGCTCGTCTTTAACGATACCAAAGTGATCCCGGCGCAGCTGCATGGCGTGCGCGAGCGCGACGGCAATGTGTCGGAGGTCTCGGTCACGCTGATCGAGCGGATCGACGATGCGTCGTGGTGGGCGCTGGCGAAGCCGGGGCGCAGACTCGCAATCGGCGACCGCATCCGCTTCGGGCATGAAGGCCGCATCTGCCTGCTCGGCACGCTGGAAGCAACGGTTGAAGAGAAGCAGCCAGACGGCCGAATCCGGCTCGCCTTCGGGTTTCACGGCGCCTACTTGGACGAGGCGCTGCATGCGCTCGGTGATGCGCCACTGCCGCCCTATATCGCCGCGCGCCGGCCGGCCGACGACCGCGACCGCGAAGACTACCAGACCGTCTACGCCGCGCACGAGGGAGCGGTCGCCGCGCCAACCGCCGGGCTGCATTTCACGCCAGAGCTCATGAAAAAGCTCGATGTGGCAGGGATTTCCCGCGAGTTCCTCACTCTCCACGTAGGGCCCGGCACCTTCTTTCCGGTGAAGACGTCGGATACGTCCGGGCACAGGATGCACGCCGAGCGTGGCGTGCTGAGCGCCGGGGCCGCCGACCGCCTCAACAGCGCGCGGAAAGCCGGCGGCCGCATCGTCGCCGTCGGCACGACGGCCCTCCGTCTGCTCGAATCCGCGACCGATGAGGCGGGCACGGTCCATCGCTTCGACGGCGCCACTGACATCTTCATCACGCCAGGCTATCGCTTTCGCGCGGTCGACCTGCTCATGACCAACTTCCACCTGCCGCGTTCGACGCTTTTCATGCTGGTCGCCGCATTCTCCGGTCTCAACACCATGAAGGCAGCCTACGCTCACGCGATCGCTGCCTGCTACCGCTTCTATTCCTACGGCGACGCTTGCCTGCTGTATCCTGAGCGCGGCGGATGAGCGGCTTGCCCCTCACGATCGCCGCGACCGACGGCGCGGCGCGCACGGGCAGCCTCGCGACGCCGCGTGGAGAAATCCGTACGCCGGCCTTCATGCCGGTCGGGACGCAGGCGACGGTGAAAACCATGTATCCCGAGCAGGTGCGGGCGCTCGGTGCGGACATTGTGCTGGCCAACACATACCATCTGATGCTGCGGCCGGGTGCCGAGCGCGTGGCGCGGCTCGGCGGTTTGCACACCTTCATGCGCTGGCCGCACCCGATCCTCACCGATTCCGGCGGCTTTCAGGTCATGTCGCTGGCGCAGCTCAGAAAAATCGATGCGGACGGCGTCAGTTTTCGCTCCCATATCGACGGCTCCGAGCACCGCCTGACACCGGAGCGATCGATCGAGATCCAGCGCCTGCTCGATTCCGACATTGTGATGCAGCTCGACGAGTGCCTGGCGCTTCCGGCCGAGCCGGGCGAGGTCGAGCGGGCGATGCTTTTGTCGCTCGCCTGGGCGGAGCGCTCGAAAGCCGCGTTCGGCGCGCCCACGGGCAAGGCGCTCTTCGGCATCGTGCAGGGCGGCGACGTGCCGGCGCTAAGGCTCAGGTCCGCGGCCGGCCTCGTCGCAATCGGCTTCGACGGCTATGCAGTGGGCGGGCTCGCGGTCGGCGAGCCCCAAGCGACGATGCTGAAAATCCTCGACGAGACGCTGCCGGCGCTCCCCGTCGACCGGCCGCGCTATCTGATGGGGGTCGGCACGCCCGACGATATTTTGGAAAGCGTCGCGCGCGGCATCGACATGTTCGACTGCGTTCTGCCGACCCGCGCGGGCCGCCACGGCCTCGCCTATACGCGCTTCGGCAAGCTCAACATGAAGAACGCCCGCCACGCCGACGACCCGCGCCCGCTCGACGAGACGAGCGATTGCCCGGCCGCGCGCGACTATTCGCGCGCCTACATCCACCACCTGGTGAAGGCGAGCGAGGCGCTCGGGGCGATGCTCCTCACGTGGAACAACCTTGCTTACTATCAGACGCTCATGGCGGGCGCCCGGACTGCCATCGCGTCGCGGCGCTACGCCGACTATCTGGTTGAGGTGAAAGCCGGATGGGAGCCGGGCGACGCGGCTGCCTGAGATCGACGGAACTTCGCGTCGCGACCAGCGGTTACATCTCGGCGCGGCCCATGTTCCTTGACGCGGGGCGCCGCCGGATGAATGCTCTGAAAACAACCATAAGTGGGGAGGGATGAAGCATGAGAAGTCTGCCATTTGCCGCCGTCCTGCTTGCACTTTCCGCTCCGGCCCTTGCCCAGGATAACTACCCGAGCCGGCCGGTCACGATCGTAGTGCCGTTCGCCGCGGGGGGACCGACTGACACGGTGACCCGACTGATCGCCGAGCCGATGGGCAAGGAGCTCGGTCAGCAGATCGTCGTGCAGAACACCGCCGGCGCCGGCGGCACCCTGGCGGCGGGCGAAGTGGCCGTCGCCCCGGCCGATGGCTACACGGTGCTCATGCACCACATCGGCATGTCGACGGCGCCAAGCCTCTACGCCAGCCTTCCCTACAAACCGCTCGAGGACTTCAAGACGATCGGGCTGGTCACCGAAGTGCCGATGACGCTGGTGGCGCGCAAGGATTTCGAGCCGAACACGCTGCAAGAGCTTGTCGACTACGTGAAGGCGAACCAGGACACGGTGACCTATGCCAATGCCGGCATAGGCGCGGCCTCGCATCTCTGCGGCCTCTTGTTCATGAAGGCCACCGGCACCAAGGTCACCGAGGTTCCGTATCAAGGTACCGGCCCGGCTCTCACCGATCTCGTCGGCGGACAGGTCGACTTCATGTGCGACCAGACGACCAACACGACCGGCCAGATCAAGGGCGGCGAGATCAAAGCCTATGCCGTGACAACCGCGGAGCGGAACGCCGCGCTGCCGGATCTGCCGACGACGGCGGAGGCCGGACTCCCCGACCTCAAGGTCAGTGTCTGGCATGGCCTCTATGTGCCGGCGGGAACGCCTGACGAGGTCGTCCAGAAGCTCAACGCAGCCCTGAAGACGGCGCTCAAGGATCAGAGCGTGATCGATCGTTTCGCGGAGCTCGGCACGGCGCCCGTGTCCCTCAACCTCGCCGCGCCGCAAGCGCACCACGATTATCTCGCGGAGCAGATCGCGAGTTGGAAGGCGGTGTTCGTGGCGGCCGGCGTGCAGCCGCAATAGGTTCGAATTGCGGGGCGACCGCGCTCCGCCCCGCGCGGCTGGATAGGGGGTTGGTGGCGATGCACGGGTCGTTGCGGGAGCTTGGCGCCGGTCTCGTGTTCATCGCCTTCGGCGCGCTGTTTGCAGGCATCGCGCTTACCTACGACCTCGGCTCGCCGCTCCGCATGGGACCGGGGTTCTTTCCTCTCATGCTTGGGTGTCTGCTCGTGCTTCTCGGCGCCGCGATTGTGGTGGAGGGGTGGCTACGGGGCGAAGACGCTCCTTTCGGGCAGGTGCCCTGGCGGGCGCTCCTCCTGATCGTGGCGAGCATCTTATTCTTCGGCCTTTCCGTTCGGCGGCTCGGCCTGGCACCGGCGCTCTTCGGCACAGTCTTGCTCGCGGCTTTTTCCAGCCGGCGAACCACATGGGTCGGCGCCTTGGCCATGGCCGTCGCGCTATCGGCGTTCTGTGTCGTCATTTTCGTCGAACTACTCGGACTGCCAGTGCCGCTCATCGGGCCGTGGCTCAACTTCTGAGGAGCGACGATGGAGCTTCTCGCCAACCTCGAACTCGGCTTCATCACGGCCCTCAGCCCCTCGAATGTGCTCTGGTGCTTTGTCGGCGTGCTGCTCGGGACCATGGTGGGCGTGCTGCCGGGGATCGGCCCGACGGCGACCATCGCCATGCTCCTTCCGATCACCTTCAACTTCGAGCCGGTCACCTCGCTCATCATGCTCGCCGGCATCTACTACGGCGCTCAGTATGGCGGCTCGACGACGGCGATCCTCATCAACTTGCCGGGCGAGTCCTCGTCCGCCGTCACCGCCATCGACGGCTATCAGATGGCTCGGCAGGGAAGAGCGGGGCCCGCTCTCGCCACGGCGGCGCTCGGATCCTTCTTCGCCGGCAGCGTGGCGACGCTGGTCCTGGTGCTTTTCGCGCCGCCGCTGGCGCGCGCGGCGCTTAAATTCGGACCGCCCGAATATTTTTCGCTGATCGTACTCGGGCTGGTGGCCTCGATCGCGCTAGCACACGGCTCGCTGTTGAAGGCGCTGGCGATGATCGTGCTCGGCCTCCTCTTCGGGATGGTCGGACAGGATATCTATGCGGGCACGCCCCGTTTCACCTTCGGCGTGCGCCAGCTCTATTCGGGCGTGAACTTTGTCTCGGTCGCCGTCGGCGTCTTCGGTGTCGCCGAAATCCTGCGCAACCTCGAGAACGAGAAGACGCGCACAATCCTCGTCAAGACTGTCAGCAATCTATGGCTCAGCCGCGAGGATTTTCGCCGCATCGTGGCGCCGGTGCTGCGCGGGACGGGGCTCGGTTCGATACTCGGTATCCTGCCCGGCGGCGGGCATGTGCTCGCGTCCTTCGCCGCCTATGCGCTGGAAAAGCGCATCTCGCGCCACCCCGAAACTTTCGGGCACGGGGCAATCGAGGGCGTTGCCGGTCCCGAATCAGCCAACAACGCTGCCGCGCAGACCTCCTTCATCCCGCTCCTCACCCTTGGCCTGCCGGCGCATCCGGTGATGGCGCTGATGGTCGGCGCCTTCATCATCCAGGGCATCACGCCAGGTCCGAATGTCATTCAGGACGAGCCGGCGCTTTTCTGGGGGCTCCTCGTCTCGATGTGGGTCGGAAACCTGATCCTCGTGCTCCTCAATTTGCCGCTCATCGGCATCTGGGTAAGAATGCTCACGATCCCCTATAACGTGCTCTTCCCGGCCATCATCGCCTTTGCCGCTATCGGCTGCTATTCGCTGAACCTCAACGTGTTCCACATATACGCGATCGTCTTCTTCGGCGTCGTCGGCTATGTGCTCGTCAAGCTCGGTTGCGAGCCGGCGCCGCTGCTCCTTGGCTTCGTCCTAGGCCCGCTTCTGGAGGAGCACCTGAGGCGGGCGATGATCATCTCGCGCGGCGATCCGACGACCTTCCTGACGCGGCCGATCTCCGCTGCTCTACTGGCGGCTGCGCTCGCGGCGCTGCTCGTCGCCGCCCTCCCGGCCATACGCCGCAAGCGCGAGGAGGTGTTCCTGGAGGAAGATTGAGGGGGAAAACTCCACCTGAATCCGGCCGATTGTCGCTTTCGTCTCCTCAAAAGCGCCGAATTTCGGCACAATTAGAGGGCAGCACGCGCCGCCTGATCGGAACCGGGCCGCGGATTGACCGTTAACCGGCTTCGGATCACGCCTATCGGCGGCTGCCGGCAAACTGAAAAGGTGGACAAAAATGTTCAGGAAAATTGCGCTGGCGGGCGCCGCCGCTTTGACCCTTGCAGCGTGCACGGCACACGAACAGCGCGTCGGGACGGGCGCCGGACTGGGCGCCGGGGCGGGCGCCATTGCGGGGGCCCTGATCACCGGCGACGCGGAAGGGGCGCTCCTTGGAGCCGCGGCCGGTGCCGCCGCCGGCGCCATCATCGGTCACGTGACCGACCGCCCGGGCTATTGCTACGCCCGCGATCAATACGGTCAGACGGTCGTCATTCAATGCCCGCCGGGCGCTTGATCGCGCTTTGAGACGAAGGGTTAGCGCCGCCGGATCTGATCCGGCGGCGTTTTCGTTTGGCGCGTTTTCGTCGATAGTCCAGGCGCCGCTTGAATTAGCTCGCGACGGCGTCATCCTCATTGACGCGCTCCTCGGCAACTTGCGCGAACGCCCGTGCAAGCTCCTCGACGGGTTGCGCGCCGACCAGCCCGTAGCGGTTGGCCACGATGAAGGTCGGAACGCCGGTGACGCCCATCCGCTGCGCCGATTGAATGTCCGCCTGCACTTCGGCGCGGTCCTCGTCGCTAGCGAGACGCGTGGCAATCGTTTCCCGCGCCATGCCCGCCGCCGCGGCGATGTCGGCCAGCACCTCGCGGTCGCCGATGTTGCGGCCATCAAGGAAATAGGCGCGGAAGAGTCCCTCCACGATCGCGTCCTGCAGTTTTGGCCCGGCCGCCCAGCGGATCAGCCGATGCGCGTCGAGCGTGTTCGGCGAGACCTTGATCCTGTCGAACGCGAAGTCGATCCCTTCCTCGACTCCGGGCGCGGCGATCCTCTTCTGCATCTCCCTGACGCGCTCAGCCGAGCCAAACTTCGCTTCGAGATAGGCGCGCCGATCCTTGCCCTCCGGCGGGATGGTCGCGTCGAGCTGAAACGGCCGCCAGCGGATCGCGATCGGCATCCCCGCCACGGCGACGGCCTTTTCGAGCCGCCGCTTGCCGATAAAACACCAGGGGCAGACGACGTCGGAGATGACGTCGACGGCGAGAGGCTCGCGACCCGGCCCCGCGTTCATTCCTCGATCCACCAGGTGATCGGCTCGGCGCCATAAAGCGACAGCGTCTCGGGGTGCTTGACCCTTGACCACAGCGCCCACCAATCCTCGGAAGGGTGGAATAGCGGGGTGAGGTAGAAGCCGGAGATCAGTGTGCGATCGAGCGCGCGCACCGCGGTCACGAACTCCTCGCGCCCCAAAGCGCTGAGCAGGGCCTTGATCATGCCGTCGATAGCCGGATCGCTCGCGGCGGAAAAGTTGAAGGCGCCAGGATTTCCGACCGCGGCCGAGGACCAGCGGTTGTTCTGCTCGTTGCCCGGCGAAAGCGACGAGGGGTAGGTAAACCGGAGCATGTCGTAGTCGAACTCTTTGATCCGCACCTCGTATTGCAGGGCTTCCACGCGTCGGACTGAAATCTTGACGCCGAGGAGCTCGCAGGTCCGCTGCATTGCGAGCGCAAGGTTTTCATCCTCGAGCTCCTTGACGAGAACCTCGAAAGCAAGCGGCTCGCCGGTGTCCGTCTTCACCATCGCCTCGCCGTCCCGTTTGTAGCCGGCGTCGGTCAGGAGGTCGAAAGCCATGCGCAGGCTGTTGCGATCGGTGCCGCTGCCGTCTGTCACAGGCGGAGCGTATGCTCCATCCATGACGTCCGGCCGTACGGCTTCGGGGAAGGGACTGAGCAAGGCGCGCTCGGCGTCGCTCGCCGGCAGACCCAGCGCCGAGAGCTCGGAGCCCTGAAAGAAGCTACCAGTCCGAGCGTAGAGCCCGTAATAGAGCGAGCGGTTGAGCCATTCGAAATCGACGCAATGGGTGAGCGCCTCGCGCACCCTTCGATCGGAAAACACGAGCCGTTTGGTATTGAAGACGAAACCGGTCATCGCCTTGGGAATTTGGGTTTCGAACCTCTCCAGAACGACCCTTCCATCCTTCACCGCCGGGAAATCGTACTGAGTGGCCCAACGCGTCGGATCCGACTCGCGCAGGACGTCGAAAAGACCCTTCTTGAACGCCTCGAAATAGCTGCCGGCATCGCGGTAATACTCGACCCTGATCTCGTCGAAATTGTCGATGCCGCGCTTGATCGGAAGGTCCTTGCCCCAGTAATCGTCGCGCTGGTGAAGCGTGAGGCTTCGCCCCGCGTCGACCTCGGCGACCTCGTAAGCGCCGGAGCCGAGCGGCGGGGTCAGCGAGGTCTGATCGAAGGTCGCGGCGTCGATGGCGTGCTTGGGCAGAATCACCATGAGGCCGAGCAGCAGTGGCAGCTCGCGGTTTTCCAGGTTCTTGAAGGTGAAGCGGACGCTCCGGTCGCCGGTCTTCTCGACACGATCCACGTCCTGCGTCAACATCGGGCGAGTGGGTGGACGGCCTTTTTCGCGCAGCAGGTCGACCGTGAAGATCACGTCCTCCGGTTTGACCGGCTCTCCGTCGGCGAATTTCGCCTCCGGCCGAATGGTGAATTCCACCCATGAACGATCCGGCGGAACTTCCACGGATTCGGCAAGCAGCCCGTAAAGGGTGAACGGCTCGGCGCGGTTACGCGTCAGCAGGCTTTCCCACACATTGCGCCCGAACGTCTCGTCCCAAATCCCGCGCGGCGCAGTCCCTTTGACGATGAAGGGATTCATGCTGTCGAACGTGCCGATGTTGGCGTAGGTGATCCGCCCGCCTTTCGGCGCGTCGGGGTTGGCGTAGGGCAGGCGATCGAAATCTGGCGGGAGTGCCGGCTCCCCGTGCATGGCGATTCCATGCCGGGCCTCGGCGAAGCAGGTTCCCGCTGTCAGTGCGAAGGTGGCGGCGATGGCGAATCGCATGGCAAGCCGCGCGCCACCCGCCTGCGGGCGCGGTTTCGAGGCTCGAAATGTCACGGCAAGGTGTCCTTTCCCGCTCAGGTTGGCGCCGAATCCTGGCAGCGAAATGCGGCAGCACTCTGCGATAAACTGGCATCTTTCGCAAATGCCGGGTAATGAGTGCCCGCGAGAGGGTCACTCTGTCGCCAAATTTGGCGGTCAGAGGGCCGGGGCAGGGCGCCGCCCGCAAACCGGGCCGGCCATGACGAGGATTCCAATGATATTCATGCGCAGGTCTTCGAGCCCGGTTGCAATCTGCACCCGGACGGCGGCACTGGCGGTGCTCTTGGCGTTCTCTTCCGTTCCCGCCTATGCGCAGGATCAGCCCGCGCCGGCTGCCGGCGAGCCGGCCGCGGCTGCGCCCGTTGCGCCGGAAGGGGCCACGGCGAATGCCATTCCGCAGCCGGATTGGGAAAAAGTCTGCGGCAAGGTGAACGACCAGCAGGAATGCCACACGAGTCGCAAGCGCCTGGCCGCGACCGGCCAGCCGATTGCCCAGTTCCTGGTGATCGAGCGCGGCGACAAGAAGCTCCTGCAAATCGCCGTTCCGCCGGTCGCGCTGATCCAGCCCGGCGTCCAGGTCAAGATCGATACCGGCGAGGCGACCGGCGTGAAATACGTCGTGTGCACGCCCGGCGAATGCCTGGCGCTCGGCGAGATCAACGCCGACTTCATCGGCCGACTGAAGAAGGGTGGCAGCGTGACGATCACAATGCTCAACCCACAGGGCAAGCCGGTGAACTTCGACATCAGCCTGGTCGGCTTCACCGCCATGTATGACGGCCCAGGCATCGACCCGGAAGAGGCGCAGGTCCGCCAGCAGCGGCTCGAGGACGAGCTGAAGAAAAAGGCCGACGAGGCGCGCCAGCAGCTTCTTCAGCTCCAGCAGCAGCAGACCACCACGCAGTAGCTCTTGTTCTTCGACGAGGACGAAGGGAGGGTAGGGCGCGCCTTCAGTTCGGCGCGCCGCGGCTGCGGTAGAGGCCCTTCTCGAAGCTTCCGAAGAGATGGCGCACCTGCGGATGGCGCACCGGCTCGCCGCTGTCGTCGGGCAAAAGGTTCTGCTCCGACACGTAGGCGACGTATTCGGTCTCGTCGTTTTCGGCCAGCAGATGATAGAAGGGCTGGTCTTTGGAGGGGCGGATTTCCTCCGGGATCGCCTTGTACCATTCCTCCGTATTGGCGAAGTTCGGGTCGACGTCGAAGACGACCCCGCGAAACGGAAAAAAGCGGTGGCGCACGACCTGACCAACGCAAAATTTGGCTTGCCCGACCTTCATCATGGCAGCGAATTTCGCCTTTTGGGGCGCCACAGGCAAGTTTTATCGATTTCGACGAAACGCGGCCGCGGAGCGCGGGGCTCCGGCTAGCTTTGCTTGGCTGACGGCCTTTGGAAACAGCCCGCTTGCCACTATTGCCCATTTCAAATGCTGCTAGAGTGGTGCGTCCGGGGCTGGACCTCCTGCTGGACCGCGACCCATGACGAACTTTGCCGACACATCCCCCGCGCCCGTTGCTGTAGAGGCTCCGGCCCGCGACAAGCGCTTCCTCTTCGGCCCGGTGGTCGACTTCCTCTGCCTCGGCGGCAGCTCGCTTTTTCTGCTGCCGTTCCTCTTCGTTCTGCCGGAGACGGACTACCGGGCGCCGCTGGCGACGGCGATGCTGCTGATCGCGCATCTCATCAACCATCCGCACTTCGCGCATTCCTATCAGATCTTTTATCGCGGCTTCGCCGAAAAGGCGTTTCGCCCCGGTCTCGGTCTCGCCATGCAGGCGCGCTACATCTTTGCTGGGCTGATAGCCCCCGCGATCCTCATCGCCTTCTGTGTGATCAGCATCGCGCGGGGCGACGCGCGGCTGCTCGGCTACGGTGGCAACATCATGACCCTCTTCGTCGGCTGGCACTACGTGAAGCAGGGTTATGGGATGCTGATGGTCGATGCGGTGCTGAAGCGGCGGTTCTTCAAAGACCCGGAGAAGAAAGTCTTTCTCGTCAACAGCTACCTCGTCTGGATTTACGCTTGGCTCAGCGTCAACGACGCGATCAGTGAGCAGCATCTCTGGGGGCTCGAATACTATACCTTAGCGGTGCCCACGCTGATCGTGTGGGCAGCCGGCCTGGCGGCGCTGGCGAGCGGGCTGGCCACGCTCTGGGTTCTCGCAACCCGCTGGCGCGCCAATGGCGGCCTGCCGGTCAACGGCGTGCTGGCCTATTTCGTCAGCCTCTACCTCTGGCTTCTTTTCGTGTGGGTCGATCCGCTCTGGCTGCTCGTCGTGCCGGCTCTTCACTCGCTGCAATACCTGGCGGTGGTGTGGCGCTACGAGCTGAACTACGAAAAGGGCAAGGACGCTGCGTTGGAACCGCCGACGGTGCCGTTCCTGGAGCGGATTCTTGGGCGCAGCTCCTATGAGGGCATGGCGCTCTTCGTAGTGGCCGGCCTGCTCCTCGGCTATCTCGGATTCTGGGGCGTGCCGCAGCTTCTCGACAAGCTCGTCCCCTACGACAAGGCGGCGTTCGGCGGGACGATGTTCCTGTTCGTGTTCTGGATATGCATCAACGTCCACCATTACTTTTTGGACAATGTGATGTGGCGCCGGGAGAACCCGGACACGAGGCGTTATCTCTTCAGCTGAGATCCGGACCAAGTAGTCAGAGCGAGACGCCCGCGGCTCGCCATCCCTTGCCGCATCAAGAAGTGGCGCAACACCGGCACCGATGATGCAAGCGCCAGGCCCAGCCCGCGCGCAGCTTGCACCGGCAGAAAATCGGTGAGAAGCGAACGGTTCAGGAGATCGACGGCGAGCGTGCGCGAGCGCACGTCCACGTGCCGGGCGTCGTGGTAGGCGGCGAGCGCCGCTGGCGAACCCGGATCGTCCCGATGGCGCGACAGAACCTGCCGCAGCGCCGCCACGTCGCGAAAACCGAGGTTCAGGCCTTGCGCCCCGATCGGCGGAAAGAGATGTGCCGCCTCGCCGACAAGCACCGTGCGTCGCGCGGAAAAGCGGTCGGCGAGCGCCGCGCCGAGCGGAAAGAGCGCGG
>CAYTTC010000041.1:0-30534 GCA_964440525.1 uncultured Propylenella sp. | reverse complement strand
AGGGCGTCTTCGCCGCGGCGCGCGACGTCACGGAGCGCAAGCGGGTAGAGGCGGAGTTGCAGCAGGCCAAGACCGCCGCCGAGAGCGCGAGCCTGACCAAATCGGATTTTCTGGCGAGCATGAGTCATGAGATCAGAACGCCGATGAATGCGATCATGGGCATCGCGGACCTGCTTGCGAAGACTCCGCTCTCTCCGGAGCAAGACAAGTATGTGCAGATCTTTCGCCGCGCTGGTGACAACCTGCTGAATCTCATCAACGACATCCTTGATCTCTCCAAGGTCGAAGCTTCGCAGCTCGAGCTGGAACGGACCGGCTTCTCGTTGAATGACCACCTTGAGAAAGTGACAGAGATGGTGGCGGCCCGGGCCCGTGAAAAAGGACTGGCCTTGGTGTGCGAGATCGCGCCGAACGTGCCCACCGACCTGGTCGGCGACCCGACACGGCTGCGGCAGGTGCTGCTTAATTTGCTCGGCAACGCGATCAAGTTCACGCAATCCGGCGAAGTGTCCCTGCGAGTCGCGCTGGATGCGGACTCCGCCGCCCCGACTGTATTATGCTTCACAGTCTCGGACACTGGCATCGGCATTCCGGGCGAGAAATTGGGCCAAGTGTTTGAACGCTTCACGCAAGCCGACTCCTCCACCACACGCAGGTTCGGGGGCTCGGGGCTGGGGCTCACGATTTCGAAGCGCCTGGTGGAACTGATGGGCGGGCGCATCTGGGTCGAAAGCGAAATCGGGAAGGGAAGCGTGTTTGCTTTCGCCGTGCCACTCGAGATCTGGGCCGCGGCCAATCGGCTGGCGGCTGTGTCGGTCGGCACGGGTCCCGAGCCGCCGCTGCCAGGGCTGCGTATTCTTCTGGCCGAGGACTCTCCCGACAACTGCATGATCACGATGGCCTATCTGGAGGACACGCCGTACCGGGTCGAAATCGCCGAGACCGGGGCCATCGCCTGTGAAATGTTTGCCGCTGGACACTACGACGTTGTTCTAATGGACCGGCAAATGCCGGTCATGGATGGCTTGATCGCAACGCGGACAATTCGAGCATGGGAACAGGCGAACAATCGGTCGCCCATACCAATTATCGCGCTGACTGCCTCTGCCTTGAAGGGGGATCGAGAAATGTGTCTGGCGGCAGGGTGCACGGCTTTTTTGACGAAACCAATCAAACAAGAGGTGCTGCTGCAAGCGATCAAGGAGCATTCCATAGTCGGGCCCTCGTCATCGAAAGAGGAAAGCAGCCGGAAGGACACGGTCCCCCTGCGTGCGAATCATAAAATCGTAGAACGTAGCCCCGCGTATCTGCAAAACTGCAGGCAGGATGTCATCGCGATGATGGACGCCTTGGATCGGGTCGACTTTGAGACCGTGACGATTCTGGGGCACAACATGAGGGGCTCCGGGGGCGCCTATGGATTCCAGACCATCACTGACATCGGCGCCGCCCTTCAGCAGGCGGCCGAGAGCGCCGACACCGACGCGTCGCGCAAGTGGGTGAGCGAATTGTCCAGCTACCTGGATCGTGTCGATACCATTGCCGAATAGCCCGTCACTCAATCCGCGCAACGCAAACAGCGTTCCAAGGTGTATGGGTTTACGGCGGTAGCGGTCCTCCGCTACCACCGATTTCTGCAGGTCCTAACCGTCCAAGCCTCGTTCAAATGCGAGCAAGATCGGCTTGCGGCGTGCGACCAAAACCGACCGCCGCCTGGAAGTCGCCGGCTGCGGTAAGATCTGTCGGGAACGCCAGAGCGAGGCGAAGCGAACGTCACCACGGCGCTCGCTAACGACCAACCAGCTCCTGCATCGAACCTGCTGCGCTTTCCGTTACCTGGTCGCGAATTCGCTGGATGACAGGGTCTGGTTGCCGCTTTTCTCGATAGCCAGCACTTCCCAAAGGTACGGTGTCGACCGCTCGAGAAAGCCCCTCGGAACCGTAATTTGGGTGACCGAAGGCGGAAGATACATGCTGAGGGAGCCTTGCTTCCCGATCATGTGCGGATGGGGCGGAGCATCCTTCTCGATGATAAGCTGATAGGCAATGATATCGACCGGACCGCCATATATCGTCTTCGTGACCGGACGCCACCTCACAATTAGATCACTGGCGAATACCATCGCGCCTTTGGCAGGGGACAACAAGATTGGGCCCGCGGGTATGACGTGGGTCAGCCAAGCTCTGCCAGCCGTGACGCCCCCGTGCGGGCCTGCTGCCGGACCGAAGATGCTGTAGTTGCCTGCCGGGAGCTTGGACAGGATATTGGCGATCGGCACGTCGGCGTTTTCCGGTTCGACCGTCTCGAAGAATAGTTCCGTAAGCCCGAGTGTCCGCAATTTCCCCTTGCTCTCGAATTCAAGAACCACGCCGTCCGGGCCCCTGACCGTCAGTTCCTTCCAGCCCTCGCTATCGATGCCACCCTGGAAGCCGGTGTCATGGTCGGTGGCATTGTGCTCGATGTTGAGCTTGGCTTCCTTGAGCGGAATAGCGTTTTCGGCGTGGGTGCCCGGAGGCGGGCCGAATGCGATGCCGATCAGGGCAGCGAGTGCGACTGGCTTGGCGGAACAAATAGCCATGGCGTCTATCCTCAGATGTGGAAGCGGGTGCTCCCGTTCATGGCGCTGATTTCCCGGAACCGCGGGGCAAGATCGATCTTGCAGCACCTGAACAAGACGGATCGCGGAATCCGCGGGCCGCACTGAGAATGCGCCCTAGGGCGCCGGCAGCAATCCGACTGATGCGATAGCCAGCGCCGGCAGGCCTCGGAGGCCGGTCACTCGGCCGGTATGCGACAAATGTGAATTGCGGCCGGGTGGATCAGGCCTCGCTCTCGGCCAGCGACAGCACGGGCACCGGACCATTGCCGCTGCCGCGATCGCTTTCCGATGGAAACAAATCCTCGAGGAAGTACGCCGACAGTTCGGCTCGGCTCGTGAGGCCAGACTTACCGTAGATCGCGGCCGCCTGCTGGCGAACGGTCGCGGCGCTCGAGTTCCGGATCTGGGCGATCTCCTTGTGCGACAGGCCTTTCAGCATCAGGCTCGCCACGTCGCATTCGCTCGCCGTCAGCCGCCAGGCGGCGAATTGCTGTCGGATGGCGGAACCGAGGCCATTGGTGTGAACGAGCGCGGTGGAACGCCACTTTTCTCCATCGGCGTGGGCAGCCGACAACTTGCCGAGGAGATCGTTGCGATCAATCCGCGCGTCTCTTATTTCCTGGGCAGAATAGCTGGTAAAGACCACCGCGAGCGCAAGAAGCGCCATCTCGAAGAGATCGAAGGCGAACTCGACAATCGAAAACGGTTCACTGCTACCGATTGTTTCTGTGGCGGCGAGAAAAAGAAACAGCAGCAGCGCCAGTGCGGAATAGATAGCGATTCGCTTCATCTCTTAAGCCTCCCGCAGGCCGGCCCTTATCGCCTGCTGCTTCCGCCGCGTGGCTGACGTCGCGCGGGACCTCGACGCTAAGAATCGAAATTGGCCAGATTTGGATCGACGCGGTCTGCGGGAAGCGAACGTTCCCGCCCTAAGCTCTCCGTTATTCGATCCGGATGTAGACGGTTCCCCCTTCGACCTTCACGGGATAGGTCTTCAGGTTGACGCAGACCGGCGCGCCCATGGCCTCGCCGGTCTTGTAGTTGAAGCGGCCGTTATGTTTTGGGCATTCGATGATGTCGTCCATCACGAAGCCGTCGAAAAGCTCGAAGGCTTCATGCGTGCAAAGCCCGTCGGTCGCAAAATACTCGTTCTCGGGGCTGCGATAGATGGCGAAGCTGCGGCCGCCGTGCTCGAAACCGGTCACGTCTTCCGCAAGGATATCGTCCGCCTTGCAGGCGGCGATCCATTCGCCGGCACTCATCCGCTGATCCTTCCTATGCTGTCGGCTGACGTCACGCGGCGGCGAGGGTGGGCTTTGAGGCGGGAGCCTCGTGGGGCGGCGCGCCGTCGGGAAGTTTTCGGGTAACGTGCCAGGTCGGGTCCCGTGTTTGCCTGATCAGTGCCGGGATGATCTCGCAATAGGCGTCGAAGAGACCGCGATAGGGTGTTGGGCAATACGCCTTCATCTCCTCGTGCAGCTTCGGCAGGGCATGGTAGGGGACCATGGGGAATATGTGATGCTCGACGTGGTAGTTCATGTTCCAATAGAGGAAGCGGAGCACCGGGTTCAGATAGACGGTGCGCGAATTCAGGCGATGGTCGAGAACGTCCTCGGCGAGGCCTGCGTGCTGCGTCAATCCGAAGACGAGATAGAGCCAGCCGCCATAGACGGACGGCAGTATGCCGACATACATAGCTGGCAGGATCGAGCCGGCTGCGAAGCACGCCGCCACGACTGTTACCCAGATTCCAACCCAGATGCGGGCAGTCCGAAATACCTTCGGGTATTCGGATTCGGGGATGTATTCCTTCTCCTCCGGATGCAGGCGTCCGAAGCAATGCATGAAGATTCGATGGATCTCCTTCGGCCCGCTCTTCAGGATGAGAAGGCTCATGAGGATGCCGGCGATGTCGGGCGGTCGCGGCGCCGCGATCTCGGGGTCGCGCCCGACGATGAGAGTGTCGGTATGATGCCGCGTATGGCTCCAGCGCCACGGCGTCGGCTCGCGCAGCACCATGAAACAAGCGATCTGGTAGACGACGTCGTTCATCCAGCGGGTCTTGAAGGCGGTGCCGTGGCCGCATTCATGCCAGCGTGAATCGGACGAGGAGCCGTAGAGGACGCCATAGGCGAGGAAGCACGGCACCGCCCACCACGTGCCCCAGGCGAGGTAGCCGAGACCACCGGTCACGGCGAAGGCGGCGAACCAGATCAGCGTGTCGCGGATGGCCGGACCGTCGGAACGCTGCATGAGGTCCTTGAGCCGCTTGCGCGGGATCGGGCATGCGTACCAATCGGCGCCGGCCAGACCGTTTTCGACCGCCAGCCTGCCGTCGGGCCCGATCAGACTGTAATTTCGCGCGGCACTCGCGACCATGCCATCTCTCCCAAACCGGGTCCCGCTTCAGAAACTCCGAACGGCCAATAGAAAATAAGATGCTGCCTTGATCTGTTCAACGTTTCAGTGCGCCAGGAAATCGGCGTCATAGGGGGCGTTGTATGAGGTTTTCGAGGCGTCGTGGAGCGTAAGCACATCTTTCGCGGCCTCCACAGCGCCGATCTCGGTCCAGCCAGCGGGAAGCGGCAAGCCGCCTATGACGTGGCGGACTTCCGCCGTGCCGCCGGGATTGAGGTTAAGCACGGTCGGAACGCCGGATTGGGAAAGCGGGTTCGGCGCAACCGAGGCGGCATAGCCGTGCGCCGACCACGCGCGGCCTTCTTCAATCCCGAGCACGCCGATATTGCGGCTGTTCCAGGGAGAGTAGTCGCGCCCGCCATTGCTGAACCAGAGCATCGTGACCGGAAAATCCTTGGGATTCTTCAGGCTCAAGATTACGTCGGCGGCATCCTCGCGGATCGCTGCCGCCCAGCCGAGGCTGCTTCCGGGCGCCTCCACGAGCATGACGAAATCCTCGTGCCGCGCGGCGATCGGATAGGAGCGGAGGTCCGTGGTATCGCCGCCCATAAGCGGCGCCTTGCCGAGATCGGCGAAGCGGGCGGGATAGGCGAGGGCGTGGCGGCCGCGGGCCGGGTCGGATTCCAGAGGCTGCTTAGGCGTCTCCGCATAGGCTTTTGGCGAAAAGGACAGCCGGCCCCGCGTGGAAAACTTCGTCATCGCATGGCTGGCGACGGAGATTGCGCCCGCGCCGCCCTCGAAAATGTGGCGCTGATACACAAAGGGGTGGCCGTCGCGAAGCGTTACCTCCTTGATCAGCGAGGCGCCAAGAATCGGCTTTTGCAAGGCGTAGCGGGAAACCGCGCCGCCCTTGGGATGCGGAAGCGTATCCATGTGCTCCCACCGCGAATTCGCGGGCCAGCCATGGCTCGGAACCGCTTCTTCGTCGGTGCCGCCGAATGGGGCGCAGAAGAAATCCCCCGACAAGGCGCGGAGGTTCGGTGGTATCGAATCGTCGTTCGCGATCGCCGGATCGTCGACCCAGGGAGCGGTGTAGAGCGGCTTGAGCCGCCGCCCGTCGCGCAGGATCTCGAGCAAGCGGACATGCCCGACGGCGAGGTCGATGATGACGCGAATTCCGTCAGCGGAGGTCTCGTGAAAGCGTTCGCTCATTCCATGTGTCTCAGGAGCCTGCGGGCGCGGCGGCGCCGCGCATCTGGTACTCGGAAATCCCGGTGATCACGCGCTCGACCTCTTCGACGCTCGTCCGCCGCGGGTCGATATCGTCGGCCACGACCCTGCCGCGGCGCATTACCACGATGCGGTTCACCACCTGAAAAACATGATGGATGTTGTGGGCGATGAAGATGCAGGAGTGCCCCGAGTCGCGGGCGTTCCGCACGAAGCGGAGCACGCCCTGCGTCTCCGCCACGCCGAGATTGTTCGTCGGCTCGTCGAGGATGATCAGTTCGCTGTCGAAGTGCATCGCGCGCGCGATCGCGACCGCCTGACGCTCGCCGCCCGAAAGCGATCCGATCGGGGTATCGGGCGGGATGTTCTTCTCGATGCCAACCTTTTTTAGGAGGTCGCGTGCGACTGCATCCATTGCCGCCTGGTCCATGCGGTTCAGAAAGCGCGGCGGCTTCACGGGCTCGCGCCCGAGGAAAAGGTTGCGCGCGATGGAGAGCTGTGTGACCAGGGCGGAATCCTGGTAGATCGTCTCGATTCCGAGCGCGATGGCGTCCGTGGCGCCGCGAATATCCACCTTTCGGCCGCGGACATAGATGTCTCCGCTGGTTGCCGGGACAGCGCCGGAGAGAACCTTGATGAGCGTTGACTTGCCGGCGCCGTTATCGCCGAGCAG
Source organism: uncultured Propylenella sp. (assembly GCA_964440525.1). GTDB lineage: Bacteria > Pseudomonadota > Alphaproteobacteria > Rhizobiales > Afifellaceae > DASWJZ01. The sequence continues at coordinate 23,673 of CAYTTC010000041.1, read as the reverse complement.
CCCGACGATCTCGCTCTCGTTGACGGTCAGGCTCACATCCTCCAGCGCCCGCACGCGGCCGTAGGATTTGCTGATCTTTTCCATTCGAATGAGTTCGGCCATGGTCTCACGTCCCCGTCTGGTGCCGGCGCTCGAGCCATGAATGGAGCGCCATCATCCCCAAAATGATCGCGCCGATGAAGATGTTGTAGGCGAGCCCCGGCACTCCGATCAGCACGATGCCGTTGCGCATGACGCGCAGGATGAAAATGCCGAGCACGGTTCCGATGATCGTGCCGCGCCCCCCGGTGAGCGCCGTGCCGCCGATGACCACCATGGCGATCACCTCCAGCTCGTAGCCGGTGCCGCTGTTCGGATTGGCGGCGGATGTGCGGATCGAGCTGATGATGCCGGCAAGCGACGCCATCACCGAAGAGAGCATGAACAGTGCAACCTTGGTGCGGTTCACGTCGACGCCGCGGGCGCGCGCCGCGCTGGCGTTGCCGCCCGAGGCCTGAATCCAGTTGCCTGCCTTGGTCCGCGTCAGCACGTAGTGCAGCAGCAAGGCGGCGACGATGAACCAGAACAGTGACATGTAGATGCGGAACGGGCCGATGAAGGTGTCGCCGACTAGCAGCTCCGCCAGCCATTGGTTTTCGGCGTTCCAGGTGCGCTGCGGGAACCCGTTGGTGATGAAGAGGGCCGTGCCGCGCACCACGAGCAGCATGCCGAGCGTCACCAGGAAGGAAGGGATCTTGAGCCGCGTCACGAACAAGCCGTTGACGAGGCCGATCAGGGCGGCGGTGACCAAGGCGAGGGCGAACGCGATCTCCAGAGAAGTGATGCCCGCATTGAAGAGCGTCCACATCAGCACCGGCGAAAAGCCGAAAAGCGATCCGACCGAGAGGTCGAACTCGCCCGATGTCATCAGCAGCGTCATGGCGAGCGCGATGAGGCCGAGCTCGACGGTGAAGACCAGCGTGTTGCTGATATTTTGAGGCGAGAGAAACGAAGGATTGATCGCCGTGAAGACCGCGAGCTCGATGACGAGCAGCACGAATGGCCCGAATTCGGGCCGAGCAATCAGGCGGCGAATGAGCGAGCTTTTTTCCACGCTGGACCGTCAAACGCTTGTCGAAGAATCGGGGCCGGCGCTGACGCGGTTCCTCCCACGTCGCTTACGACGGGGGAGGGGGACCATGCGCAGCATGGTGGAGGGGGCGGATACAGCGCCGGGCCGGCATTCGCCCCCTCCACCGCCTTCAGCGGTCCCCCTCCCCGCTTCGCGGGTGAGGAGCCGTCTTCCTCTATTTGCCGGACAGGATGTCGTCGTAAACCTGCGCGGTGTCCTTCTCGTAGAGCGCGCCGGTGATGACGTTGAAGCCCGGCGGGATGCCGCTCGCCGCCATGTTGGCGAGCGACAGGCCGACATAGCTGGTCGCCTGCGGATCCTGCCACTGACCGGCGTTCACGTAGCCGGTGAGGACTTCTTGCGTCGTGTCGAGCGAGTTGCCCCAGCCCACCACCGGGATGTCGCCCGGCGCGACGCCGACCTGGTCGAAGACGCGCTTGATCGAGCCGGTGACGAGGTCGCCGAGCCCGATGATCGCCTTCACCTTGTCGCGGTTGGCGGTCAGATAGTCCGACATGCGGGTGATGATCTCGGCCTGGTCGAGCGTAGCGTCGGTCACCTCGTAGGTGATGCCGAGCGGCTCGAATACGCTCTTGATGCCTTCCTCTTCCTGCACGCCGTAGGTCGCGCCGGGCACCTCCACCGGCATCCAGACGAAGTCGCCGGATTTCACCAGGCCCTTGTCGACCAGGTACTGCGCCCAGTGCTTACCGAACGTCACGTTGTCGCCGCCGACATAAGCGTCGAAGCTCGCCGTCGGATCGGACGTGTTGATGTTGACGATCGGGATTTTTGCTTCGTTCGCCTCCTTGGCGACCTCCACCAGGCTTCCCGGATCGGGGCTCGATGTGACGATGCCGTCGGCCTTCGCGGCGATCGCGGCGCGCACGGCCTCCTGGTGCGACGGTACGTCGCCGCTGTGGAAGGACGTGTTCACCGTGTTGCCGGTGTCCTTCGCCCATTGCTCGGCTCCGGCCAAAAAATAGGTCCAGACGGGATCGGCGGGCGAGCCGTGCGAGATCCAGTAGAAGGTCTTGGCCTCGGCCATCGCTGGGATCGCCAGCGCCAGCGCCGCGCCGGCCAACAGGCGCGTCAGTCTCTTGAGCATTCGATTTCCTCCGTTGTGAGACTCCACTTGTACAAAGCGCTTATCGCGGAGCCTCCGATGGAGTGTGCGCCGCGCCGGAACCCTCAGCAAGAGCCATGGCGCGCTCTCCTCCTCCGTCGATGGGAAATCGCTTCATTGTGGTGTATGCGGGAGAGGGTTTGAGGTGGGGGATTTGCTGAATGTTGAAGGGTATCGATCCGATTCTCAACGCGGACGTGCTGCAGGCTTTGCGAGCCATGGGCCATGGCGACGATCTGATCCTCACGGACACGAACTTTCCCTCCGATTCGGTTGCCCGTCAGACGGTGCTCGGTAGGCTGCTTCGCATCGACAGCGTTTCCGCGGGACGCGCGGCGAAGGCGATCCTCTCCGTCATGCCGCTCGACAGCTTCGTGGAGAAGCCGGCATTTCGGATGGAAGTCGGCGGCAAGCCGGATGACGTCCCGCCGGTGCAGGCCGAGGTGCAGAAGGAGATCGACGCGGCGGAGGGGCGCTCCTGGCCGATGGGCTCGATCGAGCGCTTCGCTTTCTATGACCTCGCCCGAAAAGCCTATTGCGTGATCCAGACCGGCGAACGGCGCTTCTACGGCTGCTTTGTCTTCAAGAAGGGCGTCATTCCGCCCGACGCGGCTTAAGCACGAGCGCTGAGAATGGCTAAAGCAAAGCGTGGCGTCGCAATTCTCGGCGTGTTCGTCGCCGACCTCGCGTTCCGTGCTGCGCGCATGCCGAAAATCGGCGAGACCATCATCGGCTCGGGCTTCAAGATGGGACCGGGTGGCAAAGGCTCGAACCAGTCGGTGGCGGCGGCGCGCGTCGGCGCCGACGTGACCTTCATCTCGAAGATCGGCAAGGACGAGTTCGGCGCGATCGCGCTCGCCACCTGGAAGAAGGAAGGCGTGAGGGCCCGCGTGATCGAGACGGCTAGCGAACCGACCGGCGCCGCCTACATCTTCGTCGACGATCGGAGCGGCGACAACGCCATCATCGTCGTGCCGGGCGCCGGCGGGTCGATCACGCCGGCGGACGTTGATGGAGCCGCCGATGCGATCCGCGGCTCCGCGGTTTTCGTCACGCAGCTCGAGCAGCCGGCCGACGCGGCGAAGCGCGGATTGGAGATCGCCAAGGCCGCCGGCGTTGTCACCGTTTTCAATCCGGCACCCGCTGTGCCGATCGACGCCGAGATCTATCCGCTCTGCGACTACGTCACACCGAACGAAAACGAGGCGGGGCTCCTTAGCGGCATGCCCGTGACGAGTGTCGCGGACGCGCGCAAGGCCGGCGATTTCTTCCTCCGCAAGGGCGTCGGCGCCGCGCTGATCACGCTCGGCGAAGTCGGGGCGCTTCTCCACACCGCTTCCGAGTCGACGCTGGTCCCGGCCTTCAATGCCGGGGTGGTACTGGAGACGACTGGCGCGGGCGACGCCTTCAACGGCGGTTTCGCCGCCGCGATTTCGCGCGGCATCGCACCGGGGGAAGCCGTCCGCTTCGGCTGCGCTGTCGCCGGCATTTCGGTGACGCGCGCCGGGACGGCGCCCTCGATGCCTCGCCTTGCGGAGGTCGAGGCCCTCCTGGCGCGAGGATGAAAATCGAAACACCCTGACGCGCGGCGATTTGTTGACACCCTTCGGGGCTGCTGCATACTCGCCCCGCTCCGTCGCCTGTCCAAATTGCGCGAGTGTCGCCAAAGCCTAACAGGGCCTGGGCGGGGAGAACGGAGCGTTGGAGGGAGGGTCTCGCCGTGAGAGTGCAGGATTATCACCGGTTGCGCCTGTTGCAGGCAAGCCGACGCGACATGCTGAAAGGAGCGGCCGCGGCCGGCGCGCTCGCCGCTATGGGGCCGCTTGCGGGGCGCGCCTTCGCACAGGACGATCTGCGGGCGCAGATCCTGAAGATACCGGGCGTCGGCTCCGGTCAGCCTACCGATGCCGACTGGCAGAAGGTCGGCGAGCTCTGCCTCGGAGCCACGAAAGCGAGCGTCGCCGAAGGCGAATTCGCCGGCGTCGAGCTCAGCTTCATGGGGCTCAACAACCAGAACGTTCACAACGTACTCTTCCGCGGGATGCTGAAGCCCTGGGAGGCCTACACCGGCGCGAAGATCACCTGGATCGACCTGGCGCAGGCCGACTACAACGCGCGGCTGCAGCAAGGCATCGCCACCGGCACGGTGGACTTCGACATTGCCGAGATGGGCGCGCCCTTCGAAGGCGACGTCTGCGGCAAGGGCCTCGCGTCCGAGATGCCCGACTGGGTCAGGGCGCAGATCGATATGGACGACTACGTCGGTTATCTGAAGGCGCCGGTCGGCACCTGGAACGGCAAGACCTATCGTATTTCGATCGACGGCGACTGCCACACCTTCAGCTACCGCACCGACGTCTTCTCCGATCCGGACCTCGCGGCCGCGTGGACGGCGGAAGGCGGCGAAGGCGAATGGGGCGTCCCGCGCACCTGGCAGAAGGTGCAGGCCGTCACAAAATTCCTGAAGGGCAAGCAGCTCGGCGGCCAGGATCTCTTCGGATATCTCGACCCGGCCAAGGGCTGGGGCGGCTTCGGCTTCTACTTCCTGGAAAGCCGCGCCACGGCTTACGCCAAGCATCCGGACGACAAGGCCTGGCTGTTCGATGTCGATACGATGAAGCCGCGCGTCAACAACCCGGCTTTCGTGCGCGCGATCCAGGACGCGATCGATGCGCTGCCTTCAGAGCCAGCCGACCAGATCAACGCCGACCCGGGCACCACCGCCTTCCAGCAGTTCCTTGCCGGAACCGGCTCGATGCTCGCCTGGTGGGGCGACATCGGCTCGATGGCCCGCACCAGCGACAGCTCGGTCGTAGGCGACACGATCGCCTTCGATATCCTGCCCGGCTCCGATGACGTCTACAATTCGAAGACCGGCGCGTGGGACACGCTGGCGAGCGGCCCGAACTTCGCGCCGAACATGGCCTATATCGGCTGGGGCGTTTACGTGATGGCGCGCGTCGACAGCGACGAGAAGAAGAAGAAGGCGGCCTGGAGCGCGGCCGCGCATCTCGGCGGCAAGGATATCTCGCTCTGGATGTCGGCCTATCCGTCGGGCTTCCAGCCCTACCGGCAGAGCCACTTCACCATTCCGGAATGGGTCGGCGCCGGCTACGAGGAAGCCTACATCACGTCGTATCTCGACTCCAACAAGAACAGCTACAACCATCCGAACGCGGCGATCGAGCCGCGCATCCCCGGCATCTTCCAGTACTACAGCGTTGCCGAGGATGAGCTTGCGAAAACCTTCGCCGGCCAGAACGACGCACAGACTGGTGCAGACAACATCGCGGCGGCATGGGAGAAGCTGACCGACCAGATCGGCCGCGACAAGCAGATCGAGCTCTACAAGGCTTCACTCGGTATGTGATCGAGAGTTTGTCCCCAAGCGGACGAACCTCTTCGGCTGGTGGCGCATTTCACGCCACCAGCCGATCTTTTATGGTGGTGAGGCCAGGACAAATCGAGCGCGATGGCAGCTGAGACCTCCATACCCCTGACCGTTCACCGGCAATTCAAGGTCGCGTCGGACGGCATCGAAGCCGGCCGGCGCAACGCGGGACGATGGCTGATCGCACTCGCCACACTCGCCTTCATCGGAGTCGCGATTTTTCAGGCGCTCCACGCGGCCGGCGTCGCGACGGCGGGGTTCGTGAGCTGGCGTCCCGTTCTCCACGCCTACGTATTATGGGCGGTCGCTCTTGGTGCCGGCCTGATCATGAGCCGCGGGCAAGCTGGGCACCGGGCGCTCTTCGTCCTGCCGGCAGTGCTTTTCATCCTGGCGATGGCGATCTTTCCCACACTCTTCGGATTCTACATCGCCTTCACCGACTGGAACCTCAGCGCGTTCGAAGGCCGTAAGTTTAACGGCCTCGATAATTTCATCCAGCTTATCCACGACGCGTATTTCTGGAACGCGCTCGGCAACATGGTCTTCTACGTGCTGGCGGTCGCCGTCGAATACGCGATCGCATTCGGGTTGGCCCTGCTTCTGAACCAGGAGATCCGGGCACGGAAACTATTCCGCGTTGTGTTCCTGATCCCGTTCATGCTGAGCCCGGTCGCGGTCAGCTGGATGGTCGGCAAGTCGATGCTGGAATACCGCTTCGGCCCGGTGGCGCACTTCGCCCGTATGCTCGGCTGGGACAATCCGGCCTTCTTCGCCTCGCCCTGGATCGCGCGCTTTTCGATCGAGGCGCTGGACGCCTGGGTCTCCATACCCTTCATCATGATCCTGCTGCTCGCCGGGCTGCAGGCGATGCCCAGGGAGATCGTCGAGGCGGCGAAGGTCGACGGTGCCGGCCCCTGGCAGGGCTTTTGGAAGATCACCTTCCCGCTGATGCTGCCGGTCAGCGTCACCGCGATCATGCTCCGGATCATCTTCAAGCTGAAGCTTGCCGACATCGTCATCACCACCACGTCGGGCGGACCCGGCGGTGCGACCGATACCGTTTCGAGTTTCATCTACCGCGAATATCGTGACCGCTCGAACGTCGGTTACGGAACGATGCTGGCGATGGTCTACCTGATCCTGATCATCCTGTTCGTGACGCTTCTCCTGAAGCTCGTCAGCGGCCGTATGCAGAAGATGACCTGAGGACGCCATTGAGCATGACGGCGACATTGTCGGGACAGCACTCCGGAAGCGAAGCAGCCGGCCATGTGAGGCGCAAGCTCGCGTTCGTCGGGATCTATGGCGCGCTGATCGTCTGGGCCTTCATCTCTCTGTTTCCCGTCTACTGGACGATCACCACCTCGTTCAAGGTCGCCGTGGACGTGCAGCGCTCCCACCTGATCCCTTGGGTGGATTTCATGCCGCAATGGAAGGGCTGGCGCAGCCTCGGCCTCTCGCCGGACACGATTTTCGAGACGTCGACGGTGCGCGAGGAGTTCGTCAAGCGCTTCACCAACAGTGTCGTTACCGCGGCCGGCGCCTCGTTCCTTGCTGTCCTTGTCGGGTCGCTCGCCGCTTTTGGGCTAAGCCGCTTCCGCTACAAGTTCCTCTGGATGAAGAACGAGGACATCTCGTTCTTCTTCCTGTCACAGCTCATCCTGCCGCCCGTCGTCCTCGCGCTGCCGTTCCTGGTCCTCTACAAGGAGCTGGCGCTCCTCGACACGACCATCGGCCTGATCCTCCTCTACACCCTCACAGTGCTTCCGATCGTCATCTGGATCATGCGCGACCAGTTCGACACGATCCCGATCGAGCTCGACGAAGCGGCGCTCGTCGACGGGCTGTCAATCTGGGGCGCGTTCTTTCGGATCATCATGCCGATTGCGCTGCCGGGTATGGTGGCGGCGTTCATTCTCTCGCTGATCCTCTGCTGGAACGAGTATTTCTTCGCAGCACTTCTGACCGGGTCGGAGGCGAAGACCTTGCCCGTGATGGTGGCGAGCCAGACCGGCTCCCAGGGGATCAACTGGTGGGTTATGGCGGCGCTATCGACGGCGGCGATCGCGCCGCTCATCGTCATCGGCATCGTGCTCGAGCGCTACATCATCAAGGGCCTGACGGCGGGCACGGTGAAATAGATCCGGCTGGCGATCTTCGCGCTACGTTCCGTCATCCTCGGCCGAGCGAAGCGAGAGCCGAGGACCCAGGCCGCACGGCGCATGTAGGGCTGCAGGCCAAGGGCTTGACCCGCCGACTTACAAACCTCTCCATCGCAGTATGAAGGGCGGTTCCGTCTACATCCTGGCTTCGCAACGCAACGGGACGCTCTACATTGGCGTCAGCAGCGACCTGCCGGGCCGCATATACGAGCATCGCGAAGAGCTGTTGCGGGATTCACTCGCCGTTATGGAGTGAAACACTTGGTTTGGTACGAGAATCATCAGCGCATCGAGGACGCGATCCAGCGCGAAAAGAACATGAAGCCTCGACCGAGATCGTCCAGAAGCGCAAGCGCGAACTCGAAGCAGAACCTGCGGCTGGATGCGGCGGTCAACACATCTCGCAAGGGTTGTGCATGTTCGATGCGCTCGGTTCTATTTCAGCCCGCCGCTGGCTCCGGCCGCCGTCCACGGCATGCTCGCCGCCGAGAGCGCGCTGCAGTTGAAGCAGGCGTCGTAACCCGCCCGCGGTTGTCAACGCCGCCGCTTCTTCCTACGCTCGGCGAGCGCGGAGGGATGCGATGACGCCTTGGGCCTATGGCGAGCTTCTCAGGATCGCGTAGCGCTGCACACGGCGCGCCGGCGAAGCCGACGATCTCTTGCAGGATGCGCTGCTCGAAGCCGCCAAAGCCGGCCGCACCGATTTCGGCGATCTTTCGACCCAGCGCTGGCTCGCCGGCATCATCCGTAACAAGGCCGCCTTCGCCGCCCGTGGCGCGGCCCGGCGCGTCCGTCGCGAAACCAGCTGGCAGCTCATGCGGCCGGAGCCGGATGCGGACGCTGAGCCGCAGCCGGTTGCCAAAATCCTGCAAAACCTGCCGCCGGCGCTCAAATCGGTCGCCGCCCTTGCCCTTTCCGGCCACAGCCGGCGCGAGATCGCCTACCTCCTCGACCTCCCCGATACGGCGCTACGCCAGCGCGTCCGCGCGCTGAAACGGCAGCTCAAGGCGCGGGGGCGTCGAAATGCCAGCGGGCATGCCGGGCCTCAACCTCGATCTCAGCTATGGCCGCATCCGCGACGCACTGCTGCCGGCGCTGATCCGGGAGGGCGGGGTGTTCGCGAGCCACGATCCCGACGGCCACCTTTTCGTCGTGCGCCGCGCCAACCCCACTCACAAACCGGGTCCGCGCGGCAACTAGAGGGCGTCAGGCTCAAAGCGAGCGCTCAAGGAGGACTATCCATGCTGCTCAAACCGCAGACCGCCAGCGTCGTCTTCTACGTGTCCGACATCGCGCGGACCGAAAAGTTCTACAACGAAGTTCTGGGCCTCAATCTCGAGCGCCGTGAGGGTGCCGACCCGTACTGGCTCATGGGCAACCTCGAACAGGGGCTCGCGCTTGTCTTCTTTCAGATGGAGGGCGTTCGCGGCAACACGCCGGCGCTGATCTTCGAAGTCACCGACGGCGGCATCGACGACGTGGTCGCAAGCCTCGTCGAAAAGGGGGTCACCATCGTCACCCCGGTCAGCGAGGCCCCCGGCGGCTGGAGCGCCGATTTCACCGATCCCGACGGCTTTGGGCTGGGATTGTATCAGGCCGGCGACAAGCCGCGGTCGCTAAAGGGGTAGCCCCTACCACGACCTCGTGGTTCGCGGCTCGATGGCCGCGAGACGCGGGGGTCGTAACACTGGCATCCCCCTTCAAATCTCGTTTCTGCTATCTCAGCGGCGGGCGAGCCAGGAAAACGCCTGCCGCCAGAGACGGCCGTAGCCTGGCCACGCACCAAAAGAGTCCGGCAGCCAATGCGGGCCGATATCAGATGTCCACGCCATCGTGCGGCCGCCGCCGTGCTCGCCGACGACGAGGAGCGGCAATGCGTCATCCCCCGGTCCTGTCCGCAGCAGCACCGTCGAGTCGGGCTTCGCCGCCACCTCGTTGAAACCGAGAAGGTAAGGCCACGGACCTCTGATTCCCGCGAGGATCGGATGCCGCGCCGAGTTCGCGAGTACCGGCTGGAAGCCCTCTGGAACTTCGACGCGGTCATCGACCGGCATTATCCTGACAGGAAGAATCGTCTCGATCGGCGTACCGCGATAGCGGGCGCCGCCGTTGATGCCCTGAAAACTGTAATAGCCACCGACCATCAGGAATCCGCCGCCCTTTTCGACCCACTCGGCGATGAGTTTTAGCCGGTTCGGCGTGCGCTGGCCGCGCAGGAACGTGTCGGGGTGCAGCAGTAGCGAGTCGGCGCCGATGTCGCTCAGCACGACGACGTCATAGTCGGCGAGCCCCTCCGCCGTGGAGGGAAATTCTGTGGGGACCAGATGTCCCGGCAGATGGACGAGATTAACCTCGCTTCCTTCGAGCGCGCGGAGCAGCCCGCCGATACCCGTCTGGTATTCGCTCGCCGAGAAACGGTCGAAGCCTTTCACATGCGTCGCTGTGCTCACCCAGGATTCGCCGGCCAGAAGCACCTTGATTGGGCTCATCCCTCCACCTCTTTCATGAGATCCTTGGTCCTCGCGTAGATTTCTCGATAGACGCCGTATTGGCGCCGATAGACCTCCGAAGGGTTCGGCACGATTTCCGAAGCGACCGGGTTCCAGGCGCGGATGTCCGCCCGCTTCACGTCTCCGACGCCGAGCGCCGCCAGAAATGCATCGCCATACGAGGCGCCGATGGTGCGGTTGCAGAGCGTCTGCGTGAGGCCCGAGACATCAGAGGTTGCCTGTGCCCAGACCTTGTTCTTCGTGCCGCCGCCGACGGCGAGCACTTTTCGTGGCCGTTCGCCGGCGTTGAGATAGGTCTCGACGATGTGGTTGGTGCCGTAGGCGATCCCTTCGAGGAGCGCGCGAAAAATGTCGCCGCGCGTGTGCGTGAGGTTCAGCCCGAAGAGGACACCCTTCGCATGCGGGTCATGGATCGGCGTCCGCTCGCCCGAAAAATAGGGGAGTAAAACGAGCCCGTTCGCGCCTTGCGGCGATTTTTCCGCTTCGGCGGCGAGCGCAATCATCGCCTTTGCCGGGTCGAGCTCGCGCGCGAGATTGTCGCGAAACCAGTGGGTGAGCGTGCCGCTTGTCGCGAGGCCCGACATCGAGGCGTGCTCGCCTTCGAAGAGCCACGGCGCATACCAGAGGCGCGGGTCGCGCACGCGCGCCCTGGTCAGCATGATGATGAAGATCGTCGAGCCGTACATCAGCATCATGTCGCCCGGATCGAGCACGCCGACTGAGAGCGCTTCGGCCGCGGCGTCGACGGTGCCCACGATCACCGGCGTGCCTTCCGCGAGCCCCGTCGCTTCCGACGCCCGCCGCGTCACGGTGCCGGCAATGTCGGTGCTCCAGGCGAGATCCGGAAGGCGGTCGAGCTCGACAATGTCGGGCGCGAGCACCCCGCTCCACTCCAGCTGATCGACCAGGTAGAGTGGGGCCGAGCTTGAGGCGGTGTAGTGATCGATGACGATGGCGCCCGTCAGCCGCTGGACCAGGTACGACGTCGAGGTCAGGACTTTGTGCGTCTTGACGTAGATGTCCGGCCGGTTGCGCTTCAGCCACAGAATCTTCGGACCCACGGCCTGCGAGGTGAGGGCATTCCCGCAGCGGTCAAGCAGCACCTTTTCGCCGATCTTTTCGGTCAACTCATTGATTTCCTTGGCCGCGCGGCCATCGACCCCGTAGAGCACCGCATTCATCAGCGCTTCGCCGTCGCGGTCGACGGGGAGCATGCAGGGGCCAATCGCACTGCACCCAACCGCTCTGATGGACGTGGGTGGCACACGACTTTCGGCAAGCAGTTTGCGGCTGATGAAGGTGAGATCGTCCCACCAGTCCTCGCGCGCGCGATGCTCCGCCCAGCCGGCCTGCGGGACGATCATCTTGTGCGGCTTGGCGGCGCTCGCGACGATCTCACCGTCCGCATCGACGAGGACGCCCTTCGATTCGAACGTCCCGATGTCGATGCCGAGATAGTGCTTCATCCGATGAAGTCGTCGCGATCGAGGCTGAACTTTCCGTCGATCCGCTGAAGCGCGGCAACGAGGAGGTGCGTCAACCCCTCGAGATCGCCGAGGTCGCAGACTTCCAGCGACGAATGGGTGTAGCGCGCCGGGAATCCGACGTCGATCGAAGCGACGCCCTCGCCGACGAGCTGCACATAGGAGGAATCGGTGAGCGCTCCGGTATGCGCGCTCCGCTGCAGCGGTAGCTTCTCCGCGTTGGCCGTCGTTTCGAAGAGCGCCACCAGCGCCGGATGCGGGATGGTGCCGTTCAGCGTCCCGCGCCCGTGAAAGGAATACATACTCATTCCGGGACCGCCGCCGAGCCGGACCTCGCCGCGCGCGGTCATGTCGGGCGTGTCGGTTGCGAGGATAAGGTCGAGCTGGATGGCGATATCGGGCAGGAGCACCTGCGCGGCAGGAAGAGCGCCGCGAAGATTGAACTCCTCCTGCACCGAGAAGACGAGGTGGACGGTCGGGCGCCGGCGCACAGTTTTCAGTGCACGCGCAACCTCGACGATGACCGCGCAGCCGGCACGATCGTCGACCGAGGTACCAGCGATCCGGTCGCCGGCAAGTCCTACGACCCGCGGCTGGTAGACGATCGGCGTGCCGATATCGATGCCGGTAGCGCGGACCGCATCGGCGCTGTCGAGTCCTGCGTCGACATAGAGCTCGGAATAGGGGAGGACCCGATACTTCTCCTCCTGCGTCGTTGCGTGATGGCTCTTGTTGGCGATGATTCCCGAAACGTCGCGGCCTTCGCCGACGCAGAACAGCACCGCCTGCGACGGAAGCGCCCTTTCCGGCACGCCGCCGAGCCGCTCGACACGCACGAGCCCATTCGCCTCGATTTTTCGGACGATGAAGCCGAGCTGATCCATGTGCGTGAACAGCATGACGGTCGGGGCACCTTCGACCCCTTTCAGCGTCGCGATCAGACTGCCCAGGCGGTCGGTGCGGGTTGAGATGCCGAGCTCGGCGAGCGCCTTGGCGAGGTGTTTTCGCACGCGACCCTCGTAGCCGCTCAGGCCCGGAATGAGCATGAGATCGGAGAGGAGGCCGCGCAGGCGCGTCTTCAGGGGTGAGGTCCGGCTTGGTCGGCGCGCCATCGGATCGGGCTCAGCTCTTGCGGGTCTGGCGGACGAGCCGCATGAACTCCGCGGCCCGCTCCGGGTCTACCGGATTCCAGGTGTTTCCGTCGACCTTCAGCGAGGAGCCGACGATGCAGCCGTCGGCGACCCTGAGCACGTCCTCGACCGTCTCGTGCTTCACGCCGGTATTGGCGAGGACCGGGACCCCAGGCAGCGCCTGCTTCACCGCTTCGAGGTCCGACATGGCCGCTGCCTCGCCTGTGATCGCGCCAGAGACGAGGATCGCATCGGGGATGCTGGAAAAGACCGCGCTCCGCGCCCGGTCGGCAAGACTGCGCCGGTCGAGCGAATAGGCGAATTCGGCGGAGATATTGTAGAGCACCGCGAGGTCGGAGCGGCCGAGCCGGTCGCGGTAGCGAAGCGCTTTCCCCGCGTCCGGGGTCCACGGCCCCATGTCGGAGGCGTAGGTGCCGGTCATGATCTCGCGCACGAAAGCGGCGCCGGTCGCCGCCGCCAGCGCCATCGTGCTCATCGGGTCCCATAGCACGTTGACTCCAAACGGGATTTTGATCTCCGGGCGCAGCCTGCCGATCACATAGGCCATGCTCGCGGTCGAGGCCGTGTCGGCGGCAAACTCGTAAGGCCGGTCGTTCTCGTTGCCGAACATGATCGCATCGAACCCCGCCGCTTGCAGCCCGGTGAGGTCGCTTTTGGCCCAGTCGACGATGCCGTCGAGCCCGCGGCCGGCGTCGTAAAGCGGCGTCCCGGGGAGGGCGCCGAGATGCACCATCGCGACCACCGGTTTCACCGTGCCGAACACGTTCACAAAGTTTCGGGTCATTCTACGGCCGTCCTGATGTTGCGAAGCGAGGCTACCACCCCGCTTGCACAAGTGCCCATACGGCGATGCCGACGTTCAGCGTTCTTCTGCCGACGGTGATCATCTTCTTCTGGCAGAGCGGGCCATGCGAAACGATGGCGCGCTCGCTGCCGGGATGGGCAAGCTTTGACGAAAGGAACGCCAATGTTTCAACTCTTCGCCCGCGACAACGGTTTCGTTCATGTGTGCGGTCATCGCGGCCACTCGATCGGTTCGCCGGAGAACACGCTCGCGGCGCTGACCGCCACGCGCGACAACGGCGGCACATCGGCCGAGATCGACTGCATGCTCACCGCCGACGGCGAGATCGTGGTCATGCACGACGATTTCCTCGACCGAACGACGAACGGTTCGGGTCTCGTTTCGCAAGCGACGCTGGCCGAAATCCGCGAACGCGACGCCGGATCCTGGTTCGATCCGAAATTTTCGAGCGAGCGCGTGCCGACCCTCACGGAGGCCATCGAGCACGCGCAAGAGGTAGGTATCGGCCTGGTCATCGAGATCAAGGAATTCCAGGACACAGTCCGCCTCATCGACGCGCTCGAACCGATCCTCGCCGAGACCGGCGCTGCCGATCGGGCGATCTTCATCTCCTTCGATCACGTCGTTCTGCGGACGCTCAAGGAGCGCCTGCCCGGCATCCGCACGGAGGGCATTCTGCATGCTCGTCACGTCGATCTTCCCGCCGTTGCGCGCGCGGCGGAGCTCGATTCGGTCTCAATCGAGCACATGATGTTCCGCCCCGAGGACGGAGAAGCACTGCATCGCGCGGACGTGGCTGTCCGCTTTCACCTCCAACGGCCGGAAGAATACGCCCGCTATTCTGATCGCGGCCTCGATCTCCTGGCCGACCTCCGCGGCTGGATCGCGAGCGGCGTCATCGACACGATTTCGGGAGACGACGTCGCCTTTCTCGCGGACATCGTGAAGCAATCGGCGCCGATAGGTGAAAGCCAGGCTCGGCGCAGCTCTGCCGGGGGATAGGCACGCTTCACAGCCTCAGATCGTGGCTAGCAGCGCGATCCTGAGGAAATGCCACACTGGCAATGAACCGTTCACTAGTGCTGCATCTAGTTTAACGCGATATTCGCCAGCTTCTGCCAAAATTAACCTCCTCGGGCGGTCCATGCAGGCCGTTTTTCATTCCTGGCCGTGAAGGGAGGCCTGAAAAATGCCGTTTGGGAATCTGTCGAAGGGCGAGGAACGCGGCGGGCCGGCCCAGCCCAGGTCGCCGAGCGCCGGCGAGTCGGGTAAAGACTCCGGCTTTGGAAGGCGGAGAGAGCGGCCGGATGCAGATCCGATGCGCCTCCTTGATGTCGGCTCGAAGGGCGATTCGCCAAGGGTGCCGCGGACGGTCAGCCCTCCGATCGGCGGCTGAGCCTCCGAGGGGCGCGCCTCACATTGACGCGAGCAAGCCGCCGTCGACATAAATCGTCTGCCCGTTCAGGAAATCGGACGCGGTGGAGGAAAGGAACACCGCTACGCCGATCAGCTCCTCCGGCTCGCCCCAGCGTCCGGCCGGCGTGCGTGCGGTCACCCATTTGTTGAACTCCGGGTCTTCCCACAGCGTCTTGTTCAGCTCGGTGCGAAAATAGCCGGGGCCGATGGCGTTCACCTGGATGTTGTGCTCAGCCCATTCGACGCACATCGTCTTCGTTAGCTGGCGGACGCCGCCCTTCGCTGCCGTGTAGGGGCCGATGGTCTTGCGCGCCACTTCGCTCGTTAGCGAGGCGATGTTGACGACCTTGCCGCGCTTCCTGGCGATCATGCCCTTGGCGACGGTGCGCCCGACGAGGAACACGCTCGTCAGATTGTGCTTGATGACCTCGTCGAAGGTCGCCTCGCTCATCTCGACGAGCGGCTGCCGCCTCTGGATGCCGGCATTGTTGACCAGAATGTCGATCGGCCCGACCTCGCGCTCGATCGTGGCGACCGCTTCGATGACCGCCGCCTCCGAGGTGACGTCGAAGGCATAGCCCGCGGCTTGCGCGCCGCGCGCCTTGAGTGCCGCGACGCTCTCGCCGAGCCGTTCCAGGTTGCGGCCGTTGACGACGATCGTTGCGCCTGCCGCGGCGAGCCCGCCGGAGATGGCCTTGCCCAGTCCGGAGGTCGATCCGGTGACGAGCGCGATCTTGCCTCTAAGGTCGAACAGCGACGTGCTCATTCTTAAAGCGCCTCCCGAAAATGCGCGGCAATCCGCAGACAACGTCCCGCCCTCCACTTGGAGGTCGCGTGCCCAGTTCACTGCATCAGCTGGCCGCCGTTCACGTGGATCGTCTGGCCGGTGATGTAGCCGCTCATCTTGCCGGAGGCGAGGAAGAGAAAGGTTCCGGCGCAGTCCTCAGCCTTGCCGACGCGGCCCATTGGAACCGATTGGCGCATCACCTCCATCCGCTCCGGCGGCGTCGCGGCGTGGAAGGGGGTGGCGATGACGCCGGGCGCCACGGCGTTCACGCGGATGTTCTTCGACGCCAGCAAGCCGGCGAGGTGGCGCGTAAGATTGTGCACGAAGCCTTTCGAGGCGCCGTAGATCGAAGCGCCCGGGCCGCCGCCCCCCACGCCGGCGATCGAGCCGACATTGATGATGGAGCCGCCGCCCGCCTTCTCCATATGCGGGATCGCCGCCTGGCAGGCGGCAATGACGGAGCGGACGTTCAGATCGAACACCTTGTCGATCAAATCGTCGGAAAGCTCGTCGAAGGGCGTGCGCTTGATCAGCGAGCCAGCATTGTTGACGAGGACGTTGATGCCGCCGAGCGCCTTCGCGGCCGCCTCCACGACGCGCTTCGCTTCGCCCTTTCGCGTGAGGTCCCCTTGCACGAGATGGCAACTGCCGCCCTTGGCGCGGATCGCAGCGGCCACGGCCTCGGCCTCCGGTCCGCTCCGATTGTAGTGGAGAGCCACCGCCGCGCCCGCTTTGGCCGCCGCCGCGCCGATGCCGGTGCTGGCGCCGGTGACGAGGATGCGCTTTCCGGCAAGGTCGTCGAGCATGGGGGGATCCGTCGAGGAGAATATCGTCGCGGTCTATCGCCCGGATCGGCCGGTCAGGCAACTCTCGATGCGCGCTTTGCCAATTATCGTGCGGGCCGCCGGTCCCTGCTACCGCTTCCCTGAGACGTTCAGGTCCGAAAGAGGGCGCGGCGGAAGGCGGCGACGGGTCCTTTGGAAAAGAAGCCGTTACCGGACTCCGTGGCGGCCGTTGTCCGCGGAGAGCCAGCCGGCGCATGCAACTCGCCGTTCGCGCTCGCGGGCGCGCCTGGCGCTGCATTGTGCCCGGAGACGAGGTTGCCGATTTCCGCGTCGATTGCGGCAGCAAGCTCGTCGTCGATCGATTGGGCGGCGACCGGCAGAGCGGCGGGAACGGCGCTCGCCGCGCGCGGCTCATGTCCTTTGCCCGCCTGACCGTTGGCCACCGTCGAACCGCCGGCTGCAGGCGCTGCTGCCGCGCTGGAGGACGGTTTGGGGGCCACGGGGGCGGCGCGGATCATGCCCACCATCCCGGCGGCGCGATCGATCGCCTGACCGATCAGCTCGCCCGACATCCCAACGTCGGGATATTTGGCGGCGAGCGCCGCGCCCTTTTCCGCGGTGTTGATCGCTTCGCCGCTCACCACGCGTGAAACGAGGCGGGAAATGTCGAGCGAAAGCGCTTCTCGTGACACAGATTGCTCCTCGGCAGTTTCACACAGCTTTTCCACAAGCTATCCACAGTGCGCACCCCGTCGGCGAGAGTCATCTCGCCCCGGAAGCGGGCAAAAGCCTGGCCGCAACGTCGTCGCCGTCTAGATCTCGCCCCATACCTCCTTGGCGATGTTGACGATCAGCGCGAGCTTTTTCCACTGCGCCTCTTCGGTGAGAATATTGCCCTCCTCGGTCGAAGCAAAGCCGCATTGGGGGCTCAGGCAGAACTGGTCGAGCGGCGCGTATTTCGTTGCCTCATTGATGCGCCTCTCGATCGCGCTCTTGTCTTCGAGGTCCCCCGTCTTGGAGGTGACCAGTCCGAGCACCACCCGCTTGTCACCGCGCGGCAGAAAACGCAACGGCTCGAAGCCGCCGGCGCGGTCGCTGTCGTATTCGAGAAAGTAGCCGTCATAGTCCGTTGTGCCGAGAAGGATTTCGGCGACCGGCTCGTAGCCGCCCTCGGAAATCCAGGTCGAGCGGAAGTTGCCGCGGCAGACATGCGTCGTCACAGTAAGGTCGTCCGGCCGATCCTTGATCGCATGCTGGATCATATCGCGGTAGATCGTCGGCAGGGCGTCGGGATTCTCGCCGCGGTCGCGCACTGCCTGGCGCTCCTTTTCCGAGCAAAGATAGGCCCAGACGGTGTCGTCGAGCTGCAAATAGCGGCAGCCGGCGTCGTAGAAGGCCTGCACCGCCTTGCGGTAGGCCTCCGCCGTGTCGGCGTAGAAGGAGTCCATGTCGGGATAGACGTCCCTGCTGATTGCCTTTCGCCCGCCGCGGAAATGCAGGACCGAAGGGGAGGGGATGGTCATCTTCGGCGTAACCTTCGTCACCGACTTCAGAAAACGGAAATGGTCGAGCATCGGATGGCCGTCGAACCCCACCTTTCCGCTGACCTTCAACGTCTGCGCCTTGGTCTGCACACCCTGGAACTGGATGCCGTGTTCGGCCTCCACCACGTCGACGCCCTGCAATTCCCCGAGAAAGTCGAAATGCCACCAGGCGCGGCGGAATTCGCCGTCCGTGACCGCCTTCAGCCCCACCGCCTCCTGCTTGCTGACGACGTCGCGGATCGCCCGGTCCTCAACCTCGCGGAGTTCCGCGGCGCCGATCCTGCCCTCGGCCCGCGCGGCGCGCGCGTTCTTGACCGCCGGCGGCCGCAACAGGCTGCCGACCTCGTCGGCGCGATAGGGCGCACTACTGGGCATAACAGGAACCGTTCCAGGTGATGGTCATCGGCGCGCCGGCTGCGATCGCCAAATTCGACGCCGCACCATGGCGCGCCGGTGTGCATCACTCAAGACACCGGCGGCAATCAGCGAGGAAAATTTGCGCAATTCTCCAAAATCAGCATCGGCAGAACCGACAAACCTAGTCGGATGTCGTGCCGCGCAGGTCTGCTTCGCGGAAAAGCACGCGTGCGCCGCGAAAACTGGTGCCGGTCAGGGTAAGGATTTCGGCGTCGAGTTTCGCCTCGAATAGCTCGGCGCCGATCGCGAACACGATCTCGCGCGGACTTACCTCCTTGATGAGAAAATGCTCCCATTCGAAAGGACGGGCGGGATCGACGCTCGCCTGCGCGCGCCTGGAGTCGACCCGCAGCACGAAGTCGCTGCCGCGCCATTCGCCATCGAGAAGCTCCGCCGCCTCCGAGAAGGGCGATGCGGCTGCCGCAGAGTGGGCTCCGGAAAGTAGCGCCAAGCCGAGCAGAATGCCGCGAATTCGCATTTTGACCTCATCGACCGCCGCAACGAACGCCACGTCATTTTACCGACTCTTTTCGGCCATAGCTAATCTGTCGTGGGCGGCGTGCGAACGCCGGCTCGGCGAGCCGAAGAACAGTGCCGTTTCGCGTTTGCGTGAGCGGAGGCGGCGTCGAGCACAATCCCACTTGTGCGGCGCTGCGGGTCGGGGGATGATCGATCGGCGCGACGCACGACTTAATCGGCTGGCGCGATCAGCGGGTACAGGGAGACGTATGATGAGCAACCTCAATCTCGGGATCGAGATTCGCGATTTTGATCTCGAACGCATGGGATTCTCGCTGTCCGTGCTGGACGAAAGCAAGAAGCGCCAGGCCTCGGAGGCGTATCTGCGCATGACCCTGCTCGAGCTGCATGCCTTCTTGAATGCCTTGAAGGCGGCGGAGAACGAGATCGCGCTGACGACCTACGATTCAAACGGCGTCAACAAGCTGCCGCCGCTGAAGGGCCTGGCCGGGCGCGAGGTGGAGCCGGCGGAGCGGAGAGGCGACAAGCGGACGGCCGCCGCCGAGTAGCGGGTTCGCGGGACGGCCCCCGGAATCCGCCTGGCGCGGACCATCGCGGCGCCCGCCGCCATCGCGATGGGTAGGGCGTCCCTTCTCCGCCCGGGGACGGTGCGTCGGACGGGGCAATGAGCGGAACCACGCGCGAGCCGACCGAAACGCGGCCATGGGGCTGCTTCCATGTCCTTGACGAAGGTCCCGGATTCAAGGTGAAGCGGATCGTCGTGCGGCCGCAGGGCCGGCTGTCCCTGCAGAGTCACAAGCATCGATGGGAGCACTGGACCGTGGTCAGCGGCGAGGCGACGGTCACGGTCGGCGAGAGCGTCAGGACGATGACGCGCGGACAGTCGATCGATATCGGGCAGGGCGCGCGTCACCGGCTGGAAAATTTCGGCGACGCCGATGTCGAGCTGATCGAGGTGCAGTTCGGCGACTATCTCGGCGAAGACGATATCGTCCGCTACGACGACGTCTACAAGCGCGTCTGACGCCTGCCGGCATGAGCACGCGTCTATGAGCGCTTCGCGCGCTTGCGCGCAGGCTCCACGATGCCCGCCGCAAAAGCGATCGCAAGGCAGGCAAGGACGATCAGACCGAGCGCCAGCGTCAGGCTCGTCGCATCCGCCACGACACCGATGAAGGGTGGGCCGACGACGAAGCCGGAATAGCCGATCGTGGCGAGCGCGGCGATGGCGGCGCCCGGCGTCGGCCCCGGAATGCGCCCCGCGGCACCGAAGAACACCGGAACGAGATTCGCCAATCCGAGGCCGACCAGGGCGAATCCTGCGATGGCGGGGAGCGGCCAAGGAACAGTAAGGGCGATGACAAGCCCCCCGGCCGCGAGATAGCCGCTGCAGCGCACCAGCGCGACCGCGCCGAAGCGGCCGCGCAGCCAGTCGCCGGAGAGGCGGCTCGCCGCCATGCAGGCGGAGAAGGCGGCAAAGCCGGTCGCCGCCAGTCCCGGGCCGACACCGAGGCTGCCGCGAAGATGCAGCGCACCCCAATCGAGAACCGCGCCCTCGGCGGTCATGCTGAGGAAGCAGAGTACCCCGAGACCGAGCGTCGCCTTGTTTGGGAGGGCGATCGACGTGCCGATATTGCCGCCGTCGGTGTTGGTGTGGAGGAGAAAGGACAGCGCCGCGAAGGCGATGGCCGAGACCAGCGCCACAGTCAGCAATGCCTGCGCGACCGGAGGCATCGCCGAGAGAAGAACCGCCGCCAGCCCGGCGCCGGCAAGCCCGCCGAGGCTCCACATTCCGTGGAAGGACGACATGACGGGACGCCCGAGTCGCCGCTCGACTGTCACGCCATGCGCGTTCATCGCCACGTCCATGACGCCGTTCGCCGCGCCGAAGAAGAAGACCGCCGGCAGCAGCAGGCCCAACCGGGGCGCGAGCAGGGCGAGGGGGAAAGCCGCCAGGAGCGTGGGAGTGGCGATGCGGGTGACCGCGGCGCTGCCGAAGCGCGCGATGACGGGACCGGTGAGCGGCATGGCGAAAAGCGCGCCGAGCGCCATCACCAGAAGCGCCATGCCGAGCGTCGAGTGGCTGATCTCGAGGCGCTCCTCGACCAAGGGGATCTGTGCCGCCCAGGTGCCGATGACCACGCCGTTGACGAAGAAGGTCGCCGCCACCGCCCAGCGGGCGCGCGCGATTGCGGCGGGAGACTCTCGCATGGCGGATTTCCGGATCGGTGGAGGATCGGGTGGAGGCGCCGAGCTTTGCCCCGGTTTGCGCGCCGGATCAACCGGGAGACGGCGCGGATGCGGGGGCGCTCAGGTCGCCACCTCGCTAATGTCGGAGCAGGCCGGGCCCCGGCGCAGAAGCTATGGAGAAATCCTTTCCTGGCTAATGGAGATTAACAAATTCTTCAGCCTGCGTTCTGTTTACTATTTTTATAAATAGAATCCTTCTGCTTTTTACCTATCTGGAGAGCAACACCGAAAGGAACACGCTCCAGGCGGTCCCCATGTACCATCTTATTCGAAACGTTTTTCGGCGCCTGCGTCGCGACGAGCGAGGCAACATCTTCGTGCTCTTTGGAGCATCGGCGATTCCTCTCCTGCTCATCATGGGAGGCGCCGTCGATATAGCGCGCTACACCCGCTACAAGGCCGACCTCTCAAACGCTGTCGACGCCGCGGCGCTGGCGCTCGCACGCCAGAACCCGGACTTTACCGAAGCGCAGGCGACGACGTTCGTGACTAACTATGTCACGTCGTTCCCGTTGGGTGACGAGGAGTTCACCGTAGAGAGCTTCGACGTGGACAAGGTCACCAACGGCTTTCTGGTCAGCGCAACCGGCTCGATGCACACGATCTTCCTGCCGCTAGGCAAGCTCGCCAATATGGGGCAAGAAATCAATTCGATGGACGTGAACGTCGTGGCCGAAGTCGTTAGTGCGTCCAATCGGCTCGAGCTTGCGCTCGTCCTCGACGTTACCGGCTCGATGAATTGCGCTTCGTCCGTAAATTCGACATGCGCGAGTAATTACAGCAGTCCTCCGGCTGACAGCCGCATCAAGGGTCTGAAGACCGCGGCCAAATCGCTGGTCGACACCTTGATGAAAGACGAGATTCTGACCTCGCCCGACCCGAACCAGATCAAGATTGCGGTCGTCCCCTTCGAGGGCATGGTGAACGTCGCATCGGCGGGGTTCAGCGTTACAGCTCCTCCGACCTGGATTGACTGGTCCACGGCTGCGACTTCGCTGGCGCAGGCCAAATACAATGGCGTGAATTTCGTCACGAAGAAATGCGATAACACGGCCAGCACGACACTTCGTGTCAGTCACAAGTGTCTTTTCACCAAGATCACGGCCAAGCATTCAACCGTCAAATGGGCTGGATGCGTCGAGATGCGGGCCGGGGCGTACGAGCTGAGTAATACGACCCCGAGTGCGTCGTTGCCGGACAGCCTTTACGTGCCCTTCTTCTGGCCGGACGAGCCGGATACAAACAATGACGGAGGGTTCACCTACCAGAACAACTATCTGCAGGATAAAGTGTCGACCAGCGAAAACCCGACAACGGCGCAGAATAATGTGACGAAGTACCTGGGCAGCACGATTACCTTTCAGTCGGCAACCACGAAGGACGTAACTCCACCGTACGAGTACGGGCCGAATCGCGGCTGCCCGGCGCCGATCAGACCCTTGGCTAACACAAGCAATAAACTGGCTATCAAGAACGCGATCGACGCCCTGACCGCGTTTTGGGCGGTTGGCACCTACATACCGGCCGGCCTGATCTGGGGCTGGCACGTCCTCACTCCGAACGAACCCTATACCCAGGGCATCGGACCGACAGATCCCGACTACCCCGACACCGTCAAAGCCATGGTTCTGCTCACCGATGGCGACAACAATGTGGGCGGGGAGAGTAATCACAATAAGTCGCGGTACGGAGCCTATAGCTACATCTCGCCATCCGTCGGCAGCCCCGCCGCTTATCGCTTGGGTAATGGGTCAACGGCGGCGGACGACGCACTCGATGCGAAGACGGCCACGCTCTGCGGGAACATCAAGACCAATGGCACGCCCTCGGACACCAGTGATGACATTCGCGTCTACACGATCAGCTTCGGTCCCGCTTTGACCGGCGCCACCAAGACCATGATCGAAAACTGCGCTACCGTCGACAACGGCGAGAAGCTCTACTACCACGCGCCGACCAACTCGGAGCTCGAGGACATTTTCGACGAGATCGGCGAGGACCTGAACAAGCTCCGTCTGTCGATGTGAGAGGCCAGCCGTGTCGGCAACAACCGACATGGCGCTCTCCATCCGCAAAAGCGTTGGTGGTCTCGCCGCCTGTCGCGGCGGCAATGCAACACGATCCCCGCAATGTGATCGCAGCTGTTTATCTTAAGTCTATTCGGCGATTGCCGGTTAAGCGTTTCGTGCGCTACTCTCAGCGTGGGCTGGAGTTGCGTTATGCGTGCACTTGCGATTGCCGCATTCGTCCTCGC
>CAYTTC010000040.1:0-30997 GCA_964440525.1 uncultured Propylenella sp. | reverse complement strand
GGGGCGAGGCAGGCGAGGCGCTCGGCCCCTGGCCCGATCTCGTGCTTGTCGACGGCGGCAAGGGCCAGCTCGGCGCCGCGACTTCGGTGCTCGCCGAGCTTGCGATCGACGACGTGCCGCTCGTTTCCGTCGCCAAGGGGCGCGACCGGGAAGCGGGGCGGGAAACCTTCTTCATGGCGGGGCGCGAACCGTTCATGCTGCCGCATCGCGATCCGGTGCTCTATTTCATCGAGCGCCTCAGGGACGAGGCACATCGCTTCGCCATCGGCTCGCACCGGGCGCGGCGGAAGAAAGAGATGCACTTCAACCCGCTCGACGAGATCGCTGGTGTTGGGCCGACGCGCAAACGCGCCCTCCTCCGCCATTTCGGCACCGCCAAAGCGGTGAGTCGCGCAGGCGTGGAGGATCTGATGACGGTGGAGGGGATTTCGGCGGGCCTCGCCGAGGCGATCTACGACCATTTCCACGAGCAAGCCGCATAGCGAGGTGCAGAAATCGGCCGTCTGTCGCGTTTTCGTCTCAAACTGGCACTATGCGCCTTCGGCATGGGGACATGCCGCGCCGGCCGATTGACGCGAGCGCCGCGGAATTCCAAGGTGCGACTATGACGGTCCAGGTGGACGAACCGGTGCAGCGCCCGATCCATCTCGGGGCGCTCAATATCCCCAACATCCTGACCTACGGCCGGATCGCGGCCGCCCCGTTGGTCGGGCTGACCTACTATATTCCCAACAACTGGGGGCCGTGGATCGCCTTTGTGATCTTCGTGGTGGCGAGCGTCACCGACTATTTGGACGGCTACCTGGCGCGCGTCTGGAAGCAGCAATCGGCGCTCGGCCGCATGCTCGATCCGATCGCCGACAAGCTGCTCGTCTCCGTCGCAATTCTGATCCTCGTCGCCGACGGCATTCTCGACGGCTGGTCGATCTGGGCGGCGATCATCGTGCTGATGCGCGAAATCTTCGTCTCCGGGCTGCGCGAATTTCTGGCGGAGCTCCGGGTGAGCTTGCCGGTCACCCGCCTCGCCAAATGGAAGACAACCATGCAGCTGATCGCCATCGCCGCGCTTTTGATCGCGCCGGCGCTGCAAGGCGCGAAGAGCGGCATTCTGATCGACCTCGGGCTGACCTTCTTCTGGGCGACCGCGATCGTGACGCTCTACACCGGCTACGACTATTTCCGCGCCGGCGTGAAGCATCTCATGAAGGACTGACGATGAAGGTCCGCTACTTCGCCTGGGTGCGCGAGCGCGTCGGCCTCGCCGAGGAGGAGATGGAGCTGCCTCCGGGGGTGACGAGCGTCGCCGATCTGATCCAATTCCTGTCGCGGCGCGACGAGGGCTATGCCGCCGCATTTTCGGAGCCGACCGTCATCCGCGCCGCGCTCGACCACGAGCATGTGGAGCACGACACGGCGATCAACGGCGCGCGCGAGGTTGCCTTCTTCCCACCGATGACGGGAGGGTGAGGATTCCCCTCCCCCTTGCGGGGAAGGGGCAGCTCAACCTCCCACGTGGTATGTGCAAGGGCATGAAATCCTGGAGCCCGACCATCAGGGTCCAACGTGAGCCCTTCGACCTCTCCGAGGAATCTCGCCGCTTGACCGCGGGCCGCGCCGATGTCGGCGCGGTCGTCGCCTTCACCGGCTTTTGCCGCGACGAGGGCGAGACGCTCGCCGCGCTGGAGCTCGAGCACTTTCCCGGCATGGCGGAGGAGGAGATCGGCCGCATCGCGCGCGAGGCGTCCGAGCGCTGGTCGCTCCTCGGCCTGACCGTCCTCCACCGCTACGGCCGCATCGTGCCCGGCGAGCCGATCGTGCTGGTGCTTGCAGCGTCGGAGCATCGGCAGCCAGCCTTCGAAGCGGCGTCGTTCCTGATGGACTATCTCAAAACCCGCGCCCCGTTTTGGAAGAAGGAGCATCGTGCGGATGGCAGCGAGGGCGATTGGGTCGCGGCGAAGGAGGGGGACGACCGGGCCGCCGGGGAATGGAGATGACGGCGTAATCCATGCCGGCTGGCCGGCGACGCATCAGACCGCTTATGCCTCCGCTCCAATACGCCGCGCGATCCAGGCGTTGAGCGATACACCTTCCGCCTGCGCACGCGCAGCCGCCTTCCTGTGGACTTCAGGATCGACTCGAAGCGGGATCTTGCCGCTGTAGGGACGGTCGGGCTGCTCGCCCCGCTCTGCGCAGAACGCCAGATAGTCGTCGATGCTGTCGCGGAATGCCTGCTCTACCTCAGAGAAAGTCTCACCCTCGAAGGTGATCACATCCTTGAGGCCGCTCACGCGCCCAACGAAGCCGCCCTCGTCAGCCTCGACCGTTCCAAAGTAGCCCTTGTGTTGTAACATGCTTGCTAGTCCTCCGGCCTGACGCCCGCCGCGACGAGAAAATCACGGACGGCTCGCACCGCACCTCTCTTCGTCGCCGGGCTCGGATGCGGCCGATGGAAAACGGCGCGCACGCCGTTCAGTGCCACGCGGACCCGACTGCCGCGTCCCTCGCTGATCTCGGCCCCAGCGGCTCGCAAGACGGCTTCGATTTCACTCCAGCGAAGATCGGCCGGGGTTGGCCGGGCGAAGATCCGCGCCAGGACGCGATCCCGGCGGCTGCTCATTTCAAGATGATATCAGATTTAGATATCATAGCAAGCAAGATCAAGGGCGTTTGCGCGGCACTCGATCGTGACCGAGCCTAGTAAAGCGTCTCTCGGTACCGCACGAGCATCTCGTCTTGTGTCTCGGCCTGGTCCCAGTTCACCTGGTCGCGGATCATCTCGGCGATCGAGGGAAGTGTCGAGCGGTCGACCTGGGTCGTCGGATCCCAGAGCGCCGAGCGCATCAGCGCCTTGCCGCAATGCAGATAGGCCTGCTCGACGCGGACGCGGATGACCGCGATCGGCAGGCGCCCATCGACCGTTCCGAGCGCCCTCAGGTCTGCGTCGGTGTCGATCGCCGCGCGGCCGTTGACGCGCAACGTCTCGTCGACGCCAGGCACCAGAAAGAGCATCCCAACGCGGCCGTTCTCGAGGATGTTTTCGAGCGAATCGAGGCGGTTGTTGCCGGGAAAGTCGGGAATCACCAGCGTCGCGGAATCGAGCGCCTTCACGAAGCCCGGCGGCCCGCCGCGTGGAGAAACGTCGCCGCCGCCCTTGCCTGAGGTGGCGAGAACGCAGAACGGTGACAGCTCCACGAAGCGGCGGCAATGCCGATCGAGAAGCCTGATCTCCTTCGCCACCGAGCGTGGATTCGGGGTCTTGTAGACGCGACGGAGCGCGTCCTTGCTGTCGATCATCGTGCTCATGCGCTCCCGCCTAAACGGAAGGTCAGCGCGCCGCAACCTTCTTGGCGGCAACGGGCGCCGCCGGACGCACCGCAACCATATAATCGTCCATGAGCTGCTTGGTGATCGCGCCAACGGTGAAGCGATATGGGCCGATCTCGGAGACGGGCGTAACTTCCGCCGCGGTTCCGGTCAGGAAGCACTGCTCGAAGTCCACCATCTCGTCGGGCATGATTGCGCGCTCGATCACCTCGATGCCGCGCGCCTTGGCGAGGCCAATGACGGTGCGGCGGGTGATGCCGTCGAGGAAAGCGTCAGGATCTGGCGTATGGATCTTGCCGTCCTTGACGAAAAAGACATTGGCGCCCGTCGCCTCGGCCACCTGGCCGCGCCAGTCGAACATCAGCGCGTCTGCATAGCCGTTGCGCTCGGCCGCGTGCTTGGAGAGCGTGCAGATCATGTAGAGGCCAGCCGCCTTCGATTTCGCCGGAATGGTGCGCGGGTCGGGGCGCCGCCATTCGGAAATATCGAGGCGGATGCCTTTCAGCCGCTGCTCCGGGCTGAAATAGGACGGCCAGTTCCAAACTGCGATTGCGACGTTGATGCGGTTCGTCTGCGCCGAGACGCCCATCATCTCGCTACCGCGCCAAGCGGCCGGACGGACATAGGCGTCGGTAAGATTGTTCAAGACGAGAAGCTCGCGGCAGACCGTGTCGATCTCTTCGACCGAGTAGGGGATGGTGAAATCGAGCAGCCGGGCGCTTTCAAAGAGCCGCTCGGTGTGCTCGCGGAGCTTGAAGATCTCGCCCCCATAGGCGCGTTCGCCCTCGAACACGCAGCTCGCATAGTGGAGACCATGCGTGAGCACGTGGATCTTCGCATCGGCCCAATCGACAAACGCGCCGTTGAACCAGATTTTTCCGGTCATCTGATCGAAGGGAACGCCCGCCATCGTCTTCTCCTCCTGGCCCGCGGCGCTTGGCGCGCCGTCCGCGACTTCGCAAATCCCGCCAATGCGGCACGATTGCGCCTGTCGCACAATTCTTGCACAAGTCGGGCGGGACGGCTTTGCCTTTCGTCCGAGCCCGAGACCTGGAAAAGTAGCAAGACTGCAAGATATGTCAATATGGCTGACATAAATCATTCGCTCGTAGCGCGAAGGCTCCGCGCCGCCGCCGACGATTCGGTGGTCGACCTGATCGAGCTCCTGTTCTTCGCCTATCGCGACTTCATCTCCGACCCCGACGCGATCCTGGCAAAGTTCAATTTCGGGCGCGCGCATCACCGCGTCCTCCACTTCGTCGACCGCAATCCCGGCCTGACCGTGGCCGACCTCCTGGATATCCTGAAGATCACCAAGCAGAGCCTCGCGCGCGTCTTGAAGGAGCTTATCGATTCCGGCTTCATCGAGCAGCGCACCGGGCTCGAGGATCGCCGTCAGCGCCTGCTCTTCGCCACACCCGCCGGCCAGGCCCTTTCCGCCACCCTGTCGGCGCCGCAGGAGCGGCGGATCAAGGCAGCACTCGCCGCTCTCGGACCGGAGGCGCGCGCAACGGTGACCGCATTCCTCTTCGGCATGATCAACGCGCAGGAGCGGGCCAAGGCGGCACGGCTCGTCGACAGGGAGAGCGAGGGGTGAGCCAGGCTTCGCGCGGACTCAATTCAGAGTCGCTGCCGGACGACGCGCCGCATCTCCTCGTCGTCGACGACGACATGCGGATCAGAACGCTGCTGACGCGCTTTCTCAGCGCCAACGGCTTTCGCGTCACCGCCGCCGCCTCCGCCGCGGAGGCGCGTCGGCATATCGCCAGCTTCGCCTTCGACCTCCTCGTCGTCGACGTGATGATGCCGGGGGAGACTGGGCTCGAATTCACCGAGGCGCTGCGGCAGTCATCGTCGGTGCCGATCCTCATTCTGACCGCGCGCTCGGAAGTGCCGCATCGCATTCGCGGGCTCGAAGTCGGCGCCGACGATTACCTGGCGAAACCCTTCGAGCCGCGCGAATTGCTGCTGCGGATCACCAGCATTCTGCGGCGAGGCGCCCGGCCGGCGACGCCAATCGTCGAGGCGATCCGCTTCGGCCCCTTCACATTCCACGTGGAGCGCGGAGAGCTGAAGCGTGGCGTCGATGTGGTGCGCATTACCGACCGCGAGCGGGATCTCCTGCGGATCTTCGCCGCGCGTCCCGGCGAAACCGTCAAACGGCACGAATTCCTGAAAGTTTCCAATGGCGGTGGCGAGCGAGCAGTCGACGTGCAGATCAACCGTCTCCGCCGCAAGATCGAAGCCGACCCCGCCAACCCGGTTCACCTTCAAACAGCACGCGGAATTGGCTACCGGCTGCTGGTGGACTAGGCTTCATCCATTCAGCACGGACCTTACTCAATCATGGCCCTGATCGGCGACATCGGCACGCGCCTTCGCCCGCCAGAATGGCTCCGCCGCGCGCACGCGCGCATCAAGAACTGGTTGCGACGCGTGGCCGCGCCTCTGCAGCGGCTCGGCCTCCCGCACATCGGCGCGGTGGTGATGGACCGTCTGCCGAAGGGCCTTTACGCGCGCTCGATCCTGATCGTGGTGATGCCGATCCTCATCCTGCAGGCGGTCGTCGCCTATGTCTTCATGGAGCGCCATTGGCAGATGGTGACGCGGCGCCTGTCGAGCGCCGTCGTCGCCGACATCGCCGCGGTGATCGAGGTCATCGAGACCTATCCGCAGGACGCGCGGTTCTCCGAAATCACCCGCATCGCGGCCGACACCTATGGGCTGACCATTTCCGTGCTGCCGCCCGATCCGCTGCCTGAATCCGGCTCCAGGCCGTTCTTCTCGCTGCTTGATTCGACATTGTCGCGCGAGATGCGGCGGCGCATCAACCGCCCCTTCTGGGTCGACACGCTCGGCAATTCCGACCTGGTCGAGATACGCATTCAGCTCGACGATCACGTCTTGCGGGTGTTCGCTCCGCGCAGCCGCGCCTATGCCTCCAACTCGCACATCTTCCTTCTCTGGATGGGAGGCACGTCGCTGGTGCTTTTGACGATCGCGCTGCTCTTCCTCAGAAATCAGATCAAGCCGATCCTGACCCTCGGCGAGGCCGCAGAGCAGTTCGGCAAGGGCCGGCCCGTGGGCGATTTCAGGCCGCGCGGCGCGCGCGAGGTGAGGCAGGCGGCGCAGGCCTTCATCGACATGCGGGAGCGGATCGAACGTCAGGTCGAGCAGCGCACCACCATGCTCTCCGGCGTCAGCCACGACCTTCGAACCGTGCTCACGCGTTTCAAGCTGGAGCTGGCCTTGCTCGGCGAGACGCCCGACACCGAGGCGCTCCGCGCCGACGTCGACGAGATGAGCCGCATGCTGGAGGACTATCTCGCCTTCGCGCAGGGCGATGCGGGCGAGACCACGGAGATGGTGGACCTTCCCGTCCTGCTCGAAGAGATCGCCGAGACGGCGCGGCGGGGGGGCGACATCGTCGAGACGGCGTTCGAGGGGGAGCCCCGCGCGCTCCTGCGTGCGCTCGGCTTCCGCCGTTGCGTCGCCAATCTCGTCGGCAATGCTTGCAAGCACGGCGACCGTGTAGAGCTGAAGGCGCGCCACGCCGACGGCTGGCTGACGGTCACGGTGGACGACGATGGGCCGGGAATTCCGCCGGAGGAGCGCGAGGCGGTCTTCCGCCCATTCTACCGCCTCGACGGGGGGCGCAACGTCGACAGCGGCGGCAGCGGCCTTGGACTCGCCATCACCCGCGACATCGCGATGAGCCATGGTGGCGATGTGATCCTGGAGGAGAGCCCGCTCGGCGGCGTCCGCGCCGTGCTGACGATTCCCGCGTAAGAAAAGTCGGGCGCCGAACGGCTTCAGAACATTCGGCCGCCGAGCGGCACATCCTTGCCGGGGTTGATGAGCACCACCTCGCCCGTCTCATCTGGAACGCCGAGCGTCAACACCTCCGACATCATCGGGCCGATCTGGCGCGGCGGGAAGTTGACGACGGCGAGCACCAGGCGGCCGACAAGCTCGCCGGGAGAATAGTGTTTGACCAGCTGCGCAGATGATTTCTTCAGCCCGACCTCCGGTCCAAAATCGATGACGAGCTTCAGCGCCGGCTTCCGCGCCTCGGGAAAAGGCGCGGCCTCGACGACGCGCCCGACCCGGATGTCGACCTTCAGAAAATCATCGAACGCGATCCGCGCCTCGGCGGACGCGCTCATGTCGGATGGGCCTCGGAGAGATCGCTTCCGTCGTTGGCGTCGCGCTGCCGCCGTTTGGATCGCCCGCGACGCAGCACGATCTTCTCCAGACAATCGAGCCGCATGACGATGCGCTCAGCCTCGTGGAGCCGCTTGTCGAGCGCCTTCATGGTGCGGGGGAGGCCGGCATCCTCGTCGTCGAGCCAGACGCGCATCACCCGCGCCCAGACGATGGCGAGACCCTGAGCGCGGACGAGGCCCCTGCACCCGGTGGACGAAATCCCCGCAGCGGCGAGCATCCAGCCCATCGAGGTCGTGACGATGCAGTTGAGCTCGAGCGCGAAGAGAGGGTCGCGGCGCGCCGCCCGCGCGATGCTGCGGATCGCTCGCTTATGCGATGCGTGCGCCTCGAAGCGGGCGAACAGGATATCGAAGAGCCGCTCGCGCGGTCCCTCTTGCGCAAGCGCCGGATCGACGCCGGCAAGCACGCGCTCGTCGACCTGGCGGACATATTTTGCAAGCACCGCGACCCGGCTGTCATAGCTTTCACGGAGTGCGGCAAGCGTGACCCCGGCGCGTTCGGCCAGCGCCTGCAGCGTCACCTCCTCGAACGGGCGCTCGGCGGCAAGCGCCATCAGCGCTTCGACGACCCTGTCGCGTGTTTTTGGCTTGGGCAAAAGCGTGCTCCCTCAAGGTTTTGATACATCGAACGACGGGAGCCGACCGAGGTCAAGCCAATGCTGAGGCTCGCCTGCCTGAGGACGACGAGGCGTTTTGGCTTAGCCGAGCTCGATTGAGCGCTGCTTTGCGGCTTCGACAGCGCGGGTGAGGAGCGGCTGCAAGCCGTCCTCGGCCATTAGCACCGACAGCGCGGCGGCGGTCGTTCCGCCGGGCGAGGTCACGTTCTGGCGGAGCACGGCCGGCGACAGCGGGCTTGCAGCAAGGAGCGCGCCGGAGCCCGCCACGGTCTGCCGGGCGAGAAGCGCGGCGAGATCGTCGGGAAGGCCCACGCGGCGGGCCGCTTCGGCGAGACACTCCGCGAGCAGGAAGAGGTAGGCCGGGCCCGAGCCCGACACGGCGGTCACCGCGTCGATCAGCGCCTCGTCATCGATCCATGCGAGCGCACCTATGGCAGAAAGCAGCTGCCCGACGAGCGCCCGCCCCGCGCTGCTGACATTCGCATTCGGAACCGCGACCGACATGCTCATGCCGACCTGCGCCGGTGTGTTGGGCATGGCGCGCACGATCGCCTGGCCGGCGGGAAAGGCGGCTTCGAGCGTTGCCAACCGCACGCCCGCCGCGATCGAGACGATCGTCGTATCGGGCGCCGCCAGCGTCGTCACCTGCGCGAGCGCCTCCGCCATGGATTGCGGCTTCATCGCCAGCACCATGACCTTGTAGGCGCGGTCGGCGGCCTCCGCGACGCGCGTCGCCGTCGCCGTCCCCGCCTTGGCGAGCGCCGCCCACCGGTCGCCTTCCAGATAAGGGTCGAGGATGGTCACTTCGGAGGCGGCGAGCCCACTTGCCAGCCATCGCTCCAGCATGGCGCCGCCCATCTTGCCGGCGCCGACGAGGAGCAGCGGCTGCGCGCCCTCGAGCATGGCGGTCAGGCTTCGCCGTGCGTCTCGAAAAGCACGGCGGCCAGCGCCTCTTCCGGTGTCTTGCCGGCCCAGATGACGAACTGGAACGCCTGGTAGTAGCGCTCGCAGGCCTCCACCGCCGCCGCGAGCATCGCTTCGAGTTGCGCGGCGCCAGCCTCCATGCCCTCGGTCAACAGCAGCGCATTCCGATACATGATGACGCCTTCGGCCTGCCAGAGATCGAAATGGCCGAGCCACAGCTGCTCGTTGACGAGCGCGAGGAGCAGCATCACCTCGCTCTTGCGCCGTTCTTGGACCTTGAAGTCGAAGGCGCAGGCAAGATGCAGCGCCTCGAGCGCTCCCATCCATGACATCGAAAGATTGTAGTCGCAAAAACCACCGGCGACGGAGATGGTGATCTCGTCCTCGCCCGAACGATCGAACGCCCAGTCGTGCGACGCAGCGATCTGCTCGATCAGGTCAACCGGATTGGCGGAGGAGGGAAGCTCGAAATCGACCAGGCTCATGCTCTTCTCCTCGCGTCGAACAATGGGGACGCAACCCAACAATGACGCGACATCGGCTGCAGGCACCCGCCGGGGCGGGCGGAATCGTCCAAAAGCTCAACGTCCCGCCTGGTAGTGTCGGGACAGATCCGAATCCCTTTCGATCCCACTATAGATATGCGAGTCCGGTGCGGAAGCGGCACGAAAGCCGCAGCCGGCTTTTCCACGGGGAAACAGGCCCGCCCCTCAGAGACCTTCGCCCTCGGCGGATGCCGCTCCGCCGGTCTGCTTGCGGGCGCCGCGCTTGACCGGCTCGTGCTCGTCGGGCGGCGTGGCATGCTTGAGTTCTGCTTCGAGCGCCGCGACGCGTTTCTTCAACGATTCGTTCTCCTCGCGCGCCCGCGCTGCCATGTCCCGCACGGCATCGAACTCCTCACGCTGCACGAGGTCCATCTCGCCAAGAAAACGCTCGGCCTGGCTCTTGAACGCCGTCTCGACCTCGCGGCGGACGCCCTGGGCGACGCCTGCCATATCGGTCATGAGCTTGGCGAATTCGTCGAGGAGCCGGTTTGAGGTCTGTGTCATCTCACCTCTCCGGTGGCGCTTTCCGCCTTTGGTCCGGCGAAAAATGCGCTGCAGGACGGTTTTGTGCTCTGCACAATATTCAGGCGCATCCATATATGCTTCGGCACTGGTCGCGCAAGACGGCGGGTTGACCCGGCCATGTCGCGCGGGCGATTGTCCGCGGCATTCCGGGCTTTAGCTGAGCCGCCATGCTGGCAGTCACGTTCCCCGCGATCGATCCCGTCGCGATCTCGATCGGACCTCTTTCAGTGCGCTGGTACGGGCTTGCTTATTTCGCCGGCATCCTGATCGGCTGGTGGTACGCGCGCCGGCTCGTCTCGAATGAAAACCTGTGGGGCGGGCGACCGGCTCCGATCACGACTGCGGAGATCGACGATTTCCCGCTCTGGCTCGTCGCCGGCATCGTTCTCGGCGGGCGCGTCGGCTACGCGCTTTTCTACCAGCAAGGCCACTTCGTCGACGATCCGCTCGCCTTGCTCCGCCTTTGGGAGGGCGGCATGTCGTTCCACGGGGGTCTCGCCGGCACCATTTTGGCGATGGCGATCTTTTCGCTTGTCAAGAAAATCCCGATGCTCTCGCTCTTCGATATCGCGGCCGCCTCGGTCCCCTTCGGGCTTTTCTTCGGCCGCATCGCCAACTTCATCAACGGCGAGCTTTGGGGCCGGCCGACCGATTTGCCCTGGGCAGTCGTGTTTCCGAACGGCGGAGCGCTGGCGCGGCATCCGAGTCAGCTCTACGAGGCAGCCCTCGAAGGGATACTCCTCTTCGTATTGCTCCGCATCCTTACCCACCATTTCGGCAGCCTTCGCCGACCGGGGCTGACCGGCGGAACCTTTATCGCCGGCTACGGCATCGCACGCATCCTGATCGAGTTCGTGCGCGAGCCCGACCCGCAGCTCGGTTTTCTCGCCGGCTCGCTCACCATGGGCATGCTCCTTTCGATTCCGATGGTGGTCGTTGGGATCGCGGCGATGGTTCTGGCGGTGCGGCGGCAGCCGGCGTGAGCGAAACGCCGCTGGGGGAAAAACTCCGGCTTCTCATCGAGGCGAACGGTCCGATGAACGTCGGGCAATACATGGCGCACTGTCTTGGCGACCCCGAATACGGCTATTACGTCGTACACGACCCGATCGGCGCGGCAGGCGATTTCGTCACCGCGCCGGAGGTGAGCCAGATGTTCGGCGAGATCGTCGGCGCATGGCTAATCGAGGCGTGGCGGCTGGCGGAAAACCCCTCCCCCGTCAGGCTGGTCGAGCTCGGGCCCGGCCGCGGCACGCTGATGGCGGACATTCTTCGTGTCACGGCCAAAGTTTCGGGATTTTGCCACACGGCCTCAATCCACCTCGTAGAGACGAGCCCGAAGCTGCGCGGGCGTCAGGCCGAAACACTGGGGCGCTCAGGCGTCGAAATTGACTGGCACGCGGCGTTCAGCGACGTGCCGGTCGGTCCCCTCCTCCTCGTCGCCAACGAGTTCTTCGATGCACTGCCGATCCGCCAGTTCGCGCGAACGGACGGCCAATGGCGCGAGCGCGTCGTCGGCCTCGACGCTGACGGCCGCCTCGCCTTCGGCATAGGTCCTGGGCGGCTTGAGCAAGGCCCCGATGCAGTCGACGGATCGATCATCGAGATCCGGCCGGCAGCCGATGCGTTGATAGCGGAAATCGCCGGGCGGATCATCGCGCATGGGGGTGCGGCGCTTGTGATCGACTACGGACATGAGAAGACAGCGCCGGGCGACACGCTGCAGGCTGTGCGCGGCCACGCTTTTCATGACCCGCTTGCCACCCCCGGCGACGCGGACCTCACCGCGCTCGTCGATTTCGCCGCGCTTGCGAGGAGCGCGCGCGCTGCGGGCGCTGCGGTCCATGGCCCAATCGAGCAGCGTGATTTCCTGCTGCCGCTCGGGCTCCTGGAGCGCGCGAGCCGCCTCGGCGCAAATGCCGACGACGCGACGCGCGAGGCGCTTCGCGCCGCGGTGGAGCGGCTCGCCGGAGCGGATCAGATGGGCACGCTCTTCAAGGTGCTGGCGCTGACGCGGCCGGGCGTCCAGCCGCCGCCCTTCGCGTCCGCAATTTGACTTCCAGCATAGGCGCAGCCAACGTCCCGCCCATGCACGGAGCCGCGCCCCCGCTTGCGCCAATCGAAGCGCCGTCGCTCGCGCTTCCCGGAATCGCGCATGCCTTCTTCACGCGCCAGGGCGGCGTCTCGACGGGCATCTATCATGGGCTCAACACCGGAATTGGCTCGAACGATTCGCGCGAGGCGGTGCTCGAAAACCGGTCGCGCGCGGCGCGCCATCTCGGCACGACGCTCGAAAAACTCGCGACGCCCTATCAGGTGCATGGCACCGACGCCGTGGTTGTCGACGAGGTGTGGGGGCCGGGGCTCGGCCCCAAGGCGGATGCCGTCGTAACGAACCGAGCCGGCGTCGCCGTCGGGGTCGGAGCGGCGGATTGCGGGCCGGTGCTCTTCGCCGATGTGGAAGCACGAGTGATTGCCGCCGCCCATGCCGGCTGGAAGGGCGCGCTCGCCGGCATTTTGGAATCGACGATCGGGACAATGGAGCAACTCGGCTCCGCGCGGAAAAACATCGTCGCGGTGCTGGGCCCGACCATCTCGGCCGCCGCTTATGAGGTCGGACCGGAATTCGTCGACCGCTTCCTTGAGGCGAGCTCAGGCAACGCGCGCTTTTTCCGCCCTTCCGAACGCGCCGGCCACGCCATGTTCGACATGCCGGCCTACATCGTGGCACGGCTCGAAGCTGCGGACGTCGGCACTGTCGGCGCACTCGGCCTCTGCACCTATTCCAACGAGGAGCGCTTCTACTCCTACCGCCGCGCGACGCATCGCAAAGAGCCGGATTACGGGCGGCTCCTTTCGGCGATCACGCTGAGCGAGGCGTAACTCGTGGCACTGCATTTCGAGCCGGCGGAATTCGAGGCGCGCCGCACGCTGGTGCTGGAGGAGATGGCGCGCCGAAAACTCGACGCGCTCCTCATGTTCGCGCCGGAAAGCCACTATTGGCTGACCGGCTACGACACGTTCGGCTACTGCTTCTTCCAGTGCCTGGTCTTCACCCGCGAAGGCAGTTTCACGCTGCTCACGCGCTCGGCCGACCTTCGCCAGGCGCGCCACACCTCGCTGATCGAAAACATTGTCATCTGGACGGACGCCGCCGGGGCCGGCCCGGCCGTGCAGCTTCGCGATCTTCTGAACGATCTCGGCCTGCTCGGCTCCCGCATCGGCGTCGAATACGACACGCATGGCTTGAATGCCGCAAACGGCCGCGCGCTTGACGAAGCGCTGAAAACCTTCGGCACGATCGAGGACGCCTCCGATCTCGTTCCCGCGCTCCGCGTGCTGAAGAGCGCAGCGGAGCTTTCCTATGTGCGCCGCGCTGCGGCGCTCGCGGACGACGCGCTCGACGCGGCGCTCAAGCTGATCCGCCCCGGCGCCGACGAGGGCGAGATCCTCGCCGCCATGCAGGGCGCGGTCTTGTCGGGCGGCGGCGACTATCCGGGAAATCCTTTCATCATCGGCTCGGGCGAGGACGCGCTCCTCTGCCGCATCAAGAGCGGGCGGCGAAAGCTCGCGGAGAACGACCAGATCACGCTCGAATTCGCCGGTGTCTACCGGCTCTATCATGTGGCGTTGATGCGGACCGTGATCGTGGGCGAGCCGAGCGAACGCCATCGCGAGCTCCACGCTGCCTGCGAAGAGGCGCTGACCGCCTGCCAGTCGACGATGCGGCCGGGCAAGACTTTCGGCGAGGTGTTCGACGCGCATGCCGCCATCATGGAAGAGCACTGCATGACCAAGCACCGCTTGAACGCCTGCGGCTATTCGCTCGGCGCCCGCTACGCGCCCTCCTGGATGGACTGGCCGATGTTCTATCGCGACAATCAGGCGGTCATCGCGCCCGACATGGTGCTCTTCGCCCACATGATTTTGATGGATTCCGACGCCGGCGCGGCGATGTGTCTGGGACGGACCTATCTCACGACGGATGGCGCGGCTGAGCCGCTATCGCGGCATGGAGTGGAAATGCTGACGCGGTGATCGAAGATAGCACCAATAGTTGAGAGTATTGACTCTCCAGACCAGAACTGCTGCATTTTTGTTTAAGGGGCATACAACCTACACAAAGCATCTTGCTACGCCTCCTCAGGCTTGCGGCGTCACGGCTCCGCACAGCCTTCCGTGGGAATGTCGTGACCAGTTGTAACGGGACACCCGCCAACCGGCGCCTGCCCCGGTCAGTGAGGTTCTTTGTCCCTGGAGGAGAACAGATGACTGCAGCGAGCCCGGGCTATCAACTCCTCTCCGGCAGAACGTCGGGGCCATTCATTATTCCGAAAATCGGGAAGACCCCCTCGACAGTTGTCGAGATCGCGGTCCCAAACTATCAGCCAAAGAGGCAAATCCATTTCACCTTCACCGCCGGCACGGCGGAATTACCCCTACAGCTTCCCGCGAGCAAACTTTACGTGGAGCTCATCGAGATTGGTTCCGACACTTCCGGCAAAACGCATCCGCGTGTGGCGTACCAACAGCTCTTTCGAGTCCGTCCGGGCGAAGAGATATCAGTCAGTTTCTGTGGCGCGTACGAAACGGGCCTCGATCCCGCATTCTGTAATTCGGTGAAGCTAATGGTCCGTTGGTACACTGACGGGCAGACAATGGACTGGAACTCCTATCCGGCCTGCCTCAACGCCGTCATGTTCGACGAACCTCAGACCCAATTCGTGCCGGTGCTTCCGTTCCAAATCAGCTTCTTCACCCAAACGGAGATCACGGTTCCCACCGGAGATTTCCAGCTACTCAGCGACGGCGCCCACACGCTTGAAGTCGGGCAAATCGCAAACTCGGGAATCGTCATCGGCGTGGTACTGGTAAGCGCAAACATAGGACGGTTGAATTGGACGCCTGGCAAGGCCACGGGACTCAAGATCCGACTGAGAGATGCTGCCTCACCCGTCGTGGGGCCCGGGCCCTCCAAGGACAAAGGTGTGTTTGCCCTCCAAGAGTTCGACTATCCCGGACCGAACACCATGATCGTGGGAGCGTTTGGCCAACCTCCCCAGTCAGCGCCCTATATACAGGTTGAATGGATGGCAGACGCAAAGGATGTAGTGCTGCCGCGGAACTCCGAGGTCTCATTGACGGTAATCCAGGATCTCTCGGGTC
The DNA here is from genome assembly GCA_964440525.1 of uncultured Propylenella sp. Classification (GTDB taxonomy): domain Bacteria; phylum Pseudomonadota; class Alphaproteobacteria; order Rhizobiales; family Afifellaceae; genus DASWJZ01. Next base: position 15,670 of record CAYTTC010000040.1, on the reverse strand, counting down.
TGGGCCTGGGGAGATCGTATCTCGGATTCCAAAGATACGACGTTCCTAACGAGACGACGCTTCCAGGGCAGTTTGCACAATTTGCCAGCGTGGATGTCCAGGCACCCTCGGGTGGGGTGATGCAATCGACGGCATATGTTGGCGATCTGGTGACGCCGGGCGGTTCTGGATCTGCAAGCGTGCGGCTCACTGACGAGCAGGGCGCGATCCTGACCAGCTATTCCTTCACGGGCACCGTCCCGGTCGTCTGCGCTGCGAAGTACAAATCACCAGCTCCGCCACCTCTGGACCGCGCCGCCGCAAGGGGTGAATGGCGAGGGACAGGCACGGCCCCGAAATTGCCGGCAAACTCTACCGCCTTCGTGACCTACATATTTGACCCGAACGCAAAGCTCTAGAACGAGGCCCAACCTTCGTAGACCAGGTTTTTGAGGTACGCTGCCGCCGGTTGAAGGTCGTGTGGCGAGCCCGCACCCTTCGCGAACCCGATAATGCCAGCCCGGTTGTGAAGCTTTTGTGCCATTGCTAAAAGGCGCGCGCGCTTCCCGTCGGGGAGCCGCCAAAGGGCCGACCGGCCGCGGGATCGCCTGAACCATGAAAATCGTCGCCGGCAACTCCAACCAGACGCTTGCCCGGGCGATAGCCCACTATCTCGAGATCGAGCTCGCGCAGGCCGCCGTCCGCCGCTTCGCCGACCAGGAGATTTTTGTCGAAATCCAGGAGAACGTGCGCGGCGAGGATGTTTTCGTCGTGCAGTCGACGAGCTTTCCGGCGAACGACAATCTGATGGAGCTGTTGATCATCATCGACGCGCTCCGCCGCGCCTCGGCCCGCCGCATCACCGCCGTCCTCCCCTACTACGGCTACGCGCGGCAGGACCGGAAATCGCTCGCCCGCACGCCGATCTCGGCAAAGCTCGTGGCGAACATGATCACCACGGCGGGCGCCAACCGGGTGCTGACGGTCGATCTCCACGCCGGCCAGATCCAGGGCTTTTTCGATATCCCGACCGACAACCTTTTTGCCGCGCCGGTCTTCACCCGCGACATCGAGGCGCGCTACGACAACAATCATCTCATGGTCGTATCGCCCGACGTGGGCGGCGTGGTGCGCGCGAGAATCGTCGCCAAGCGCATCGACGCGCCGCTTGCGATCGTCGACAAGCGCCGCGAGCAGCCGGGCGAATCTGAGGTGATGAACATCATCGGCGACGTTTCGGGGCGCGCCTGCCTCCTGGTCGACGACATCGTCGATTCCGCCAGCACGCTCTGCAACGCTGCGGACGAGCTGTTGAAGCAGGGCGCCACGTCGGTCGCCGCCTACATCACCCACGGCGTCTTGTCGGGCGGCGCGGTCGCCCGCATCACCGCCTCCAAGCTGACCGAGCTGGTGACCACCGACACGATCGAGGCGACAAGCGCGGTGCTTTCCGCGCGCAACATCCGCATCGTCTCGATCGCCACGCTGCTCGGCGAAGCGGTGAAGCGCACCGCGCTCGAAAAATCGGTGTCGAGCCTGTTCGACTAGTGCGACCACTCTTCAAAGTATCGTTTCGCGCGGCATCCGTTGTAGCTTAGCCGGCGCATGACTGCCGGCCGCCTCCAACAGGGCTCGGGATCATGCGGTCTCGAAGCTCTTGGAGGAAACAGATGTTTCGACTTCCATCGCCGTCTTTCGCCGTTTGCCTGCTTGCGCTGCTGATCGCCCTCGGCGGCGCCGGCTATTCGGGCCACGGGCGGCAACTTCATCCTTGGACAAACCAACACCGCCTCGACGCAGACAAAGCTATTGGCGCCGGTCGCAGGCGCGTCGTTTCGCGTCGACAATACCAGCACCGCGGCGGCCGCCACTGCGATGACGCTGGTCGTAACATCGGGGCGTCCGCCGTTCGCCACCAACTCCGCCGTGAAGGTGGCGAACCTGAATGCCGACCTTCTGGACGGGCTCAGCGCGGCCGCCTTCGTGCCGGCGGCCATCGACGGGTGGCACTATGTCGGCGACCCCGGCGAGCCTGCATTCCTGAACGGGTGGGTCAACTCCGAGCCGAATCCGAACCGCAACGCCGCCGACCTTCAGAATGCCGCCTACAGAATCGACAACAACCACGTCGTGCACATCGCCGGTCGGGTGAGAGACGGCACGGGCGGTACGATCTTCGTCCTGCCGGGCGCTTTCTGTCCGCACTTCAGTAAGGCGTTCCCGGTGGACTCGAACGGCGCGCACGCGCTGATCACCGTCGCCCGGGGACCCACGCCATGCAGTGTCAGGGTGACCAATGCCTCGACCATTAGCGTCTCGCTCGACGGCATAAGCTATCCGGACGCCAGCAGCGACATCCTTCTCGCCGGGCCTTAGCGGCGAATCGCGCCGGCCAGGCGGTGATGCGCACGGCGCTGGAGAAATCGGTGTCGAGCCTGTTCGACTAGGCTGCTTCAAAGCAGCAGGCGTGCCGCATTGACATCGAAGTGTGCGCCGCGATATCATAGATATCACTTGAAAAATATGATATCATGGCTGCAATCACGATCCGCAATCTTTCCGCGGAAACGCACCGCGCGCTGCGCGTGCGTGCCGCCGAGCATGGCCGCAGCACCGAGGCGGAAGTGCGCGCGATCCTCGACGAGGCGGCGCGCCCCGCCGGCCGCGTCAAGATGGGGTCGGCGCTGGTCGAAATGTTCCGGCCGCTCGGCGGCGTCGATCTCGACATCGAGCGGGATCGATCCCCGGCAGAGCCGCCGCAATTCGAATGATCCTGGTGGATACGAACGTCGTCTCGGAGACGATGCGCACCGCACCCGAGCCGAAGGTCGTCGACTGGCTGGATTCGCAGGCCGCTGAAACGCTCTATCTCTCGACCGTGAGCCTTGCCGAGCTCCTCTATGGGATCGCTGTGCTTCCCGACGGCCGCCGCAAGGTCGCGCTTGGGCTTGGGCTTATGGAGAAGGCCACCCTGCTCTTCGGCGAGCGGGTGTTGCCCTTCGATGTCGCCGCGGCGAGGACCTATGCGACCGTCGTGAGCCGGGCGCGGCAGGCGGGGCGGCCGATTGGTGTGGCCGACGGGCAGATCGCCGCGATCGCAGCCGCCCATCGCCTCGCAATTGCGACCCGCGACAGGGCGCCCTTCGAGGCGGCAGGGATTGAGGTCATCGATCCTTGGGCGAGGCAGTGAAGCGCACCGCGCTCGAAAAATCGGTGTCGAGCCTGTTCGACTAGCTCAACTGCTTTTTGACAGTATTGGCTGGCGCTGATCCGTCGTAGCTTCGCCGACGCATGGCTACCAGTATGCTCCGCACCGGCTTGGCATCATGCGGTCTCGAAGCTCTTGGAGGAAACAGATGTTCCGACTTCCGTCGCCGTCACTTGCCGTTTCAATGCTTGCCCTGCTGATCGCCCTCGGCGGCGCCGGCTATTCGGCCACGGGCGGCAACTTCATTCTGGGGCAGACCAACTCCGCCACGACGCAGACGAAGCTGCTGGCGCCGATCGCCGGAGCATCCTTTCGCGTCGACAACACCAGCACCGCAGCGGCGGCCACCGCGCTCACGCTCGTCGTCAAACCGGGGCGCGCTCCGCTCGCGGTCAATTCGCCGGTGAAGGTCGCGAACCTCAACGCCGACCGGCTCGACGGGCTCGACTCCACCCTGTTTGCGAGATCTCGCACAATCCCATTCAATCCGGCGGCCGGCGCGGACAGCGCGCCGATTGTCCTGCCCGCCAACCGGGCTGTGCTTGTCATGGGTGTTACCCTCACCGTCGATCACCGAGGGGTGGGGCAGGCGACACTGTTGCGGATACCGGGGCCCAGCGGCTTAATTGCGTGGACCGGACTGGAATCGCCATCCACCTCAGAAATTACGAGCGGTTTCAGTGGCGCAACGGGAGATCATATCGTTTACATTGGTGACGTGGAGCCGGGTCGGGTCGACGTCCAAGTGAGCGGGCCGGACGCCATCAGAATCCACAATGGGTCCAGCGAAACTCGGACCGGCAATGTGACGCTCATCTGGTGAGGGCGAGGCCGCCTGCCGTTGCTCGTGCTTGATAGTGGGCCAGCTTTCAAAGTTGCCCACTGTCAATTTTCAAACTGAGATACGACCGGTTGTTAGTCCGCTTGGCGATTGCGGCGCATCTGCTGTAGCTTCGCCCGCGCATGACTGCCGGTATGTTCCGCGCCGGTTTGCAGCATGCGGTCCTGAATCTTGGGGGGAAAATAGATGTTTCGACTTCCATCGCCGTCAATCGCTATTTCCATGCTCGCGCTGCTGGTCGCCCTCGGCGGCGCTGGTTATTCGGCCACCGGGGGCAACTTCATCCTTGGACAAACCAACACCGCCACGAACCAGACAAAGCTGTTGACCGCGATCAACGGGGCAACCTTTCGCATCGACAATACCAGCACCGCGGCGGCCGCCACCGCGATGACGCTCGTCGTCAAACCGGGGCGTCCTCCGTTCGCCGTCAACTCCTCTGTGAAGGTCGGAAACCTGAACGCCGACAAGCTCGACGGGCTCAGCTCGGCGGCATTCGCGAGCTCCACCTCGGAGGGATGGCACTATATCGGCGACGAAGACGAACCGGACTTTGAGAATGGGTGGGTGAACTCCGACGAAACCGTGCTCCACGACGACTTTGTTAGCTTTGCGCACGCCGCCTACCGGATTGACGCCAACGGCGTGGTGCATCTCCGCGGCTTCATCAAGACTGGGCTGCTCGACGAGGAAATCTTCACGCTCCCGGCTCCGTACTGCCCGCATTTCTTCAAGTCGCTCCCCGTAGTTTCCAACGGTGCATTTGGCGAGGTCTTTGTGAACCCCGACTGCAGGGTGTTTGCCGCGGTAGGCTCAAACGTCAAATTCTCGCTCGACGGCGTGAGCTTTCAGCGGGATGGCCTCGACGAATTGGATGCAGCCCTGCCGTAGCGGAAAAAAGCCGCGCCGGACCGGCCTTGACTGCCGCTATGCGGCGAGGCGCAGCGCGGCGCCGGCAAGGGCCGACACTGCGAGAACGAGAACCACGCCGGCGTGATAGCGGATGAGCGCCAATCCGGCGGCGAGCGCGATCAACGCGGCCGCCGGGTCGAAGCTGCGGAGGTCGGGCGCCGGAAGGTTGAGCGGCCAGAACGTCGCCTCCCCTACCTCCGCGAACAGCACATGCAGACCGAACCAGAGGCCGAGATTGGCGATGACGCCGACGACGGCGGCGGTCACTGCCGCGAGCGCGCCGGCGACGGTGCGGTTGCCGCGCAGCCGCTCGACGAAGGGCGCGAAGGCAAAGATGAAGAGAAAGGACGGCGCGAAGGTCACCCACAGCGTGACGAATGCGCCGATCGTTCCGGCCAGGATCGGATCAAGGCCGGTCGCGCCGCGCGCGCCGGCCAGAAAGCCGACGAAGACGAGCACCAGGATGAGCGGACCGGGCGTAGTCTCGGCAAGGCCGAGGCCGGTCAGCATCTCGTCCGGCTTTAGCCAGTGATAATTCTCGACCGCCTGTTGCGCGACATAGGCAAGCACCGCATAGGCGCCGCCGAAGGTGACGATTGCGGCCCTGGAAAAGAACAGCGCTTCCTGCACGAAGACATGGCTCGTGCCGAGTATGGCAGCGATGAGTGCAACGGGTCCGAGCCAGACGAAACCCCAGACGAGGATCGCCTTCGCCGCGGCCGCGTACCGCGCGCCGGCTGACTCCGTTTCGATGGATCGCGGTATCGCCTGAGCCGCCACCGCGCTCCGGGAGAGAAGAATCCCGATCAGTGCCGCGCCGAAGATGATCAGCGGAAACGGCACCTTCAGGAACGCGATGGCAACGAAGGCCGCGACTGCGACCGCGACCATGGCTGGGCCCTTCAGCGCCCGCTTGCCGACGCGGATAAGAGCCTCCAAAACGATCGCCAGCACCGCCGCCTTGAGCCCGAAGAACAGGCCCTGGACCACGACGAGATCGCCGAAACTGAGATAGGCGATGCTGAGCGCCAGCAGCACCAGGAAGCCGGGAAGCACGAAAAGCGTGCCGGCGGCGATGCCGCCCCGGACGCCGTGCATCAGCCAGCCGATATAGGTCGCGAGCTGCTGCGCCTCGGGTCCGGGAAGCAGCATGCAATAGTTCAGCGCATGCATGAACCGCGTCTCGTCGAGCCAGCGTTTTTCCTCGACCAGGACGCGATGCATGAGGGCGATCTGCCCCGCCGGCCCGCCGAAATTGACGAGGCCGATTTTCAGCCAGACACGCAGCGCCTCGCGGAACGGAACCGCGGGCGCCGGGCGTGTGGATGCGGCGGGCTCGAAAACGATCCTGCTCACCTCAGGCGCTGGGACGCCGGTTCGGCCAGTTGTGCGTCTCCCCGGTCGCATCGCGGCACCAGCGGTAGAAGGCATCGTAGAGCGTGAGCCCCGCCGCGAGCTGCTCGAGATCGTCCGAAAACATGCGCGACAGACCGAGCGAGGCGGCGAGCAGCCCCGCCGCCTCCGGCGCTAGGTCGGGCCGCGCCGTATCGGCGCCGCGCACGATGGCCGCGAGACGAAGCAAGGATTCCGTCTGCAGCCCGAATTCCTCGATCATCACATCGAAGGTGCAGAGCACGCCGCGATGCGACCAGAACACATTCTCCACATCGAACGGCGTGGCGGCGAAGCGCTCGGCGACTGCCGCGACCTCCGCCGGCGGAACGAAGAGGAAGACGGCGTCGGGATCGACAAAGCGGCGGATGAGCCAGGGACAGGCGATGCGATCGATCTTGGGCCGCTCGCGCGTCACCCAGACCGTACGCCCCTTGGCGTCGCGTGGCGGCAGTTTTTCCGCAGGGACAAGCGGGAGGCCAGCATCGATCCACGCCAAAAATCCGCCATCGAGGCTTTCGGCGGCGGAACCTTCGTGTCGGAGCCACGCGGCGGTGCCCTGGCTGAGCTTCAGGCCTTTTTGGCAAACAACGATAGCCGCTCCGCCGCGAAGCTCCGGCGCCCAGCGCGAGGCGTCCGCGTAACCGCGTCGGAGCGAGGCGGGGAGCAGCCGGGGATCGGCGGCAAAATCGTCGTCGTCGCGGACGTCGATGATGGCGGGGCAATTCGGGGTGCCGACGAGGCGGGCGAGCTTTTCAGCGGAAATCGTATTGATAGACGACATGATGCGTCCTCCATGTGAGTGGGACGCGATGCTTCGGCATGTCGCCTCGTGGGGAGATCGCCTTCCCCATGGGGCGAGTCATAGCCGACCCAAAGCTCGCGTCAAGACTTAGACGGCAGACGAGCGGCATCCAGCTCGTCTGCCGATCGCAGCTTCCCGCGCGAACTCACGCTCTCCAGAACGGCTTTCTGCTCTCGGCTTCGGCCTGAGACCTGGTCTTCCCTATATCGCGGAGTAGATGATCGTCGAGTTCGCTAAGCGTCGACCTTTGGCCGATGCGACCAAGCCAATGACAAAGGAGCTTGATGGCCCGGCGGACAAAGCGACGCGTTGCTTGGCGCGCCACAAAGCGTGACGACAATTCTCGATGATATATGACGTGGATCGACGACATGGTGTGCGTCCTCAAGGTTGAGTGGGACGCGATGCTTCGGCATGTCGCCTCGTGGGGAGATCGCCTTCCCCATGGCGGATATAGGCTGGACGGCTGGGTTTTTGTCAATCCCGCACTATTTGCGTTTTCGCAGCACCTCCCATATAAACCGGCGCGGGCGCTGACACCCTTGGAGGCGGCGCTCGATCTGGCCGCTCCGGCGGCCTTTTCGCTTTTCCATCTCAGGAGTTTTAACCATGGCTCAAACGAGCGTCCTCAAGGCCGAGGTGCGCGAGGGGGTCGGCAAGGGGGCCGCCCGTTCCGTGCGCCGCGAGGACAAGGTCCCGGCTGTCATCTACGGCGAAAAGAAGCCGCCGATTACGATTTCTCTCAACAAGCGGGAAGTGACGCATCGGCTGCATGCCGGCGGTTTCCTCACGCATCTTGTCGAAATCGAGGTGGGCGGCGAGACGATCCGCGCCATCCCCAAGGACTATCAGCTCGATCCGGTGCGCGACTTCCTGATCCACGTCGATTTCCTGCGCGTCGGCGAAGGGGCGCGGCTCACCATCGCGGTGCCGGTGCATTTCAAGAATCACCTCGAGTCGCCTGGCCTCAAGCGCGGCGGCGTCCTGAACATCGTCCGCCACTCGATCGAAATGATCGTGCCGGCCGACGCCATTCCCGAATTCGTCGAGGTCGACCTGACCGGTCTCGAAATCGGCGATTCCGTCCATATCTCGGCGATAACGCTGCCGGAGGGCGTGACGCCGACGATCAAAGGCCGCGACTTCACGGTCGCCACGATCGCCGGCGCCGCTGCGGTGCTGCCGGAGGTCGAGGAAGGCGCCGCGGTCGCGGCCGAGGAAGGCGTCGAGGGCGAGCCCAAGGCCGAAGGCGAGGCTGAGGCCGAGGTCGAAGGCGAGGCGAAGGCCAAGCCCGAAAAGGCCAAGCCCGCAGAGGACGGCAAGGAAGGCCGCGGCAAGGGCAAAGGCAAGGGAGACTGAGCCCAGGCGGCCTGATGCTTCGGGCCTCGGGTCCGAGGGGGCGGCCTGATCGGCGGGAGATTGCCGGATGCTGCTCATTGTGGGTCTTGGCAATCCCGGCCGGCGCTATGGCGGAAACCGACACAATATCGGCTTCATGGCGGTGGATGAGATCCACCGCCGCCACCACTTCTCGCCGTGGCGCGCAAGGTTCGAGGGCGAGACCTCGGAGGGCGATTTCGGTGGCGAGAAGGTGCTGCTCCTGAAGCCTGCCACCTATATGAACGAGTCCGGCCGCTCGGTCGCGCAGGCGACGCGCTTCTACAAACTCGCGCCCGCCGAAATGGTGGCGGTCTATGACGAGCTGGATCTGCCGCCGGGCAAGCTCAGGATGAAATCGGGCGGCAGCACCGCCGGGCACAAGGGCCTGAAGTCGATCGAAGCGCATATCGGCAAGGACTTTCGGCGCATGCGTCTCGGCATCGGGCATCCCGGCGCGAAGGAGCTGGTGAACAGCTATGTCCTCCACGATTTCGCTCGAGCCGACCGCGAGTGGGTCGAGCCGCTGCTTGGCGCCATCGCCGAGAATGCGCCACTTCTGGCGACGGGCGACGATGCGAGCTTCATGAACCGCGTGCACCTCGCTACTACCGACGAACCGGAGCGGGCTGAGCCCAAGCGATCCGCCGAGCGTCCGGCGCCGGCGGGTGGACCTGTCTCGCGCGCGGAGCAAGGCATTGCTAGCGCGTTCGCAGGTTTGAAAAAGCTCTTCGGCCGCGAGCATTGAAATGAGCGCGCCGCGCCCCGACGACATCGTCTACTACGTCGCCGTATCGCTCGACGGCTTCATCGCCGGCGCGAACGACGACATTTCGTGGCTCGACCCCTATCCGGCGACCGATGTGAACTACGACGAGTTCATCGCCGGGATCGATGGGCTGGTGATGGGCCACCGCACCTACGAGATCGTGCGCCGCTTGGGCGACTGGCCGCATGGATCGCGCCCGACGGCGGTAGCGAGCCGCCGCCCGCTTGCTAATGCGCCTGATGGTGTCTTCGCGATCCACGGCACGCCTGAGAACATGCTCGCCGCATTACGCGAGCGTGGGGCAGAGGGGAGGATCTGGCTGGAGGGCGGCGGCGATCTGGCCGGACAATTCCTCAAGGCCGGGCTGATCGACACGCTGGAGCTCGGCATCATCCCGGTGCTGCTCGGCCGCGGCGTGCCGCTTTTCGGCGGGGCGGCCATGCCGAAGCTCGACCTTCAATGGGCAAAGGCGCTCCCGAGCGGGATCATCCACGCGCTCTATCATTTGCCACACCCACCGAGGTAAGGTAGAATTTCTCTTATGAGTTCTACCTCTCAGCTCAATATTAAGAATCCCGAAGCTCGGCGCCTCGCCGATGAAATTTCCGCTTTGACCGGCGAAAGCGTGACAAAGGTTGTGACGGACGCCCTTCGCGAACGGCTGGAACACGAACGCCGCCGCCGAAGCAAGGGAGGCGTCGCCGCGAAGCTCATGGAAATCGGCCGCCGCGCCGCCGCTCGACCGGTTCTCGACGACCGGCATCCCGACGATATTCTCTATGACGAGTTCGGGCTGCCTAAGTGACCGTTGTCGATAGTTCCGCGGTGATCGCCGTATTGACGGTGGAAGCCGACGCGCCGCTCTACGCCAATGCGCTCCAGGAGATTGACCCCCTCTTCATGTCGGCCGGCACACTCCTCGAAATCGGGACAGTCGCGCTTCATAGAGAAGGTCCAAAGCTTGTCGACGACCTGTACGAGTTGATCGAGCTTTCGAAAGTAGAGGTCGTCCCGTTCTCTGATGTCCATGCGCAAGCCGCCATCGCCGCCTACGGACGGTTCGGGAAATGCACCCGTCATCCCGCCCAATTGAACTTCGGCGACTGCTTCTCCTACGCGCTGGCGAAGGAACTAAATCAGCCTCTTCTCTACAAAGGCAATGATTTCTCCCAGACCGACGTCCGCTCCGCCCTCTGACTATCCCAAGAAAGAAGCGTCATGGGTTTTCGCTGCGGCATCGTCGGCCTGCCGAATGTGGGCAAGTCGACGCTCTTCAACGCGCTGACGCGGACGGCGGCGGCGCAAGCTGCCAACTATCCCTTCTGCACGATCGAGCCCAATACCGGCGAGATCGCCGTGCCCGATGCGCGGCTTGCGACGCTGGCGGAGCTCGGCAAGTCCGCCGAGATCGTGCCGACGCGGCTCACCTTCGTCGACATCGCCGGCCTGGTGCGCGGCGCCTCCAAGGGCGAGGGGCTCGGCAACCAGTTTTTGGCGAACATCCGCGAGGTCGAAGCCATCGCGCATGTCGTGCGCTGCTTTGAAGACCCCGACGTCGTTCACGTCGAGGGGCACATTGATCCCATCGCCGACATCGAAACGGTCGAGACGGAGCTGATGCTCGCCGACCTCGAAAGCTTGGAGCGGCGCGTCGTGCCGCTCGAAAAGCGGGCGCGCAGCGGCGACAAGGAAGCCGCCAAGGCGCTCGAAGGCATGCAGCTGGCGCTCGACCTCTTGCGCGAGGGAAAACCGGCCCGGCTTGCCTGGATCGACGACGAGCACAAGCCCGCCTTCAAGGCGCTGAACCTCCTTACCTCCAAGCGCGTGCTCTATGTCTGCAACGTGGACGAGGCTTCCGCCGCCACCGGCAATGCCTATTCGCGCAGAGTGGAAGAGATGGTTGCGGAGCAGGAGAAGCATCACGGACCGCGCCCGCAGCATGCCACGAGCGCCACGAGCGCTTGGCCGAAGCCGCCCGCCGTCGTTGTCATCTCCGCCGCGATCGAAGCGGAGATCGCGCAGCTGCCCGTCGAGGAGCAGCGCGAATTTCTCGATTCGCTCGGTCTCCACGAGCCCGGCCTCGATCGGCTCATCCGCGCCGGTTATGACCTCCTCGAGCTCGTCACGTTCTTCACGGTCGGACCGAAGGAGGCGCACGCCTGGACCGTCACCCGCGGCACCCGAGCGCCGCAGGCGGCCGGCGCGATCCACACCGATTTCGAGCGCGGCTTCATCCGCGCGCAGACCATCGCATATGAGGACTTCGCGGCCTATGGCGGCGAAACAGGCGCCCGCGATGCGGGCAAGGCGAGCGACGAGGGCAAGGACTACGTGGTCGCGGACGGCGACGTGATGCTCTTCAAGTTCAATGTTTAGAATTCCGTGGCGCCGATATTCGCTCCGAACCGCGTCCTTCGTTCGGGAACAGCCTAACCACCGGAGGTAGCAGCCAGATGCACAGGAGTCGGATCCTCTTCGGCGCGCTCGTAGCGCTCCTTCTCATCGACCTGTTCTTCGCGGCCGCGCATGTGATCGCATATCTGTCGGGCGCACTGTATCGGTATCCGCAGTGGAATGTCGAGCGAGAAGGCAGCTATCCCGAAATCTATCAGTACGCGAAATGGGCAAGCATCTCGCTGTCCTGCTGCTACCTGCTGTTTCGACGCCGGGACGCGGTCTATGCGGCCCTGGCGATGATCTTCGTCTACTTCCTGCTCGATGATTCCATCGCCATTCACGAGACTGTCGGCGGCTGGCTGTCGTCTCTTTTCGGCAGTGAGCGAACCTGGCGGCTTAGGCCGCAGGATTTTGGAGAGATCGCCGTGGTTGCGGCCGCGGGCTCCGTCCTCATCGCTGCGTTCATGTTCAGCTACATGCGGAGCCGCGGGCCTGCTCGCGCATTCGCCCGCCAGACGGGTGTCCTCATCGCGATGCTCGCCCTCTTCGGGATCGTCATCGACATGCTCCACTCCGCGATGCTCGTCGGTGCGCTCGGCGAGACCGCGCTCAACCCAGCGCTCGCGCTTCTGGAGGACGGAGGCGAGATGGTCATCGCCAGCATCATCGCTTACTGGGCCACGCGCGCCGCCGTGGACGAGCGTTGGATCGCATCCGCATCGCCGAACGCTGCGCCTTCGCCAAAAGCATCAAAGGCGCGATCCGGAGCGCTGCGGCGCATCGGCTTGCTTGCAAAGCCGCCGGGCGCCCGGCTATCTCTTTAGGCTGGAGGAACCCGATCTCCGTATGCGCCGCTATTTCGAAGATTTTTCGACCGACCAGGAGCTGCCGTTTGGGCCGCATACGGTGACGCGGGCGGAGATCGTCGCGTTTGCGGCAGAGTTCGACCCGCAGCCTTTCCATCTCGACGAGGCGGCGGCGGCCGATACGTTGCTCGGCGGGCTCGCCGCGTCAGGCTGGCATACCTGCGCGCTCTTCATGCGCATGGTGGCGCTCGGGTGGCTGAACGACAGCGCCTCGATGGGATCGCCCGGCATCGACAGCTTGAAGTGGACGCGGCCGGTGCGGCCGGGTGACGTCATCTCCGGCCGCACGATCGTGCTCGACACGCGCGCCTCGCAAAGCCGGCCGGATCGCGGCTTCCTGCGCGTCCGGCACGAGGTGGTGAACGGACGCAACGAGACAGTGATGCTCATCGAGCATTCGATCATGATCGGACGGCGAGGCTGAATGGAGTTCCTCGAAGACATCGCGGTCGGCGCCCGCGAGGAAATCGGCTCACATACCTTCACCACCGAGGAGATCAAGCGCTTTGCCCGCGCCTTCGATCCGCAGCCGTTCCACCTCGACGAGGCGACCGCCGAAAAGAGCCACTTCGGCGGGCTATGCGCCTCCGGCTGGCACACGCAAGCGGTCTGGATGAGGTTGAACGTCCGCCACTGGCAGCGCCGCCGGGGCGAACGCGAGGCAGCCGGACTTCCCATCGCACAGATCGGCCCCTCCCCCGGCTTCGAGGAACTGAAATGGCTGAAGCCCGTCTATGCTGGCGACACGATCGCCTTCGTCAACGAGGTGATTGCCAAGAAGCCGAGCCGGTCGATGCCGGGCTGGGGTCTCGTCAGCTTCAAGATGACCGGCCGAAATCAGTCGGGCGCGGAGGCGATCTCGTTCATCGGCCGCGTCTTCGTCGAGCGCCGCGACAAGGCGCCGCCGGGCGACGAGTGAGTCAGCCTGCCCCAGCCGTCAGCGTCTTCATCAGCTTCGTCATCAGCCGGTCCCGATCGACGAGCCCCGTCGGCTCGCCCTTGTCGTTGAGGACAACGAGGGCCTGTGCGCCGCTTGCCAGAAATTTGTCGAGCGCAACGGCATTCGTGTCTGTCGGGGCGAGCGACTCGCGGACCAGAAACCTGAAATCCGAGAACGGCAGCTCGCTCGGGTGTTCGAGCTCGCCCATCAACCCCTGGCGCGTCTCGGGATTGGCGAAAAGCGCCAGAACCTGCTCGGCACCGGCGCTCCCGATGAACTTTCCGGTCGCCTCGTCGATGAAGATCACATAGGTCCCCGAACCGACCGACTGAAGTGTGCGGATGTAGGTCTCGATCGCATCCGGCTGATAGTAACCTGTGCGGCCGACGCCGAGGCTGACCGCGTTCGGGTGTTTCGGATCGAGCCGCTCAACGAAGTCGTGCAGCGTACTGGAACCCCCCTTCGACACCACATCAAGCTGGTCGGCGCCCTGAACGATGGCCGTCGCGTCTATCTCCATTTCCGCCACAGCCTGGAACTTGGCACTCACGCCCGCCGCCGAGAACTCGGCGAGCCGCCCGGACAGGATTCCGTAGACGATGAGCGGCGCGAGCAGGATTGCGATGAAGGTCGTCCCGTCGAACTTCTCCTGCATCCGGCTGCGCACGAAGAGCAGCGCAACCGCGACCAGAAGGACAGCGGCACTGCCGACGATGGCCAGCGTATCTCTCGGCATCAGTGGTCTCCCTTGACCGACTGTAGCCGACATCAACCCGCATGCCGAGAGCGAAGGGCAGCAGGCGGGCTGTGCCTGTCGCGGCCGAATTGATCGCTTTGACGGCGATCCCTATTCCGCGGGGCCGCTCCAGGCCGGAAGAACGTCGATCTTCAGCTTCCGCCGCTCGTCCGGCGCTTTCTTGAAGTCGTGGCCGAACGGCGCCGACTCGAACGAGCCGTATTCGGGATTGGCGATGAAGATCCAGTCGTGACCGATATGCGCCATGTTGGCTTCGAGCGATGCCAGCCGCTCGGCCTCCGAACCACTATAGTCGTCGCTGAAGTCGCCGTAATTGTCGCCGACCAGAAGCAGGACGCGGTAGTCCTTGGCGACGAAGGCGCGGCGCGTGCCCTTCTTCGAAGTCCAGTCCTCCTGCTCCTTGCTCGTGAGGAGGGTGTCGACGTTCCCGCCCATCGGAAAGCCGAGCGCCTCCATGTTCTTGCGCGTCGCCTCCTCCTGGTCGGCGGTGCGGTTGGTCACATAAAACACCTTCACGCCCTTCGAATCCGCGTATTTGGTGAATTCCAGGGCGCCCGGGACCGCATCCGCGTCGGCCGCCTCGACCCACGGCCCCCAGGTCTTGCTCGAAAAGTCCTTGCCGGCGACGACAAGCCAGGATTCGTAGGCGCCGTTGTCGATCACCGTCTCGTCGGCGTCGAGGATTATGGCAGGTGGCAGATCCTGGTATGCGCCCGTCTGCTCGGTCGCCGCCGTCCAGGTCTTGTCGGCGAACGCTTCGTCGAGCCGGATCTTGGCGAGCTGGTACATGGCCAGCGTGTTGGCCTGGTACTCGACCGAGTTCTCCATCCACAGCGTGGCGTTCAAGAGATCGTTCTGCGGCACGGGTTCCTGTGCAAACGCGGACGGAATGGCCGCGAACGACATTCCCGCGGAGACGGCGGCGGCGAGCATCAATCCATGAGATTTCATCTGACGACCTCCGTTTTGTGACGCTTTTGCGACGCTATCGCCGGCCAGGGCCCCTGTCACGCCCTGTGGAAGCTCGGAGCGAGGTCGCCGCTCCTGTTCGTGCCGCAGATTCCACAGCGCCGAAATGCGGCAACGCGGTCAGTGCCCGGGAAATTCCACCAGCGTGCGGACCGGTACGCCGAGCTTCTCTATTCTCGCTCTGCCGCCAAGATCCGGCAGATCGATGACGAAGATGGCAGCAACCACGTCGGCGCCGATCTCCTTGAGAAGCTTCACCGCTGCCTCCGCAGTGCCGCCGGTGGCGATCAGGTCGTCGACCAGGATGGTCTTTTCGCCGGGGCGGATGCCGTCCTTGTGCATCTCCATCTCGTCGAGGCCGTATTCGAGCGAATAGGCGATGCGAACGGTCTCGTGCGGAAGTTTGCCGCGCTTGCGGATCGGCACGAAGCCGGCGGAGAGCTGGTGCGCCACCGCGC
>CAYTTC010000039.1:0-31649 GCA_964440525.1 uncultured Propylenella sp. | reverse complement strand
TTTGAGCCCCGCGCGGATATCCGCGGCTGTTCGGTTGCGTGGTCTGAAGGAAAAGTTGCGCGCTCTATACCGCACTGCCCTTCGAGGCTCAAGCCAATCGAGGCGATGAAAATCTATACGCTGACGTTGCTCCAGGGTCGGAGACGCGGCGTCCAGCGCGACACATGGGTGCAATAGGTCTCGTATTGGTCTCCGAAGGTTTTCCGCAAGGTAGGCTCCTCATACGCCAGCACGAAGAGGTGGACGGTCGCCCAGACTACGAGGCCGTAGGCAAGGAGGGCCGCATTTCCGAGCAGCAGCGCCTGGCCGAGTATCGTGGACAAGACGCCCAGATACATTGGATCTCGGACGTATCGGTAGAGCCCTGTGACCACGAGATGGCGTGTCGGGTAAACGGGTGCGGGCGTTCCCACGCCTTGCAATGCGAAACGCGCGAATGATTCCAGAAGGGCAGCAATGCCCGCGACAATCAGAACCGCTCCGAGCGCGCGAAACGGCCCGAAACCGAAAAACGGCGGATCCATGCTCCACTTGGAAATCCACCACGGCGCCAGACCGGCGACGATGCCGGGCGCGACGAAGAGGAACAGGAGAGTTCCGAGCGCGGCTGCCGCCCGGTTCTTCGTTAACTCCCGCACGCCGCAAATCTCCCGCTCTTGCGTCCCCGAGCGATCTTTGCTCCTGCTCGGGCGGAATGGCCATCTCCACGCGCTTCACGCGACTGGCCGGCGCCGAGCCCGCGGGAGTGCGGGCGCTTTCGGTGCTGCTTCCGTACATCGCGCGCTACAAGGGGCGCGCCTTCGCAGCGCTCGGCGCGCTCGTAGCGGCGGCGCTCGCGACTCTCGCCATGCCGCTCGCGATCCGCCGCATGATCGATGTCGGCTTCTCCTCGAGCGACGCGGCGTTCGTCAACCGCACCTTTCTCGCGCTGATCGCGCTGGCCGGCATCCTGGCGCTGGCAAGCTCCGCCCGCTTCTACCTGGTCATGACGCTCGGCGAGCGGATCGTCACGGATCTCCGCCGCGACGTCTTCGCCCATCTCTTGCGCCTCTCGCCGGCGTTCTTCGACGCGGCCCGCTCCGGTGAGATCGTCTCGCGACTGACTGCCGACACCACCCAGATCAGGTCGGCCGTCGGGGCGAGCGCCTCGATCGCGCTTCGCAACCTCGTCCTCTTCGCCGGCGCCACGATCATGATGGTGGTAACGAGCCCGCGCCTCTCGGGCCTCATCCTGATCGTCATTCCCGTTATCGTGCTGCCGATCGTCGCCTTTGGACGCCGCGTGAGAAAGACCTCTCGCTTCGCGCAGGATCGTCTTGCCGATGCCTCCGCCTTCGCGACTGAGGCCGTCGTCGGGGTAAGGACTGTGCAGGCCTACACGCTCGAACAGGGCGCGATCGGGCGTTTCTCCTCGCTGGTCGAGCAGGCCTTCGCCGCCGCCCGCAGCGCGACGCTCTCCCGCGCGCTCCTCACCGCCTTCGCCATCTTCCTCATCTTCGGGAGCGTCGTCGCCGTCCTCTGGCTCGGCGCGCGCTCGGTGCTCGCCGGCGAGATGAGCGCCGGCACTCTCGGCCAGTTCCTGCTCTATTCGGTCTTCGCCGCCGGCGCGCTCGGCGAGCTCAGCCAAGTCTGGGGCGAGGTCAGCCAGGCGGCCGGCGCCACCGAGCGGATCGCCGAGATTTTGGCGACAACACCGAAGATCGCCGCGCCCGATGCTCCACTGGCGCTGCCGGAACCGCCGCTGGGCGAGATCGTCTTCGACAACGTCCACTTCAACTATGACGGCCCGGGCCTGCCGGTGCTTCGCGGCATCAGCCTCGATGTGAGACGCGGCGAGCGCGTCGCCATTGTCGGGCCGTCGGGCGCCGGCAAGTCGACGCTCTTCGCGCTTCTGATGCGCTATTACGACCCGACCGCTGGGAGCGTGCGCGTCGACGGCGTCGATCTCCGCTTGCTCGACCCGACGGCGCTGAGGAAGAGAATCGGCCTCGTCCCGCAGGACCCGGCGATCTTCGCGCTCTCCGCCGAGGAAAACATCGGCTTCGGCGACGCCGAAGCCGGCCCCGCCGCGATACGGGAAGCGGCGCGCGCCGCGCATGCCGACGATTTTCTGTCGGCGCTGCCCGACGGCTATCGAACGGTGATCGGCGAGCGCGGCATCACCCTCTCAGGCGGCCAGCGTCAACGCCTCGCCATTTCCCGCGCCATCCTGAAGAGCGCGCCTATCCTCCTCCTCGACGAGGCGACGAGCGCCCTCGACGCGGAGAGCGAGACCGCCGTGCAGGCGGCGCTCGAAACGCTGATGCGGGGCCGCACGACCTTGGTCATCGCCCACCGCCTCGCCACCATCAAGAGCGCCGACCGCATCGTGGTCATGGATCAGGGCCGCATCGTCGAGGAAGGCACGCATCAGAGCCTGATCGCCCGCGGCGGGCTTTACGCGCGGCTGGCGGAGTTGCAGTTCGAGGATGTCACGGTGGAGCGGGCGCGAAGTCTCGCGTGAGGCGCAGTGGCTTTGGTCTGTTGCGCGGACGCATCATCACGCGACCTTGTTGCACCGCAAGAATTCTCCGCTGCCGGCCAGGCCGCGAATCATGTAATACTCCCAAGGTTGTCTTTGGGAGGCAATCGTCCGGACCCATAGGGGTCCGTGTCTCAGGGAGGTCTCACGCACTGTGGGCAAGCCGTGGCTTCCGCTCGTTGCGAGACCGCATCTCGAAGCGAGCGCTGCCCGGGTGAAAGCCCGGCAAGCAGGAGTGTAGAGATGACCTTGAAGATAGCCGTCCCAGGCGCAGTCCTTGCATTGACTTTGTTTGCCGCTCCCGCCGCCGCGCATGACTTTTGGATCAATCACAGCGGCTACAAATCGCCGCTCGACGGGTCCCATTGCTGCGGCGACAACGACTGCCGCGCGCTCACACCCGACGAAGTGAAGATCACGTCGAGCGGTTACGCGCTCTCCAATGGGGAGTTCGTGCCTTTTTCCGAGGCCCAGACGAGTGAGGACGGCGAATACTGGCGCTGCAAGCGCTACGACGGCTCCCGCCGCTGCTTCTTCGCGCCGCAGCCTTCGAGCTGAGAGGGAGCTGCATCCCTCTCCCAAAGGGAGAGGGCCCCTTTACCGCTCCGTCAGCTTCAGCTCGATGCGGCGGTTGCGCTGATAGGCCGTCTCGGTCTCGCCTTGATCGAGTGGCTGGAATTCGCCGAAGCCGGCTGCCACCAGGTGCTGCGGGCTGATGCCGTGGGAAATCAGATAGCGCACCACGGCTATCGCCCGCGCCGCCGACAATTCCCAGTTCGATTGAAAGCGCGCCGTCGTCTGCACCGGGCGGATGTCCGTGTGCCCATCGACACGGATCACCCAGTTGATCTCGGTCGGGATCTGGCCCTCGAGCTCGACGATGGCGCCGGCCAGCTTGTCGAGCTCGCCGCGCGCATCGCCGCCGATCTCGTCGCTGCCGGTGGAAAACAGCACCGAGGCTGGAAGCACGAAGCGGTCGCCGACCACCTCGAAGCCGGGCCGGTCCGCCAGGATCTCGCGGAGGCGCCCGAAGAAGTCCGAACGATAGCGCGACAGCTCCTGCACCCGCTGGGCAAGAGCAACGTTGAGCCGGTTGCCGAGATCGGCGATCTGCGTCTGGCTATCCTTGTTGCGGCTCTCCGAGGCGTTGAGCGCTTCCTCGATCGCGCCGAGCTGCCGGCGGAGCGCCGCGATCTGCTGGTTCAGAAGTTCGACCTGCGCCAGCGCGCGCTGGCTCACCTGCTGCTCGCTGTCGAGCTCGCCCTCGAGCGTTGCAACGCGGCCCGCCGCCGTGCCATCGGCCGAGCTGCCGCTGTCGATGAGCCCCTGCAGGCGGTCACGCTCGCCTTCCGTCGCGGAGAGATTGGCCTGCAGGGAGGCGAGCGTTTCGGCGAGGTCGCGCGAGCCAGACTTTTCCAACGACAGAAGCTCTGTCAGCTCGGCGAGCTGGGCGTTGAGGCGGGAGAGCACCGTATCCTTGCTCGTCACCTCCTGGCCGAGGAAGAACTGCGCCAGGATGAAGACCGAGAGCAGGAACACGAAGACGAGAAGCAACGTCGCCATGGCGTCGACGAAGCCCGGCCAATAGTCGATCCGCGTTAGCCGACTCGCGCGCGCACGGGCCACGGTTCAGCCGTCCTCAGGTTTCGCGCCGGACTTCCGTCAGGCTCTTCGCCCGCCAGTCGTCATCGCCCTCCCCGATGCGCTTCAGCGGCGTGACGTTTCGCTCGGTCGCGTTGGCGAGGCGCTTCAGCGTCTCCTGCAGCGCCTGCTGCTGCGCTGACTGGGCTTCCATCCAGTCGCGCACCATCTGCTGCTCCTTGCGCATATGCTGGACCATGCCCTGAATGCCTTCGGCGAGATTGGCCATGGCGGCGGTCGAGGCGCGCCCTCCGCCGCCCTCCTGCACGATGCGGGCGAGCCGCTCCACCGAGGAGCGGATCTCGAGGGTGGAATTGCCGATCTCCTCGTCCGTGAAGCCGAGCTCTTCCGGATCGGTGATCGTCGACAGCCAGTCTTCGAGCTCGGTGTAGAAGCGGTTCTGCGCCTGGCCCGCCTGCAGATCGAGGAAGCCGAGGACGAGCGAGCCGGACAGACCGAAGAGCGAGGACGAGAAGGCGATGCCCATGCCGGACAGCGGCGCCCCCAGGCCCTTCTTGAGATCCTCGAAGATGATGCCGGCGTCGCCCGAGCCGACGCTCAGCGCCTGAATGGTGGCGCCAACCGCACTCACCGTGGTGACGAGGCCCCAAAAAGTGCCGAGCAGGCCGAGGAAGACGAGAAGCCCGGCGAGATAGCGCAGGATATCCCGGTTCTCGTCGAGCCGTGTGGCGATTGAATCCAGGATCGAGCGCCAGGTCGAGGTGGAGAGCGCAAAGCTGTCGGCGCGATCGCGCAGGAGCGTCGCCATCGGCGCGATCAGCCGCGGCGGCGTCTGCTCGAGGTTCGTCTCCCGCCGGCGGAACGAATTAACCCAGTGCACCTCCGGGATCAGCCCGAGGACATTGCGCAACGCCATGGCGATTCCGATGATGAGGACGCCGACGATAAGCCCGTTCAGGCCCGGATTGGCCATGAAGGCCTTTGCCACCTCGCGATAAAGGACGAGCGGCACGAAGGCCGCGATGATCAGGAAGATGACCATCCGGACCATGAAAACCCGCGGACTCGAAAGCATATAGGGGTCGAAGTCGCGTGCCATTAATCTTTCCGCCCCTGACGCACCTCAAGGGGAATTTGTAGCGCGTTTCCGGCCGGAGATGAAAGCGAAAGGCGCAGTCAACCACGAAGGTGTGCGAGGAGCTGCCGGTGGATGGATTCGTTGCCGGCGACAACATCGCCGGTTTCGAGCATCGCGTCGCCGCCCTTGAGATCGGTTACGAAGCCGCCGGCCTCGCGGATGAGCAGAATTCCCGCCGCCAGGTCCCAGGGCGACAAATTGCGCTCCCAAAAGCCGTCGAAACGGCCCGCCGCAACCCAGGCGAGATCGAGCGCCGCCGCCCCGAAACGCCGGATGCCCGCCACCTCGGGCATCAGCCCCGCGAGCTCCTGCATGTAGAGCGCATGATCGCCGCGCCCCTTGAAGGGCATGCCGGTCGCCACCACGCAGTCGGCGAGATTCTGGCGCGTCGCCACCCTGAGCCGCCGATCGTTCAGAAACGCGCCGCCGCCGCGTTCGGCCGTGTAGAGGGCGTCGGCGAGCGGATCGTAGACGAGGGCGGCGTGCAGCCGTCCCTGCCGCTCGAGCGCGATCGAAATGGCGAAATGCGGGATGCCGTGGAGGAAGTTCGTGGTGCCGTCGAGCGGATCGACAATCCAGCGATGCTGCGGATCGCTCCCCGCCGTCTCGCCGGATTCCTCCATCAGGAAGCCGTAGCTCGGGCGGGCGCGTGCAAGCTCGGCGTGGATGACCTCCTCGGCGCGATGGTCCGCCGCCGAGACGAAGTCCGCCGGCCCCTTGCGCGAGACCTGGAGGTTTTCCACCTCGTTGAAATCGCGGTTCAGTCCACGCGCCGCCTTGGTCGCGGCCGCGACCATGACATTGATGATCGCCGAGCGGGCCATGCGGGCCTATTCGGCGCGGCGGACGTAGGCGATCTCGTTGGTATCGACGACGATCCTTTCGCCCACCGAGATGAAAGGCGGCACCATCACCCTGACGCCGTTCTCCAGCATCGCAGGTTTATAGGAGGACGCGGCGGTCTGGCCCTTGATGGTCGGCTCCGTGTCGGTGATCGCGAGCGTCACCTGATCGGGCAGCGCGATGCCGATCGGGACTTCGCCGTGCATCTCGAGCGTCACCGCCATGCCGTCCTGCAGGAAGGCGGCGCGCTGGCCGACGAACTCCTCGGCGAGATTGATATGCTCGTAGGTGTCGGTATCCATGAAGACGAGCATGTCGCCTTCCTTGAAGAGGTACTGGAAATCCTTGGTGTCGATGCGCGCCCGCTCCACCTTCTCGTCAGAGCCGAAGCGGTTGTTGAGCTTGCGCCCGTCGATGAGGTTCTTGAGCTCCACTTGGTTGTAGGCGGGTCCCTTGCCGGGCTTCACGGCTCCCGCTTTCACCACCACCCAGAGCGATCCATCGTGCTCGATGACGTTGCCGGGCCGCACTTCATTGCCGTTGATCTTCATGAATTTTCCTGGAAAGCGCGCTGGCGCGAGTTCTCGGCCTTCCACCATACTTCTGCAGGAGAGGCAAGGTTAGAGCCCGTTGCCGGGCGCGGGCTGAGCGCTTAAAATCCTAACGTATGAGCCTCGTTCACAACGAGCAGACAAAGCTCACGGCGACTTATCTGAATGGGCTGGCGATTGCCCTCTTTGCCGTCGGAGGGCTCGCGCCCGCGTTTTCATACACTTTCGGTTCGATAGCTGGTCAGCCCCTGTGGGCGGTCGCCGTCGTGGCGGTGATTTGCCTTGTGGTCAGTGCTACCTTACATCCAATCGCGCGTCGCATTCTCAGGGATCTCATCACATGAGTAGTTCTGAATTCATTCTGTTGTTCAGCATCGCGCCGATCGGGGCCCTTTTGATCGCGACCTTCCTCCTCATGGTCCGTTAGATCTATCTTGGCAATGCGCTTGTTGCCCACTTTACAATGGCAGGCAGAGCCGGGTCACGTGGCCCATCTTGCGGCCCGCCCGTCCCTCGCGCTTGCCATAGAGGTGTAACCGCGCCCCTGGCTCTGCAGCGAGCCTTGGCCAGTCCTCCGCCTCCCCGCCGATCAGGTTCGTCATCACAGCGTCGGCGTGGCGCGCCGTGGGCCCGAGCGGCCAGCCGCCGATCGCCCGGATATGATTTTCGAACTGCGAGACCGCGCAGGCGTCCTCGGTCCAATGTCCGGAATTATGCACGCGCGGAGCGAATTCGTTGACGAGCAGGCGCGCGCCCTCCCCTGTCCCCACCACAAAGAGCTCGACGCCGATGACGCCGACATGGTCGAGCGCGGTCATGATTTTTTCGGCGACCCGCCTGGCCTCCACCGCCGTGCCGGCATCGACCCGCGCCGGCACCGTCGCGGTGCGAAGGATGCCGCTCTCATGCACGTTCTCGGACGGATCGTAGACGGCGGTAGCGCCGTCTAGTCCACGTGCGCCGATGACGGAGATTTCGCGGGCAAAATCGACTAAACCCTCCAGAATGGCCGGAGCACCCTTGATCGTCGCGAACGCGGCGCCGGCCTCCTCCGCCGAGCGGATGACGACCTGGCCCTTGCCGTCATAGCCGAAGCGTCGCGTTTTCAGCACTGAGGGGAGGCCAAGATCGGCAAGCGCTGCCTTGAGCGATGCAAGATCGTCGATCGCCGCGAAAGGCGCTACGGCGCACCCGAGATCGCTGAGAAATTTCTTCTCCGTAAGCCGGTCCTGGCTGACGGCGAGGGAGCGCGCCCCCGGACGAACCGGAACAGTCTTCGCGAGCTCTTCCACCGCCGCGACCGCGACATTCTCGAACTCGTAGGTGACGACATCGACGGCGCTGGCGAAGGCCGCGAGCGCCGCCGCGTCCGCATAATCCGCGACCGTCCGCGCCGCCGCGACGTCAAAGGCCGGGCTCTCCGGGTCGGGGCAATAAATGTGGCATTTGAAGCCGAGCCGGGCCGACGAGAGCGCAAGCATGCGGCCGAGCTGGCCGCCGCCCAGGATGCCGATGGTAGAGCCGGGCGCGAGCGCCTCAGCCGGCGGCTCCCCCTCAGCCGCCTCCCCCTTAACCAGTGTCCCCATCCGCCGGACGCTCCGCCACCGCCTCGGTCTGCGCCTGCCGCCACTTAGCGAGCCGCTCCGCCAGCGCTGCGTCAGCCGTCGCCAGGATCGAGGCGGCGAGGAGGCCGGCGTTCACCGCGCCCGGCTTCCCGATCGCCAGCGTCCCGACGGGAATCCCGGCCGGCATCTGCACGATCGAATAGAGGCTGTCCTCACCCTTCAACGCGCTCGTCTCGATCGGCACGCCGAGCACGGGAAGGATCGTCATGGCGGCGACCATGCCAGGCAAATGCGCTGCCCCGCCTGCCCCCGCAATGACAACCTTGTAGCCGGCGTCGCGCGCCCCCTTGGCGAAGGCCGTCAGCCGGTCGGGTGTGCGATGCGCGGAGACGATTTTGGCCTCGTAGGCGACGCCGAGCTCGTCGAGGCGCTCGGCGGCGTGCCGCATCGTCTCCCAATCGGATTGGCTTCCCATGACGATGGCGACCAGGGGCCGGCGATCCATGCTCAACCTGTGGATAAATGTGACGAGGGTTGCGACACCCCCCGCATGCCACAATTCCCGCCCGCGCTCCACGTCTTTGGTGGCGGACGGCGGCTCAGGCGATGATGTCGGGAAGCAGCTTATCCTCCAGCGCCGAGATGCGGTCTTTCAGCACAAGCTTGCGCTTTTTCAGCCGCTGAAGCTGCAGGTTATCGGGCCGCGCCTGGGTTTGCAGCGCCTCGATCGCGACATCGAGGTCGCGGTGCTCCTGCCGCAACCTGGCAAGCTCGTTTCTGACCGCCGCGTCGCTGACCTGCACCACCCGGCCGTCATCATCCATCTGGTGCCGTCCCTGGCCTGAAAGGTAGCCCAGAATACCACGAAAGAGCGGTCGCACGAAATGTCGTGGAGAGCTTTACGTAACGGTAGGTAACTGCCGGAACCCGTTCGACACGAATCCGCGTTTATGTCATGCTGACGACATTCCGGCTGACATGGAGGCGCGAATGTCCGTTGAATCGCATCTTGCGGAACTCGAGCGGCGCCACGAAGCGTTGAAGCGCGAGATCCAGGAGGCACAGAGCCACCCCGGTTTCGACGAGTTTGAGGTCGCCGCGTTGAAACGACGCAAGCTGCATATCAAGGATGAGATCGCGAAATTGATGCAGCACCACGAGGAGACGGTGCACTAGGGTCAGGTCGAGTAAGAGGGCGCCCAAACGAGGCGCCCTTTGCGTTAGAGGGGCGCCGCGCGGCGCCCCTTCGCGTTTCGGCCGGCCTTCAAGCTGAGCCGACCAAGCGCGGGTCGAAGCGGAACTGCCTGTACGATTCGATCGTCACTTCTCGCATCCGCGCGTGGGCGGGATTGAGCATGACGTTCAGCTCTTCAGGCACTACGACCGAAGGCGCCTTCAGCACGAGGTCGGAGCCGCGGGCGAGCCATTCGTCGCCGATCGCGCGGCAGGCCGCCAGCGGGTTCGGGTCTGCGACCAAGCTTTCGAACTGACGGATCGAGATCTCGGTTACGCTTGCATCGTCGGGTACAGCGATTCGCACCGCCTCCAGCTCCGGAAGGCTGTCACGGAGCTCCGGTGGGAAGTGGACGAACACTTCGAGCACGCTCAGCGATAGTTGGGAGGAGGTGTAGAGCAGCGCCCGGCCTTGGGAGTTCCAGCGCCCCCCGGCAATCCTGCTCCCCTCGCCGTCCAGCAGGCGCGCATAGGCCGGCGGCGTCAGCCGCCAGACGGCAGACATCAGCTGTAGACGCCGTGAGCGATGCGCGTGAGAACGACCTCGACTTCCCGCGCGCCGGCATCGGTCTCGGCCAGCTCGAACGGCACGCGATCGTTCAGTGCCGGGTTCGGGAGGCTCAGAAACTTGCGCGCGAACTCGGCATCGCCGAAGGTCTTCGTAGCCGTTTCGGCGATCCTTAGGAGCCGCGCGATCGCGTCTGATTCGTTTGGCTTCAATGGCTCGCGGTTCGCAAGCCGACGGTTGAACGTCCGCTCGGGTATGACACGAAAGACCTGCTTCGGGCCGAGCACGCCGCGATCGATGAGGTCCTTGACCCGCCGGGCCTCGACGCCGCGGACGATCTCCTCGTGAAGGAAGGGGCGCTCGTCCTCCGCGAGACCGAGCGAAGTTGCGCTCTTGCGTCCGCGCTGCCTGTGACGAGCGACGTTTCGGGACATCCGTCTAAACCCTGTTAGCCGCGACCAGAAGATATAACCCGCTCTGGCAAATGCCGCAATTGACCCGGCATGTGGCTGGGAGTGGCACCGCGTTGTAAAAGCGACAGAGTCCTACCCCTGCTTCGTCATCTCCCGCAGCCTGAACTTCTGAATCTTTCCCGTCGAGGTCCTGGGAATCTCGGCGAAGATGATGTGACGCGGGCATTTGTAGCGCGCGAGGTGCTTTCGGGCATGCGCAATGAGCTCCTCCGCCGTGGCGCTCGCGCCCGGCTTGAGCTCGACGAAGGCGCAAGGGCTCTCGCCCCATTTTTCGTCGGGCGTCGCCACCACCGCGACGACCGCAACGGCCGGGTGCTTGTAGAGCGCGTCCTCGACCTCGATGGAAGAGATGTTCTCGCCGCCGGAGATGATGATGTCCTTGGAGCGGTCCTTGAGCTGGAGGTAGCCGTCGGGGTGGAGCACACCGAGATCGCCGGAGCGAAACCAGCCGTCCTTCAGCGCGGCCCCCGTGGTGGCCGGGTTCTTGAGATAACCCTTCATGACGATGTTGCCGCGGAAAAAAACCTCGCCCAGCGTTTTCCCGTCGGCCGGCACCGGACGCATCGTCTCCGGGTCGAGGACCGCGAGGTTTTCTAGCGCCGGGTAGCGGACGCCCTGGCGTGCTTTTCGCGCCGCCTGGCCGGCGGCATCGAGCGCGTCCCACTCCGCCTTCCATTCGTTCACGACGGCGGGGCCATAGGTCTCGGTCAGCCCGTAGACATGCGTCACCGAAAAACCCGCTTCGGCCATCGCCGCCAGCACGGCTTCCGGCGGCGGCGCCGCGGCGGTCAAAAACTCCACTTTTTGCGCAAACGGCCGCTTGTCCGCCTCCGCCGCATTGACGAGCGTCGCCATGACGATCGGCGCACCGCAGAGATGCGTGACGCCATGCTCGGCGATCGCATCGAAGATCGCCTTCGCGCGCACCCATCTGAGGCAGACATGCGTGCCCGCGACCGCCGAGATCGACCAGGGAAAACACCAGCCGTTGCAGTGGAACATCGGCAGCGTCCAGAGATAGACCGGATGCCGCCCCATGCCGCCGGCGAGCGCATTGGCGTAGCACATGAGCGCAGCGCCGCGGTGATGGTAGACGACGCCCTTCGGATCGCCGGTCGTGCCGGATGTGTAGTTGAGGCTGATGGCGTCCCATTCGTCCGCCGGCATGCGCCACGAAAAGTCCGGATCTCCCTCGGCGATGAGAGCCTCATAGTCCAGCATGCCGAGCCGCTCGCCCTTCGGGGCCGGCGTATCGGCCGGAAATTCGGAATCGTCGTAGTCGACAACGAGCGGCTTGACGCTTGCACGCTTCAGCGCCTCGCCCATCACGCCGGAGAATTCCCGGTCGACGATTACGACCTTCGATTCCGAATGGTCGAGCTGAAAAGCAATCACGGCCGAATCGAGCCGCGTGTTGATCGCGGCTAGCACCGCGCCAAGCATCGGCACGCCGTAATGCGCCTCCAGCATGGGCGGCGTGTTCGCCAGCATCACTGACACGGCGTCGCCGACGCCGATGCCGCGCTGCGCGAGCGCCGAGGCGAGCCGCCGCGCCCGCGTGAAAAACTCGGCATAGCCGATGCGCTTTTGGCCATGCACGATCGCCACGTGATCGGGAAATGTGCGCGCCGAGCGTTCGAGGAAGACGAGCGGCGTCAAAGGCTGGAAATTCGCCGCATTTCTTGGAAGCTCGTTATTGTAGGCGAAGCGGCTCAAGGGCGACGCCTCCAGGGAACTGTTTTCGGCAAACGGCTTGAGCCTATCCGTCCTTCGCCGGAGCGTCGGGCAGGCCCTGCAGGCGCTCCGCGATCCGTTCGATGCGCGTCGCCGCCCGGTTGAAGCTCTCGGCGAAATTCTGCTCCAGCCCCTCGACCCGCATGGCGGTGTCGGCGCGGCTATCCTTGACGCTCTGCACCTCCTGCTCGGCGCGCTTCAGACGCTGCTCGGCGTCGCCGAGGCGATCGGTCATCAAAATGCCGGCCATGACCATGAGGCGCTGGTCGCCGATCTCGCCGAGCACGCCACGCAGCTCCTTGATCGCCTCGTCGAAGCGCTCGCCGAGCTCGGTGACGTGGTCTTCCTCGCCGTCCTCGCAGGCCATGCGATAGATGCGTCCGTTCACCGTGAGATTGACCTGCGCCATCAGCTCGACTCCTCGTCGGCCGAGAGCACCGCGCGGATCGTCTCGATCGCCGTGTCGAGACGGCGCGACACGTCGCGGTTGACGGTTTCGAGTTTTGCCGCGCGCGCCTGCGCCTGGTCGAGCGTTTCCGCAAGCCGGGCGCGATCGGAGGTGAGCATCTGCACCTCCTCGGCGAGCCCGTCGGCCCCAACGGCGAGCGAAAGGCGTTCTCCAACGGCATGCTCCAGCCCCTGCAGCGCCGCTTCCAACCGCTTCACCGCCTGTTCCATCGTCGACGGCATCGTGCCCCGCATACATCCGCCCGGGCCGGGCTGGCCCTTCCGCCGCACTCGCCCACGATTTGTATCGGAACGGCACGCGCAATCAAGCGTTTGCGGGACGAAAATTCAGCGATACATGAAGCGACCAGCCTGCCCGGAACGCGGAACAGCAGGGCATGACCCTCGTCTCACCGCCCCGCCGTTGACGTGTATGGATGTCGGATTGTGCTATAATGCCGTCATGACGACGGAAACCGCGGGCAAGCGCCGCCACACTACCACGGTGCCGGTCACAACGATGGCCGGTTCTCGACGAGAAGGAGCGGGCGGAGTTGCTCGGCTCGCTCAAAGAGGCGGAGGCGGACATCAAGGCCGGCAACGGCGACGAATACGACCCGAAGACATTCAAGGATGGGCTTGTCCGGATTTGCCGGGGCAAGAACCGCTAAAGGATCAATGACGTTCCGGCTGCTTATCGCCCCACTCGCGTAGCGGCACATTGACGAGTTCGCAGCCTATCTGCGCGCCTACAGTGAGGAGTTCACAACTAAGCGATCTACAAGCTAAATCGCATCCTGTCCGTCAATCTCGTAGAGTCGCCACTTACCTGGACCTATTTCCCGCTGACCGGCGCGCCCTATCGCGCGTATCTGTTTCGCGTCGAACGCTGCAATATCTGTTTCGCGCAGATAGCGGGTGCGATACGTCAGCAACGGGGATCCGATGTAGACTCGTCCGATGGCGACGCCAGCAGACGTAGAACGCGAACTCCAGACTGCGATTGAGCGAGTTCTCGCTTCCGGAAGCCGTAAGAAGTTGGTCGTGGCCGGTCCTGGGGCCGGCAAAACCACTCTCTTTCGAATGCTGCTAGAGACATCAGAAGGAGGGCCCAAAGAAAGGCTCGTTCTGACCTTCATCAACGCCCTGAAGGATGACCTCGCTCACAACTTGGGTGACGCATCCCAGGTCTTCACGTTGCATGGGTACTGCCAGCACCTGTTGCATCGGGAAGAGAAGCTTCGGAACGGTCTCACTGAGACTTTTCGCTGCTATCCAGGCCTCATTTCCCTAATAAAAAGGGATTGGGAGTGGCTCCGCAAATCCGGTGCTCCCCGCTTTGCGGAGCTGATGCGGGATTTGAAATGCTCCGATGCGCAGATCACTTTTTATCTTGAGCGCTCGAATTATTACGATGCGGTGGATTTCGACGACAGCGTGCACCGCACGTATCAGCAGCTCGCCGCGAATCCAGATGTGATTCCGGAATACAAACTGGTTCTGATTGATGAGTTTCAGGACTTCAACAGGATGGAAGCATCCGTAATCGACCTGCTAGCGCGGCCCAATTCAATCGTCATTGCCGGCGATGACGATCAGGCGTTGTACAGCCAGCTCCGAGGTGCGAGCTGGGATCATATCCGAGCTCATTATGCCAGCGGCCAATACGAAATTTTTGAGCTCCCGTTTTGCATGCGTTGCCCGGAAGTGATTGTCGCAGCCGTGAACGACATCATCGTGAAGGCGCGCGCTGACCAAAGGCTGAATGGCCGGATAGACAAACCTTATCGGTACTACGAGCCGAAGAAGGCCGAAGATAGTCGGCGTTTTCCCTTTATCGAAATGACAGAAACAAGCGTGCAGCGAGAAAACGCCAACTATTTCGGCCGATATATCGCGCAATGCATCAGATCGATTTCTGAGGATGAGATCCAACAAGCTGCCGACAAGAATGAGCCGGTCGCTCTTATCATCGGAAGCAATCCTTACCGGCGCCAGGTCGAAAAGCACCTTTTGGAGACTGGTCTTCTGGAAGCCGTTGACAAGGCCGAGTTGAGCGACCGCGAGATAGCCCTCCAAATTCTGAACGAGGATGCGGAATCAAACTTGGGATGGAGGATCATTCTGGCATGCGGCGGCGACGGAACCGCCCGCGGCGTTGTGTGCAAGGCAGCGGAACAGAACGTTAGCTTAGCAACGTTGATTCCTGCGGCGGATCGAGAGCCGATTCTCAAGGAAGCCGAGACTTGGGCGTCCGAAGTCGCGGCGCGGGAGAAAAGCAAAGACCGGTCTGATACCGTTCAACCTGTCGCCATCACATCTTACGAAGGCGCGAAAGGACGGTCAGCTCAGTATGTGTTCCTCTTGGGGCTCCAGTCCGGTGACCTCCCCCGCAATGCTACCGATATCAAGGATATTGAGATTTGCCGCTTTTTGGTGGGGCTGACGAGGACAAAGAAGAGATGCTCCATCCTGGTGACCAAACGATTTGGAAATCAGCTTAAGCGGCGATCTGAATTCCTTTCGTGGATAGATCCGAGCCGGTACATTCACAAGCGGATAGACGCGGCATATTGGAAGAAGGCCTGAAGCCCCCGGCGGCCCTAACCCTCGACGACCAGCGTCTCCACCGAGAGGATCGTCGGCAGGTGCTGCGCGATCTGGCTCCAGCTGTCGCCCTCGTTCGCGCTGGCGAAGAGCGAGCCTGAGCTCGTTCCGAAATAAACGCCCGCCGGCTCCAGCCGATCGGTGGCCATGGCCTGGCGCAGCACCGCGAAATACGCATTCGCCTGCGGCAGGCCCTGCCGCAGCGCCTCCCAGCTGTCGCCACCGTCGCGCGTCCGCCACACCGCGGCTTTTCCGTCGGGAGGGATTCTCCCGGTGTCGCCGTTGAGCGGCAGCAAGTAGAGCGTGTCCGGCTCGCGCGGATGGACGGCCGCGGGAAATCCGAAGGACGAAGGCAGCCCCGCCTCGATGCTTTTCCAGGTCCGGCCCCCGTCGTCGCTCCGATACATGCCGCAATGGTTCTGCTGATAGAGGCGATTGCTCCCTTCCGCCTTCACCAGGCAATGCACGCATTGCCCGAACTCCGGGTATCGTTGCCCCTCCGGCATGAAGTCGGCCCGCGTCCCCCGATTGCGGGCCTCCCAGGTCTTGCCGCCGTCCGCGGTATGGAACACGCCGACCGCCGACATGCCGACCCACATCTGCTCATCGTCGTTCGGGTCGAAAACCATGGAATGCAGGATGAGCCCAGCTCCGCCCCCGCGCCACTCCGGCCGCGAAGGGTGTTCTTGCAGTCCGGCGATGTGCCGCCACGACTGGCCGCCGTCGTCGCTGCGGAACAGCCCCGCCGGCTTGACGCCGGCGTAGAGGCTGCCCGCACGCGACGCGAGGCTCCACACGGCTTTGACCGGCTCCGCTCCCTCCGCTTCGTACGCGAGCCCCTCGCTGGAACGCGTCCAGCTCGCGCCGAGATCGGTGGACTTCCAGATATCCTGGCCGAACCATTCGTTGCCGCCGCCGGCATGGATCGCACCGGTCGCCGCATCCGCGATGACGTGGTTCATCGGCCAACCCTCGCAGAATGGCCCACGCAGCTCCCACGCGCGCCGCCCGGAATCGCCTTCGACGATGAAGGCGCCCTTCGTGGTGCCGAGCAGGATGAGGACTTTTGCCGCCAACTTGATCTCCGCTAGCCGGCCCTCGCCATCGCCGGGGCGTCCCGGTCGTTGAAGGACGTCCCGACTTCGCGCAACAATTCGATCTATGGGATGACCCTGATGTCCCCGGCGATCTTGCACCGCAGGAACATTGAAGCAATCGCATCCGTGGCCACGCTAGCGCGCAGCTTGAATCCGGTCCCGTAAGTCAGCAGCGTCTGCTGGTTGACGGAGAAGTACGTGCCAAGCGCGGCCCTCCCCTGCAGAACCGGCAGAACGGCATCCTGCACCGTGACTTGATTACTCGTATTCACGATGTTGAACTGAGCCTGGAGGATTTCGACTGTCTGCGTTCCGAGGAGAATCAAGCAGGATACATTGGTGATCGTGACGGCCCGATTGGCCGCAACAACGGGAAAGTCCACTTCGCAGAGGGATTGAGGGTTTGGGCAGTTGGTGCTCGACCTGAACTGCTGGAACGGCACGGCGTGCGCCGCTTGCGACAAAAATCCCGCCAACAATGCGCCGGCGAGCGTCTTCATCACCACGTCGAAACGAAAGAGACCGCGCAGGACTGCTGACGCGATGCTGAGGCTGTGCATGGAGAGCTCCGTCTTTGGGCGGCCGATACGGACGCGCGGCGACCTTATCGGAACGGGCGTTGCGGCTCTATAGCAAAGCCATTTCAACCGAGGGCTGCCGCCCCGCGTTGACTCGGAAGGTCAAGCTGATATCAGTGCCGCCGCAATCCGGATCATTTGACGGATAAGCGACTTCGCGGCACGGCCGTGGAGCGTCTTTCCACGGCGGAAGATCATGACCGACGCTGTCGAGCACGATTTGATGGCCAATGCGATCCGCGCGCTCGCGATGGACGCGGTGGAGGCCGCCAAGTCGGGACATCCTGGCATGCCCATGGGCATGGCCGACGTGGCGACGGTGCTGTTCACGCGCTACCTGAAATATGACTCTGCCGACCCGCACTGGCCCGACCGCGACCGCTTCGTGCTCTCCGCCGGCCACGGCTCGATGCTGCTCTATTCGCTCCTCTACCTCACCGGCTACGAGGGAATGACGCTCGACGAGCTGAAGCGTTTTCGGCAGATCCACTCGAAGACGCCGGGGCATCCGGAAAGCTTCATGACCGAGGGCGTTGAGACGACGACCGGTCCGCTCGGCCAGGGCGTTGGCGCCTCGGTCGGCATGGCGCTCGCCGAGCGCATGCTCGCGGCCGAGTTCGGCGACGACATCGTCGATCACCGTACCTTCGTCCTCTGCTCGGACGGCGATCTCATGGAGGGCGTCAGCCAGGAGGCGATCGCGCTCGCCGGCCAC
This sequence comes from uncultured Propylenella sp., assembly GCA_964440525.1. GTDB lineage: Bacteria > Pseudomonadota > Alphaproteobacteria > Rhizobiales > Afifellaceae > DASWJZ01. The sequence goes on along the minus strand of CAYTTC010000039.1, from coordinate 14,037 downwards.
CTGAAGCTCAACAGACTGATTTTTCTCTTCGACGACAATGGCATCTCGATCGACGGGCCGCTGTCGCTGGCCGACTCCGTCGACCAGGTGAAGCGTTTCGAAGCCGCGAACTGGAACGCCGTGCGCGTCGACGGACGGGATCCTGGCGCCATCGCCGCGGCGATCGAAACCGCGTTGAAGGCGGACAGGCCGAGCATGATCGCCTGCAAGACGGTGATCGGCTTTGGCGCACCCACGAAGGCGGGTACGTCCAAGGCGCACGGCGAGGCTCTCGGCGCGGAGGAGCTTGCCGGCGCCAAGAAGGCACTCGGCTGGGATTTTGGCTCCTTCGTCATCCCCGAAAACATCCTCGCCGCCTGGCGCGCCGCCGGCACCCGCGGCAAGCAGCCTCACGCCGACTGGCGAAAACGCTATGCGGCGATGGATTCTGCAAAGCGCGGCGAGTTCGAGCGCCGCCTCGCCCGAAAACGTCCGGCGGCGCTCGGCGAGGCGATTGCGGCACTGAAGGAGAAGCTCGCGGCCGACAAGCCGACGCTCGCGACCCGCAAGGCGAGCGAGCTCGTGCTTGAGGCGGTCACCGTGGCGATGCCCGAGCTGATTCTCGGCTCCGCCGATCTAACGCCGTCGAACAACACCAAGACGAAGAACCTCGACGACATCAAACCCGGCAACTATTCCGGCCGTTACATCCACTACGGCATTCGCGAGCATGGCATGGCCGCGGCGATGAACGGCATCGCCATGCATGGCGGCCTGCAGCCGGCGGGCGCAACCTTCCTGGTCTTCACCGACTATGCCCGCCCCGCGATGCGCATCGCGGCGCTGGCGAGCATCCCGGTCGTCTACGTGATGACGCACGATTCGATCGGCCTCGGCGAGGACGGGCCCACCCACCAACCGGTCGAACATCTGGCCGCGCTTCGGTGCATGCCCAACATGCGCCTCTTCCGCCCGGCCGACGCAATCGAGACGGCGGAGTGCTGGCAGCTCGCGCTGGAACGCATCGACGGTCCGACGGTCCTGGCGCTTACTCGACAGAACCTGACGCCGTCGCGCACGACCGCGGAAAAGGCCAATCTCTGCGCCCGAGGCGCCTACGAGATCTCGCCAGCGTCCGGAAGGCCGCTCGCGACCATCTTCGCCAGCGGCTCCGAGGTCGAGCTTGCGATCGCTGCGCAGAAGTTCCTCAAAGACAAAGCCATCGCTGCCCGCGTCGTCTCGGTGCCTTCGCTCGAGCTCTTCCTCCAGCAGCCGGAGGATTTTCGCAGCAAAGTGATCGGCGACGCGCCGGTAAAGATCGCGGTGGAGGCGGCGGTTCGATTCGGCTGGGACGCAGTGATCGGCTCCGACGGTCTCTTCGTCGGCATGTCGAGTTTTGGCGCCAGCGCCCCCTACAAGGACGTCTACAAGAATTTCGGCATTACGGCAGAGGCGGTGGCGGACGCCGTCGCTCAACGGCACAATTCAGGACCATCGAGGTAAGACCATGACCGTCAGGGTTGGCATCAACGGCTTCGGGCGCATCGGGCGCAACATTCTCCGCGCCATCATCGAATCCGACCGCAACGACATCGAGGTCGTCGGCCTGAACGACCTCGGCCCGGTGGAGACGAACGCACATCTCCTCCGCCACGATTCGGTGCACGGAAAATTCCCGTACGAGGTGAAGGTCGCCGGCGACACGATCGACGTCGGTCGCGGGCCGATAAAGGTCACTGCGATAAAGAACCCGGCCGAGCTTCCCTGGAAGGAACTGAAGGTCGACATCGCGCTCGAATGCACCGGTATCTTCACGTCGAAGGAGAAGGCTTCGGCGCATCTTCAGGCCGGCGCCAAGCGCGTGCTCGTGTCGGCCCCCGCCGACGGCGCCGATCTGACCGTCGTTTTCGGCGTCAACGACGATAAGCTGATCAAGGGCCATGTCGTCGTCTCCAACGCCTCATGCACCACCAACTGCCTCGCCCCAGTCGCTTCCGTGATGCACAAGGCCTTCGGCATTGAGCACGGCTTCATGACGACGATCCATTCGTACACGGGCGACCAGCCGACGCTCGACACCATGCACAAGGACCTCTACCGGGCCCGCGCCGCCGCGCTCAACATCATCCCAACGTCGACCGGAGCGGCCAAGGCCGTCGGCCTCGTTATCCCCGAACTGCAGGGCAAGCTCGACGGCGTGTCGCTTCGCGTGCCGACGCCGAACGTCTCGCTGATCGACTTCAAGTTCGTCGCCAAGAAGCCGACCACGGTCGACGAGGTGAACAACGCCGTCTACGAGGCGGCGAAATCAAACCGGCTGGGGCCGATCCTGGCCTGGACCAAGGAGCCGCTCGTCTCGTCGGACCTGAACCACGATCCGCACTCGGCGACATTTGCCATCGACCAGACGAAGGTGATGGGGGGGACGTTCGTGCGTGTCGTCGCGTGGTACGACAATGAATGGGGCTTTTCGAACCGCATGAGCGATACAGCGGTCGCCATGGGCAAGCTCGGATAGCTCACTCCCTGAACCGGTAGAGATAGTAGCGGTCCTCTCCGACACCTGCGGACGGCGCGACCTTGAAGGCGTCGAGCGCGAGAAGCTTCTGGTCGCTCGCTACGATCGCGCCCGGCACGAGAAGCGGAATGAGCTGGGACCCAAGCCAGGCGGCAAAGCGGCTGTTTCTATCGTCGTCGCCGGTGCCGATGTCGGAATGCAGGAATGCCACCTGGCCGGCGAAGTGTTGGCGCGCCGCCGGGAGGGTGTCTTCGAGCGTGCCCACTATCAATTGGTCGGCGAACGGCGTGGAAGCGGGATGCGCTTGCGGGTTGCGCTCGAAGACGTAGATCGAGCGGTCGGGCATGCGGGCGCGAAGATGGTCGAAGCTGCGTCCGTTGCCGAGCCCGAGCTCGAAAACGATGCCGGGTATGGCCGCGATCTCCGCGACGGCCCAGTCGAGGCAGGTGCGCTGCGCCTCCAGCCGGCGGATGGCCTTGTCGAGACGGGTCAGGGTTTTCGGGGGTTGTGACACGGACGATTCCTGTCCTCTCTTGATCGGCATGGCGCGCGCCTCTGTCAACCGGTTGGCTTGGATGATAAGACGCGCCCGTTTAGTCCTGGTGATGCGCTGAGATGCAAATTCGAACTCTCAAGGATGCGGGCGATTTGAAGGGGAAGCGCGTGCTTCTCCGCGTCGATTTGAACGTGCCCGTGAAAAACGGAGCCGTCACCGACCTGACGCGGATCGAGCGCGTCGCGCCGACCATCAAGCTCTTATCCGACAAGGGCGCCAAGGTGGCGCTGCTCGCCCATTTCGATCGGCCGAAGGGAAAGCGCGTCCCTGAAATGTCGCTCGCGCCGATCGCGCCGGCGGTCGCCGATGTGGTCGGGCGCCCGGTCGGATTCGTGGACGACTGTGTCGGGCCGGAAGCGGAAGCGGCGGTGGCGAAGGTCGGAAACGGCGGCATCGTGCTCCTCGAAAACACCCGCTTTCATGCCGGCGAGGAGGAGAACGATCCCGCCTTCGCCGCGCAGCTCGCGAAGGTGGGCGACATCTATGTGAACGACGCCTTTTCGGCCGCGCACCGCGCGCACGCTTCGACCGAGGGCCTCGCACATCATCTGCCGGCTTATGCCGGCCTCGCGATGCAGGAGGAGCTGGAAGCGCTTGAGAAAGCGCTCGGCAATCCGCAGCATCCGGTCGTCGCCATCGTCGGCGGCGCCAAGATTTCCTCAAAGCTAGAATTGCTCGGCAACCTGATCGCCAAGGTGGACGCGCTCGTCATCGGCGGCGGCATGGCGAACACTTTTCTCGCGGCGAAGGGCGTGGGGATCGGCAAATCTCTGAACGAGCCCGATCTGCAGAAGACCGCGAAGCAGATCATGCTCGACGCGGCCGAAGGCGGCTGCGCCATCGTGCTTCCCACCGATGTGGTGGTAGCTGCGGCGTTCGAAGCGAACGCGCCCCACAAAACCATCGCCGCCGACAAAGTCCCCGCCGACATGATGATCCTCGACGTCGGCGAGAAAACCGTCGAGGCGGTCAACGGCTGGATCGACAAGGCGAAAACGCTGGTCTGGAACGGGCCGCTTGGCGCCTTCGAGAAGCCCCCGTTTGACCGGGCCACGGTCGCCGCGGCAAAACATGCCGCCAAGCGCACGCGCGAAGGCAAGCTTCTCTCCGTGGCCGGCGGCGGCGATACGGTCGCGGCGCTCAATCATGCCGGTGTGGCGGACGATTTCAGCTATGTCTCGACCGCCGGCGGCGCGTTTCTTGAATGGCTCGAAGGCAAGCCGCTTCCGGGCGTCGAGGCGCTCCGCCGCGGCAAGAATCAACACTAGAAATCGGACTGGAAGGAGAGCAGCCATGAGTGAAAGGCTGGAAGACATTGCGATCAAGATGGTCGCCGAGGGAAAAGGCATCCTGGCGGCCGACGAAAGCACCGGGACGATCAAGAAGCGCTTCGATTCGATCAGCGTCCAAAACACCGAGGAGAATCGCCGCGACTATCGCGAGATGATGTTTTCGGCCGACGAGGCGATGAAGAACTACGTCTCCGGCGTCATCCTTTTCGACGAGACGCTCCGCCAAAAAGCGAAAGACGGCAAGCCGCTGGTCAATCTCATCAAGGCGGCGGGAGCCGTCCCCGGGATCAAGGTCGATGCCGGCGCACAGGATCTTGCCTTCCATCCGGGTGAAAAAATCACCGAAGGTCTCGACGGTCTGCGCGGCAGGCTGAAGGAGTATCATGGGCTCGGCGCCCGCTTCGCGAAGTGGCGCGCGGTCATCACGATCGGCGACGACGGCCGCCCGAGCTGGGATTGCATCCACGCCAACGCGCATGCGCTCGCCCGCTATGCCGCACTTTGTCAGGAGCAGATGATCGTGCCGATCGTGGAGCCCGAGGTGCTGATGGACGGACCCGACGCCAAGCACACGATCGACCGCTGCTACGACGTGACGGTGAATACGCTGCAGGCGGTTTTTACGGAGCTTTTCCTGGCCAAGGTCAACCTCGAAGGCATCGTGCTGAAGCCCAACATGGTCGTGCCCGGCCAAAGCTCCGGTCAAAAAGTCAGCGTCGAGGAAGTGGCGGAGAAGACGATCAAGGCGCTGAAGGCCACGGTCCCGCCAGCCGTCCCCGGCATCGCCTTCCTCTCCGGCGGCCAATCGGACTTGGACGCGACGGCGCATCTCTCCGCCATGAACGCGATGTACGACCTGCCCTGGAAACTCACCTTCTCCTACGGGCGGGCGCTGCAGGCGGCCGCGCTCAAGGCCTGGGGCGGCAAGCCGGAGAACGTCAATGCCGGCCAAACCGCGTTCACCCACCGGGCCAAGATGAACGGCATGGCGGCCACCGGCGGATGGAAAGCGGAGCTGGAAAAGAAGGCGGCCTGAAAATCGCCGACCCAAGAATCGCCGGCCCGAAAATCGCCGGATTGACGGATTGGTAAGGAGGCACCGCGTCTCCTCAACATCCGAGTATGATGGACAGCACCGAAGTCGCACGTCTTTTCCTTGTGACGCCGCCCCGCATCGACGCGGAGAGTTTTCCACCGCGTCTCGCGGAGGCGCTCGCTGCCAGCGACGTCGCGGCGGTGCTGATCGCGAGCGAGGCTGGCGCGGACGTGATCGGACCGCTGGTCGCGCTCATCCAGAAGGCGGGCGCGGCCGCGCTCGTCGCCGACGACACGCGGCTCGCCGGGCATGTACAGGCCGACGGCGTCCATGTCGGCGGCGGGCTTGAGGATATCCGCCTCGCGGTCGAATCTTTTCGGCCGAAGCGGATCGTCGGCGCCGGCAATCTCCATTCGCGCCACGCCGCGATGCAGGTGGGCGAACTGGACCTCGACTATCTCCTCTTCGGCCATCCGCACGGAGACACGCACGACGCGCCGCATCCCAAGTCGCTCGAACTCGCCGAGTGGTGCTCCGACCTCATGGCAATTCCCGCAGTCATCATGGCGGGGCGGTCGCTCGAAAGCGTTGCCGAAGCGGCGGCGACCGGCGCGGCCTTCGTGGCGCTTCACGATGCGGTGTGGTCGCATGAGGGCGGACCGGGCGAGGCCGTCCGCCTCGCTGACGCGATGCTGAAGCGCACCGGGCGCCGCGCCGCATGAACAGGCTCGCGCTCCCCGCCCTCTTCGTTCTGGCGCTCGCATCGCCAACCTCGGCGCAGGATTCGGGAGCCACAACGATCGAGGAACGTATCGAGCAGGGGCTCGGCGCAGCCGGGGAGGCGTTGGCGGTGCCGCTCGACGCCCCGGCTGCGCTCGGCGAGGCAGATGTGTCATTGGTCGCCCCCACCGGCAAAACGCGGCTGCGCACCACGCTCGAGCCGATCGACATCGAGCAGCGGATCGACAAGGGGCTGACGGCCGCCGGGGAAGAGACCACGTTTCCGCCCGACTATGCCTATGGCGCGTTTCAGCGCGGTTGGTTCCTGACCGCGTTCTCGCTGGCGCTCGACCAGGCCCAAGCGGGAGACGCCGCCGCGCAGACGCTGCTTGGCGTGCTTCTGTCGCGCGGCCTTGGCGTAAAGCAGGATCTGCCGGCCGCCGCCGATTGGTACGGGCTCGCCGGAAAATCGGGCGATCGCGAAGCGCTCTATGCGCTCGGCCAGCTTTATCTCGAGGGGCAAGGCATCGAGCAGGATCCCGCCAAGGCGGCGGATCTGTTGAAGCAGGCGGCGGACTTGGGACATGCCGCGGCCGCGCGCGAGCTCGGCTATCTGTTGCTGCAAGGCAAGGGCGAGGAGAGGAACGCCATGCTCGCGGCAGCCTACCTGCGGCGCGCCGCCGGCCTTGGCGACATGGACGCGCAATACACCCTCGCCGGGCTTTTCGTGGAGGGCGTCGGCGTGGTGGCTGACGATGCGCTGGCGACACGCTGGTTCGCCGAAGCAGCGAGGAATGGTCATGTCGGGGCCGAGGTCGAATATGCGATCATGCTTTTCAATGGGCGCGGCGTGTCCAAGGACGAGGCCGGCGCCGCCTATTGGTTCTCGCGCGCGGCCAACGCCGACAATCCGGTCGCCCAGGTCCGGCTTGCCCGGCTTCTGGCGGAAGGCTGGGGCGTCGACGGGGACGCTGCTGGCGCTGCACGCTGGTACCTGATCGCCAAGAACCACGGGATCGACGACGATTTCATGGAGGATTGGATGCGGCGGCTCGACACGGAAACACGCAGTGCCGCCCAGGCTGCGGCGGATGATTGGTCGCGGCTTCGGCCGCAAATGCAGGCCGCGATTTCGCCCGCGCCTCAGCCCGCGCCGATGGACAATCAAGTCGAGTAGCAGTATATGCGGCCGCCTTGTGGCGCCCGGCGGCAGCGGGGCGATTGGGCGTTTACAATGTGCGCGCGACCCGGCGAATGCGCTTCTTCAATCGTCCGGATTCATGGTCGAGACAGGAAGGAAAGGATTGAAGGCACGTGCAAGTCATCGGCAGGGACAACAATGTCGATCAGGCGCTAAAGGCGCTGAAAAGGAAGATGCAGCGCGAAGGCATCTTCCGCGAGATGAAGCTTCGAGATCACTACGAGAAGCCGTCCGAGAAGAAGACGCGCGAGAAGGCCGAAGCCGTCCGCCGCGCACGCAAGCTTGCCCGCAAGCGCGCCCAGCGCGAGGGCCTCATTCCAAGCAAACGCAGCGAGCCTTGATCTTTTTCCCTCGCCGGGCGTTACATTGCGTGGCCATTCCGGCATTCTGGCTGGCACGGATGTGAACTAAGATGCGTGCAGCCATTTTTCGCAACTCCGCTCCCTGGCTCGCTTTGGCGTTAGCGTTGGCGCTTTCGCTCGCCGCGTGCCAGACGCGGCTCGCCAATATCCCCGTCTCCGTCGACCCGGCGACCGCGTCGGAGGCCAACATCGAATCTCTTTCCGCGGTGATCGCGCGCGAGCCGAGCAACCCGGAGGCTTACAATGTGCGCGGCTCGGCGTTCGGCCGCGCCGGCCGCTACGACGAGGCGATGGCCGATTTCAACAAGGCGATCGAGCTCAATCCGAACTTCGCTCGCGCCTATTTCAACCGAGCGCTTGTGCACCGCCGTAACGGCGACATGGAGCGCGCGTTCGCCGACTATAACAGCGCGGTGCGTGCCGACCCGCGCTATGCGCCGGCCCTTGTCGGCCGCGGCAACATGTATCGCCAGGACGGCCGCCTCGACCTCGCGCTCGCCGACTACAACGCGGCAATCCAGCTCGACCGCACCGACCCGCAGGCCTTCTACAATCGCGGCCTCGTCTATCAGGCGCAGAACCAGCATCAGGTGGCGATCGAGGACTTCACCACCGCCATCGGCCTCTCGCCGAAGTCGCCCGAGCCATATGACGGCCGCGGCCTCTCCTATCTTGCGCTCGGCGACGCGCGGACCGCGCTCGACGATTTCAACGAGGCGGTGAAGCTCGACCGGGAGAGCTACATCGCCTGGACCAATCAAGGTCTGGCGCTGGAGCAGCTCGGCGAGCGGCAGAAGGCGAACGCCGCCTTCGCCCGCGCTGCCAACCTCAATCAGAACTATGCGCCGGCGCGCGAAGGCATGCAGCGGACCATGGGTGCGGGCTGAGCAGCGACGCGCGCGTCAGGGCGCGGCGGTCACGCCTTCCTTTTGCAGGAAGCCGAGGACGATCGACCACAGCCCGTGCTTCCAAAGATCGCTGTGGGTGCCGTCCTCGATGATCGCGAGCCTCTTCGGTTCGTGCGCCATTTCAAAGAGCCGCCTGCCATGGGCGACCGGAACCATCTGGTCGTCCGTGCCGTGGACGATGAGCAGCGGCTCTTCGACGCGCAGGATGTTCTCGCGCGAGAGGAACGGGTCACGCATGAGAAGGCCGACCGGTAGCCACGGATAGGTCGCGGCGGCGATGTCGAGCGCCGCCGTGAACGGCGCTTCGAGCACGAGCGCGCGGGCCGGGCGTTCGCCGGCGACATAGGTGGCGACGGCCGTGCCGAGCGACTCGCCGTGGATCACGATATTTTGCGTCCGTTCCGCGAGCCAATCGAAGACTTCCAGCGCATCGGAGAAAAGCGCTGCTTCGCTCGGACTGCTGCCGCTTCCGGGGTAGCCGCGATAGCTGACCGCGAGGAGACCGAAGCCAGATGCGGCGATCTCCCCGAAGCGTTTTGAGCGGCCGGAAATGTTGCCGGCGTTACCGTGGAAATAGAGCACCGTCGGCCGGCCGGGCGAGGCTTGCCGATACCAGCCGGTCAGGGGCGTTCCGTCCGCGGTGTTGAACGTGACGACCTCGACCAGCGACAGCCCGCGTTCCGCAGGAAGCTCGAGCGTGCCCTCCGGCTCGAACACGTAATCGCGCTGGAAGACGAAGAGATAGCCGGCGGCGGCGAGATAGATTGCTGCCGCGAGCGCCACGATGCGACCTGCGGCTCTGTAGATTCGATTGCGCACGCTCTGCTCCGCGACCTCCCGACACCTCTAGCGGAATTTCACGAGACATCCCCGGCAATTCCATCGCCAACAGCATGGGCAGCCGGCCCTTTGCTTGAACGTCGGCGCGGATCGGCCTTGCCCGTGAGCCGCAGGTGGCCGCGCTCGTGACGGAAGAGCCATAGCAGCCTATGCTCCGGCGTGCCCAGTAACGGGCTGATCCTAGGGGAGAGGTCGATGCGCAATCATGCTTTCATAGCTGCCGCGCTTTTCGCGGCTCTTACCTTCTTGCCCGCCGCGCCCGCTCTGGCGCAAGGCGAGATCCTGATCACCCAGGCGAAGGCCAATGCGGGCAACGTCACGCCGGGCGACGCCGCCGGCTTTCCGGTCACGCTCTCGCTGCCCGGCAGCTACATAGTCTCCAGCAACCTCCAACCGCCAGCCGACAAGGCCGGCATCCGGATCGACAGCAACTTCGTCGATATCGACATGAACGGCTTCCGCCTTCGCGGGGCGGCGGTCGCGACGACCGGCATCTACGGAGTTGATTTCAACAGTGTCACGATCCGCAACGGCACCATCACCGGCTTCGATGCCCATGGCATCTACAGCACAGGCGACAATTGGATCGTCGAGAACATGCGGGTGGTCGAGAATGGAGCGTACGGCATCTACGTTGCCGGATTCTATTCCTCCGTGCGAGGCAGCACGGTCACGCAAAACGGAAACACCGGAATTGTCGACGGCACGCGCTCCCTTGTTACAGACAGCAGCTCCTCCGGGAACGGCGGGGCGGGTATTGCAATCGTCGCGGGCACCGTCCTGGGCAACGTAATAATCGCCAACGCTTCCTTCGGAATAAACGCCGGCCCCGGTACGGGGTATGGAAATAATACTCTGGCATTCAACAATAATAACGGGGCGCAGGTAGTTGCTGGCCCGATCGCGTTGCACCCGAACGCCTGTTCGCCGGCCTGCCCGTGATGCATTGATCGGGCAAGCTCGTCCCCGAGCGAAGAGCGAAGCCCGGCTCGCCGCCGGGCTTCGCTCCCTCTCTCCACCTGGATAGGAGCTGTTGACAACATGTAAGCCATTACTTACGGTAAGGCATGGCTTACATATCTGGCACCCTCACGGCGCTCGCCGATCCAACCCGCCGCGCCATCTTCGAACGCCTTGCGCGCCGGCCGCTTTCGGTCTCGGCGATTGCCAAGAACCTTCCCGTCAGCCGTCCGGCGGTGTCGCAGCACCTGAAAATCCTGAAAACCGCGGGCCTCGTCACCGACCGGGCGGAGGGAGCCCGTCGCGTCTACCAGATCGACCCAAAAGGGCTCGGTGCGATCCGCGCCTGGCTCGATCAGTTTTGGGACTCCAATCTCGCCGCCTTCAAGAATGCAGTCGAATCCGAACAGGGGAATGAATCATGAGCAGGCTGACCACCGGCACGGCTCTCGACCACCAGACAGCGGATCGCGTTCTCCACGCCAAAAGGGATAGTGCCGTCATGCTCAAGCTTGTCGATCGCGCCTTCGGTGTTCTTCTGGTCCTTGCCGCCATCGCCCACACTTTCGGTTCGCTGAGCGCTTATGCGTTTCTTTCGACCGAGCTTGTCTGGGCATTTGCGGCAAGCGCGCTGGCCATCCTCGTTGCCGCGATCAACCTTCTCCGGGTGAACCGTCCCGAAGACCGAACCCTCGCCTGGATCTGTTTTGCCGGCTGCATCGCCTGGATCGTGCTCGTGCTCGCCTTCAACGTGTCGGTTGGAAACATCGCCGACCCGCGCGGGCTGACCCACGCGCTCGTAACGGCGGTGCTGGCGTTTTTCAGCCTCAGAATCGCAACGGGCAAGACCATGAGTTGGGAGCGCGCGCCGACATGACGTTGCAAATCACGGCTGCGCCTATCCGCAAGAGCATCCAGGTCAACGCTACGCCCGAGCGCGCGTTCAAGGTGTTTACCGGCGATATGACGCGCTGGTGGAAGCCCGAGCATCACAGGTTCCGCGCCGCTGAAGGAAGTCGTGCTCGAACCGCGCGTCGGTGGACGCTGGCATGAAATTGCCGACGACGGGACGGAGTGCGAGTGGGGCAAAGTGCTTCGCTGGGAACCGCCTCACCGCGTCGTGCTCGCCTGGCAGATCAACGCCGATTGGAAATACGATGCGGATTTCACGACAGAGGTCGAGGTGCGGTTCGTTGCTGAGGGTGGAGGAACGCGCGTCGAGCTCGAGCATCGCAACCTGGAGCACTACGGCACGCGGAGCGACGAGGTTCGCGCTGCCCTCGATTCGCCAGAAGGCTGGAACGGCAGCCTCGTGGCGTTCGCCGCAATCGTCAACGCCGCTTGAGCTCGCCGGACTTTTCGTCCGGCGAGCGCCCCGATCCGGAGACAAAAGTCAGGGCGGTGAAGCGAAAGGCGACCGGCGTGCATCAGAAGTCCTGCTCGATGGCCACGCCGTACGCCTCGACAACCTGGTTTGTCTGGGTCCGATCGAGCAAGAGGACAACGTAATAGTAGCTGGCAACGAAATCAAAGGTGTGGCTGAACGCAATCGAACCTTTCGTGACCCCAACTGCGGAGCTGCTATTCGAATTGAAGACCGCCACCAGCGTCTGGACTCCGCTCAGCCGCGAAAGGCTAAAGAGCCGCGCGATGACGTAGGCCCCGCCGGTCGTGCCGTTCGAGTCACGATAGGTGACGTTAAGATCCCAGACCCCGTCCGACGGGAGCGGTTCGCTGATTTTGCACACTACCTGGATGAGATCGACGTTGTTGACGCTGTGAGCGATCTTTGCTGCTGTCGATGCGTATCTCCCGAATTTTATCGATTCCGCGTCGGGCACGCATGACGTCGCGTTGGCGCTCCACTCAAGCGCATGCGCGGAGACCGTCATCAGCACGACCGCCACGGCCGCATAAATCGCGTGCATAAGCTTCATTTCAGGTTCCCCCCAACCAATGCCCCCAGAACGCTTGAAACAGCCGTTCGGGAGCGTCCTCAATTCGACGTCGGCTGGGACCTTATCCAGTGAGGCAGATCGCCGCCAGCCCCAAAGGGCTTCGGGGCGGGAATCCCGACGCCACTCATAGGCACTCCGCTTTCGCCTGTCGGGATCGGAGAGAGCGCCTCGACGAACTAAAGCGCCTTGACGATATCCTCGGTCATCTTCTTCGCATCCCCGAAGAGCATCATCGTCTTCGGCTTGTAGAAGAGCGCGTTGTCGATGCCGGCATAGCCGGAGGCGAGCGAGCGCTTGACGAAGAGGCAGGTCGCCGCCTTGTCCACGTCGAGGATCGGCATGCCGAAAATCGGCGAGGTCTTGTCGTCACGCGCCGCCGGGTTGGTCACGTCGTTGGCGCCGATCACATAGGCAACGTCGGTCTGCGCAAACTCCGAGTTGATGTCATTGAGCTCGAACACCTCGTCATAGGGAACGTTCGCCTCGGCCAAAAGCACGTTCATATGGCCCGGCATGCGGCCGGCGACCGGATGGATGGCGTATTTCACCTCCACCCCCGCGGCCTTCAGCTTGTCGCCCATCTCGCGTAGCGCGTGCTGCGCCTGCGCCACCGCCATGCCGTAACCCGGCACGACGATCACCTTCGAGGCGTTCTTCATGAGGAACGCGGCGTCCTCGGCCGAGCCCTGCTTTACCGTCTTGTCGCCAGCGGCGCCGGCGGGGCCGGCCGTCTCGCCGCCGAAGCCCCCGAGGATGACGGAAATGAAGCTGCGGTTCATCCCCTTGCACATGATGTAGGAGAGGATGGCGCCAGACGAGCCGACTAGCGCGCCGGTGATGATGAGCGCGGTGTTGCCGAGGGTGAAACCGATGCCGGCCGCCGCCCAGCCGGAATAGGAGTTCAGCATCGAGATCACGACCGGCATGTCGGCGCCGCCGATCGGCACGATGAGGAGAATCCCGAAGGCGAGCGACAACAGCACGACCAGCCAGAAGGCGAGTTGGCTCTCCGTCGCCGCCAACCGATAGATGAAGACTACGATCAGCACCGCCAGCACGATGTTGATGACATGCCGCGCCGGAAGCAGGATGGGTTTTCCCGACATCCGCCCGTCGAGTTTCAGAAATGCGATGATCGAGCCGGTGAAGGTGATGGCGCCGATGGCGACGCCGAGGCTCATTTCGATCAGACTCGCGCCGTGGATCTCGCCGATCGTGCCGATTCCGAAAGCCTGCGGCGCGTAGAGCGCCGCGGCGGCGACAAGGACTGCCGCGAGGCCGACCAGCGAGTGAAAAGCGGCGACAAGCTGCGGCATCGCCGTCATCGGGATTCTGCGCGCGATGACGGCGCCCGTCGCCCCGCCAGCGCCCATGGCTATGACGATGAAGAACCAGGCGAAGAAGCCAGCCGGCGGGTGCCCGAAAAGCGTGGTCAGGATGGCGAGCGCCATGCCGATCATGCCGAAAAGGTTGCCCTGCCGGCTGGTCTCCGGATGCGACAACCCCCGCAGCGCCAGGATGAAGAGGACGCCCGAGACGAGATAGAGGAACGCGGTGAAGCTGGCGCTCATGGGGCCTCGCCCTCGAGCACGCGCCGAAGCACTGCAATCAATTGAGGGACGTCGTCACGCACGGTCTTTACAACGATATCGACTCGAACTCTCCGGTAGTCGTGAACAAGACGATGGCGCATGGCGATCATGTCGT